>NZ_JBFRDA010000005.1:0-221948 GCF_052113345.1 Pseudarthrobacter sp. YAF2 | reverse complement strand
AATATCAGCCTGACACTGCCAGCCGAAAAACGACCAGCTACCCCCCACAGCATCACGACCGGCCGGTACACGATGAGCGACCCCTGAAAATAAACCCAGGAGTCGCTCATCCATGCACTCTTGACAACAGAGCCTACATATCAGCGCTTGCGAAGATGCTGGCAACCATCGCGGGGGAGTACGACCTCGTTCTTCTTGACTGCCCGCCAGGTAACGAGCCTCTCCAGGCCGCGGCCGCCGCAGCCGCCCGGTACGCCCTGGTCCCGCTAAAGACCGACTTGTCCAACCGCAAAGGTGTCGCTGCGGTGGCAGCGCGCATGGACAGCGTTGTCGGGCTCAACCCATCACTGAATCTCTTGGGTGTCGTGCTGGTTGGAACCGGAACCAATTCAAAGCAGGTCCACAGGGTCACCCGCGATCACCTCATTGCCGACTTCGGTACGAATGAAGTGCTGTTCCCCATGCCCCCATCACGGAAAGGGGCGGCACATGCCGGCTCTTTTCCGGGTTAACAAGAGAACCCGAGTCTCAGTGAGGTTTTGGACGGCCGCCCCGTCGGGGCCGGCCCTGCCGCCAGCCCGGCAGCTCCGTGTCCAGCCTTGCCTGCCTGGCTGGGGTTAATGTGCCTTGGTGGTAGGTGATTCTTTGGCTGTGGATCCACACCCCGAGTACACGCTCCTGCTCCGTGCCGGCTTTCTTGCGCAGCGGCCAGTCCTTGCCTTCCGCCCGATAGGCGAAGAGTTCGGCCAGGCGCTGATTCCACAGCGCTTCGCGTCTTTCTTTCTGCCGGCGCGGCGCGTCCCAGCCCGGGATTTCCCCGAGCCGGGCTTTGACAGTGGGGGAGAGGGCGCCGTTGTCGGCGTCCTGGCGCCTGCGCCCAAGCCAGGTGCTCAGGGCGCGCTCCCGCGCAGACTTCGCCCGGGGACCGGGCAGCCGGCCTTCCGCCCTGTACAGGGCAATAACGTCCTCGAGGTTTTGCAGGCTCCGGCTGTCCATCTTCGCCGGAGGGCGCGGCGCCGCCCGTCGATGCTCGGCGCGGAGGGACGGTTCTTCCCGGGCCGCGATCTGCAGGTGATACCGGACCGTGGACTCCGCGGCCGCCGACAACGAAGCGATCCTGGAAGCAGGCAGGCCCATCCGATACATCTGCACCCACTCCGCGTCCGGTGCAGCACGCCGCGCCCCGCCCATACACCAACACCCCCGCTTCCCCTGCCTGGACCGCCGGCCCTCACACACCTCACCGTAGGCTACCCACAGCCGGGCACCCCGCCCGGCCGGACACCTTCCCCATGGGCCACCACTGACGCCGCCGGGTGAACCCAAACACCAGGGCACGCATTCCTCCAGCCGGGACGACACCTCTTCACATCGCCCATTACCCAAAACCCCTACGTCACCACAGCCGGCACGAACCTTCCAAGGCGCATGGGGGCTGCCGCCGTCGGAGCCTGCGGGGATGACCACAGTCGCCAGCGGCGGGACTCGCCATCCGTAACCGAAATCGGCGGCAGGGGGAATTGCACATTTGCGCGTAAGAAATGTTCCCCAGAAAGCCTAAGAATAAGCGGTAAAGGCTCTGTTCATTCAGTTGAATGATTGCTAAAATTCAGGTAGCAAGTCAGCCAGACGAACGAAACTCATTTGATACGAAACCAGGTGCTGAAAATGACTGCTTCGCCCACCGCTTACACGGTTTACACCAAGCCCGACTGCCCGAACTGCGAGAAGACGAAGGACTACTTCGACTCCAAGGGCATCACCTACACGGCCGTGGACATCACCGATGTCCCGGCAGCGCTGGAGTACATCACCGCCGAACTCGGCTACTCCCAGGCGCCCGTCGTCGTGAACAACACGGACGACAAGGATCACTGGTCGGGCCTGCGCCGCGACAAGCTTGTCCAGGCGGCCATGAGTCACAAGGCAGCGTGAGGACCGTGACCACCCCGCGCCCGGTCATCGGGTACAAACTCAGCCCACGGATCCCGTTGGAGGTGGACCTGTTCCGGCAGGTCAACCCCAGCGGCAGGATCCACCCCGACATTGTGGACCCTTACGTTGTGGAACCCGCCATTGTGGAACCCCTTATTGAGGACCTGCACGACGGCTTCTACGCCGTCCCGGACAAGGGAGGGGACGACCGGTACCTGGAGACGATCAACCGCGCCCCGATCGGGGATGGCGGTCTCTGGGACGCGCACACTGCGAACCAGTACCAACCCAACGACCTCACCCACGACGAACCGGGTGGGACCGAACCTCAGAACGAACCCCCAACAGACACCGAGAACATCACCAGCACGCGAGGAAAAGGAACCATCATGGCCGGCGAAACGACGATTACTGTCATTGGAAACCTGACATCAGATCCAGAGCTGAGATTCACTCCGAGTGGGTCGGCCGTAGCGAACTTCACCATCGCTTCAACGCCCAGGACCTTCGACCGTCAGTCTAATGAGTGGAAGGACGGGGAGACGCTTTTCCTCCGTGCCAGTGTGTGGCGGGAAGCGGCGGAGAACGTGGCCGAGTCCCTGACCAAGGGCATGCGCGTGATTGTCACGGGCCGGTTGAAGTCCCGTTCCTACGAAACCAAGGAAGGGGAGAAGCGCACCGTGATCGAGCTCGAAGTGGACGAGATCGGCCCCTCGCTCCCGTATGCCAATGCCAAGATCACCCGCACCCAGCGCAGCAGCCAGGGCGGCCAGGGGAGTGGCTTCCAGGGCGGCGGAAACGCCCAGCCCCAGTCCGGGCCGCAGGATGATCCCTGGGCCGTCCCGGCTACCAGCAACGCCGCCGGTGGATGGGGCAACGGACCCGACTCCGAACCCCCCTTCTAAGCAGGCCAACTGTCGGGGTCAGCAGATACGCTGGCCCTGACACCGACTGTCCACATCAGAACAGAAACATCTGGGACGCTGCACCTGAAAGGGGCGCCCCTACGACGAAGAAGGAGTCTCTAGATGAGTGACGAGATGCCCGCGGTTGTCCAGGAAGCCGATGCCATCTATGACTCGGTCCGGGCGATCTGCCACATGAGTCAAACGCATCCGGCCCCAACGGTGTACAAGGTGCTGGGCAATCTGAAGGGAGCCACCGGGCCCATGCTGGCCCAGGCGCTCCGGCAGCTCGCCGCAGGCCTGGAACGGTCGTTGACCGAGTACGACGTGTACGAGGACGATGGCCGGGATCCCGCAGTGTCTGCAGCGGTGGCCGCCGAGCATATGCGTGCGGCCGCTGGCCTGGCCGAGCAGCTGGGGGAACACCTGGCCGAGGCGCAGAACGCCATCGCCGGCCAGGGATACAAGACAGAGGGAGAGTCGTGAACCCTTATTTCCTAAATGGACTTGCAGCAGCCTGAAACGGTGCTGTGATGACGCAACAAAAAAAGACAGCTGCCTTCACCCCTTACTACACCGAGGAGCAGGCGGGGCAGGTCCGGGCGGCGTTCAAAGCGGCAGGTTTGCAGGAGGGCGACGCGAGTGTTTCGGACTTTATTGTCCGGGCGACGATGCGTGAAGTGAAGCGTCTGCAGCGCAAGTACAACGGAGGTAAGCCGTGGATTCCGGTGCTGGCCGGCGCGCTGCGGCGGGGGCAGAGAACGATGGATGAAATGCAGCACCGAAACGAGGGAACGTAGCGATGGGCCAGTGGACCGAAGACATGAACAAGACCGGCGTCCGGACGTCCCTGCCGTTCCCGAAGATGCTGACGATAGATGAGGTCCAGGAGATCCTGAACCTCGGTAAACCGATGGTCTACGCGCTGGTGCGAAGTGGTGAATTAAGGGCAGCGACGTTCGGCCCGAGGGGCATCTGGCGGGTTCGGGAAGATGACCTGGCGGCTTACATCGATGCCGCCTACGAGAAGACCGCGGAGCGCATTGCGTCCGGTCAGGTTGCCGAGGGCGAGACCGTCGCGGACGAATGATCCGCGAACGAACTGAACGATGAAGGCCGGCATCCTGACGGGTTGCCGGCCTTCTGTTTGTTCGAGCCAGGTCACCATCTTGTGAACCCTTTTGCTGCGGCTGGTGCCATTGCTTGGATCACGCGGGTCTGCGGAAGTCGGTGGTGATTAAGTACCGCCCTGCAGCTTGTGGTTGTCACCGCCCTGTACCGTCCCGGGAAGCCCCCTGTGCCTTGAAAGCCAGCCCCCGGGAGTGGTTCCGTATGCACCCAAGGTTGCCGCGCTGTGTAGTCCAGTGTCATCCCGGCTGAAAAACCCAGCCGCCCTTTTAGGTGCGTCGGCAGCGTCGGTCTTGGACCATGGGGAAGGGGCCCGTTGGCGCTCCGGCAGTTTCGAGGCTGTGCACATTCGCCGGGCCCGGTGGTGACCTTCGCAGCTGTGGTGTGCTGGCGATTGTGTGCAACCGGTCATGCTGGGTCCCGTCGTCCACCTATGTGCGGGAAAAGACCGGAGGATTTAGCTTTTGCCGTGCCCAAGTGGGCGAGGGGCTAGGCTACTCAGCCCCGGTAGCTGCACCGTCTGTGGACGGCGAATCGTCGGCCGTGGACCGGGTGGTGGCCGGTTTCCGGCGACGCGTCGCGGCGCCGGATTCGAGCCCGAGCTTCTTCAGTTCTTCGGGACTCCACCCGTCCTTGGTGGCGCGGACGTAGGCGCGCTTGTCGTCACGTTCGGCGTGGGCGAGCTGCTCGCGCAGGTCGGTGATCCGCTGCCTGGTCTTGACCAGGTTTGTGACGGACTCGATGCGGGAGTCCAGCAGGGCGCGGGCCTGGTTGCGGGTCTGTTCAATATCGATGGTTGGCATGCACCCACCGTAACCACAGCAGTCCACCGCTTTGGTGGAGCGACGCGCAGCGGCGGTCCAATTCTCAGCCGCAGACCCGCCTGCGGCGGGCTCTGCGGCTGAGCCAACGTCCGCGGAGCAAGCTATACATTTACACGGGTGTAAATGGCGTGTCGCTCACAGCCCGGTGGTTGTTCGCTTGGCACACTGATCGTGTGGTCCCCGGTTTCGGGGTCGCTGCGCTGGGCCGTTTGAGGGATTGGGGGAGTGCGTGTCTGAAGAGGATGAGAAGCCGCGCTCCAGGCTGTCGAGGCGGCGGCGTGCGAATTCCCCGGCGGGGACGAAGAAGCGCCGGGATGTGTGGGTGACCGCGGAGGAGGAAGCGGCCCTGGTTGCCCGGGCGGGGCGGGAGAAGGTCACTGTTCCGAACCTGCTGCTCACGGCCGCCTTGTCGGAATCGTCGGAGACGCCGACGCAGCGGAAAGCTGCGATGGCGGAGCTGATGGCGATCCACACGTTGCTGGCGCGGGTGTCGAACAACGTGAACCAGATCGCCCGGCACGCAAACGCCGGCGACGAGTTCCCCCAGGATGCCAAGGCTGTGCTGGCGTATGTGCGTGAGGTGGCGATGCGGATTGACCGGACCATTGAGGGGTTGATGTAGGGATGATTCCAAACATCACCCGCGGCTCGAGGATGGCCGGCTTGATGGTGTACCTGGTGTCGACGGATGCGGATAAGACGAGGAACGCGCACACGGACCCGCACCTGGTGGCGGGGGACGCGGCGATCATGGCTTGGTTCGACGACGGTATCCTGGATAAGGACGATGCGGCGGCGATCGCGAAGCATTTGGATCAGCCCCGCAAGGCCTTCGGTGTCGAGGTGTTGCAGAAGGATTTCCGCTGGGACCCGGTGACGAAGGAACGGGTGCCGAACGGGCACAAGCACGCGGACGTGTGGCACTGCTCGTTGAGCCTCCGCGCTGAAGAAGGCGCCCTCACGGACCAGCAGTGGGGCGACATCGCGAACGACTTCGTGGACGCGATGGGCTTCACCGAAGCCAGCGGCAAAGCCCATTGCCGATGGGTCGCGATCAACCACGGCACGAGCGAGAACGGCAACCACCACATCCACATTGCCGTGTCCCTCGTCCAGGAAGACGGCACCAAGGCCTCCACCCACGGTGACTACAAACGCGCACAGCAGACCTGCCGGGAACTGGAAACCAAGTACGGGCTCGAAGAGCTCTCCAGCGTGCACGCCACCCGCGGGTACGACCGGGCCGAGAAGGCCACCGCGGCACGCGATGAACGGGAAATGCACCGCGCCTCCCTGGCCAGGAAGGTGCGTGCCAGCGCCACAGCGTCGGGCACTGAAGCGGAGTTCATCCGCCGCACCAGAGACACCGGCCTGCTGGTGCGTCCCCGGTATGCGAAGAACACCACCGACGTCATCGTCGGCTACTCCGTAGCCGAGCGCCCGAAGCCGGGGGAGCGGCCGATCTGGTTCGGCGGCGGCACCCTCGCTACCGACCTCCGCCTCGGCCAGTTACGGCAGGAATGGACGGACAGCCCGCAGGCCTCGATTGAGGCAGCGGCCGAGTGGAATGCCGCCGCCCGGAACAAACGCAAAGCCAACCCCCGCGGCCCGGAGAAGGCCACACCGGACCCGCAGCTCTGGGTTGACTACACCCGGAACACCGCCACCCTGGCGGACGAGCTTCGCAAGATCCCGCGGGATGATCACGCCACCTGGGCCAAGGCAGCCCGCGATGTTTCCGGCGCCTTCGCAGCATGGTCTTACAGACTGGAACCGACCCCGGGGCCACTGGCCGCCACCGCAGCTGAGCTGTCCCGCACGGCTCAGCTCCGAGCCCCACGGGAGCATGGCAAACCCGTTGCGCTGCCGTCCATTGCCGGTACCGCCATGTTGTTCATGGCGGCGTCGAGCAAGAATAAGACGGCAGCGCAGACGGCCCTCATGGTGCAGCTGATCAACACCGCCTTCGCCGTGTACGAAATGCACGCCCAGTCCGGCCGTGCCCGGGAAGCCCAACGCATCCGGTCAGTAGTCGAGAACCAGTTGGCCCCGCTCACCGCAACCATGCCCAAGACCGTTCCGGTAGGAGCAGGACTGGAACCCGCCGAAGTAGCTGCGGTGCCGCCCAGGGCAGTTGATATTGCCCGCCGCGGGATGGCACCGATCCGTCCCGGTTCGGTGGTTCCAACGACACTTACGCCGTCCACACCAGCGAAGACCTATCAACCCAACCGGGGCACCGGGCCGGGACTCGACCGATAAGAATCACACCACTAGTGCAAGGGGAACACCAATGAGTGAATCAGACGGCATCGACGACTTTCTCGACAACGGCATGCGGCAATCCCTGATGGTCGCCTCACGCATCGCAGAGACGCTGGCCCGCCGCCGGCAGGAAGCCCAGCGACAGCAGGAACACCTCGACTCCCAGGCTGCACGGGAAGCCGAGACGCGCCTCGCGGCTGAACGCAGCTCAGCCTGTGCAGTCCTCGCACCCGTGCAGAAGGACGAGTGGTGGGACAAGGCACAGCCTGCTGACATCGCCACGGCACACGCCGTCGCTGAAGGATGGAAAGACCACGACCCCACCGCCCTTGAAGCCTCCGCGAAGATCCGCGAAGAAGTCCTCGCCCGATACGGCATCGACACACACGACGTCGGCACGGACACCGCCTACCTCGAATCGGGAATCGCGACCATCGCAACCGAGCAGGCCAGGCTGGACGAGCTGGCACGCAGCCAGCAAGAAGCACGGAAAGCCGCCGCCGAACACGAGAAAGCCATGCAACTGATCTCGGCTGCACAGGCGGAAGAACTTCGAGCCCAGGCGACAAAGCTGGCACCCGAAATGGAGCGCCACCAAGTACCCGTCGAGTACCTGGCAAACCCCGAACTGACACAGGCCCTGCAGCGCGCCCACAACGCGAAAACACCCAAAGCGGCTGCGGCTGCAGACGCCGACATCAAAGAGCGGCTGTTCCTCATAGGCAAGGACGGCATCAACGGCCCCGACATCGACCAGCTGCGCAAAGAAACCACCGCCAACATCAACGGTGCCAGCGAATCCCACTTCAACGATCCCCGGTTCGTGAAAGCAGCCAAAGAGATGCACGAAGCCAAGCTCTTGGCCGAGGGCGGATTCCCGGGCTCCGAATTTGCATCAACGGAACAACGGTATGAGCGGGCCGAAAAGGAACTCTTCGCCCGCCTCGACGGCGTCGGCCGCGAAATCGAAAACCGCGTCACAGGCAACGACAGCACTCGCCTTACCGATCAGGGACTCAAAGCAGAAACCGCATCAGCTGCCGGCTACGGATCAGCCGAACACCACACAAAATTCGCCGAGTCCCTGGAGGACACCGGGGCCAGCGACGCGCAGATCCGCGGCCGGCTCACCGCGGCACGCAGCGAGGGGACGCACCCCGGCGCTGCCATCACCATCGGCAAGGGTGCGACGAGGGCACGCAAAACCCGGACAGGTGCAGCCCTCGGCACGGAGCGGGCGAAAAACGGTCTAAGCCGCTGACGGCGGCACCACCAATGACGGGCGGCCCAGGCGGCTCCGCCGAAACCCACCCGGCAAGCGAGGAACCCATGACAGACGAGCCCGATATCCCAAAACGCCCACAGATCTACGAGAGCGATCAGGAGGTCATCGAACAGGCCATCAGGTTGCTGGCGGAGTTGGACGATGCCCCGCTGAACCAGATGACCCCTCTGTACTATCAACACGGGTTCGAGGAATTACGGATGTTGGTCGGCGATCTGCTCCGGATCCTTCGACGCAATCCCGCGGAGTGAGCCAGCCCAGTTGCAGCTGCGGGCCGATGTGAACGCCGTTTGTCCAGGAAGTATCCGGGCAAACAGCTGCCCGGAGCCTGTCGCGGTGACAGCAGAGACGCGCGACGTGCTCACCTTCGACGCCGGAGACTGCGCCCATGCCCGTTGGGCCAAGTTGGAGCCGGGCCTGCGCCTAAGGCCGGGGCTCCGGGCCATCGGTTCGGGCGCAACGTTTGGCATGACGGTTTGCAACGCGGATACTCGACGATTCACCTCACCGCCCGACTGACCTCGGCCGCTATGCGCGCAGAGTGGGGCCAGCCAAGAATTCACTGTGGCGGGCCGACGGTGGGGCCCACCGAAGTTGATGGATGACCCAGCCGCCGGCCCTTCCCCACATCAAGACCCCACCCCCCAATCGGCGGGAACTTGGTTCAAGGCTAGGACCGGTTACCAAACGGCAGCCCCTGTTAGGCACAATGTTCGCTCAAGACTGTCCCAACCCCGGCCCTGCTATTTTCCGGGGGAGCATGCCCCTGAGCGACGGCCATCAGGTTACTCCAGGCAGCTTTCGGGTGGGAGTACGCGCATTTGTACCGGTTCCTCGCCAGCGACCCGCTTGCGCCCCGGCGCCCCATCGTGAGGACATATGGAAGCCGTGGCAGACCCGTCGCGCCCCGGACCACGGCGAACACGCCTCATGGGTGGCCGGTATGACCGGTTCCGACTCGCCTTTGGAGCCGGCGTTCCTGGACATTCCTGCGCTGAACCCGTGTGCTGGCCGGGGAGTTCTGACTCTGGTCCCGGGGCCTGCACTGTTCCGGTTGGGTGGTTTTAGTCGGCGTTGAGCTTGCGCAAGTACTGGCGAAGGCCTGGTATCGCGAAGTCGATTTTGCCGTGGCCGGCTGGTTCGACCAGGCCTGCGGCCAGCAGGCGTGAGCGGTAATTGGCAATGAGGTTGGTCTTCGCTTTGAGGCGCTGTCCGATGTCGCCAGCGATGGACGGTCCGTCATCCTGGGCCATGGCGCGCAGGAAATCGAGGTCCTTTCCGGACGCGGTTGAGAGGGCGGCTTCGATGACGGTGCGGGCGTTGCGCCGGTGTGCGGCCTGTACCGCCCGGTCCGCCTCGGCAGCGGTCACTGCGCCGTTGTTGTTCTCGGCTTCGCGCCAGAGGAAGTAACCGACGAGCTGGATCAGGAAGGGGTAGCCGCCGGTAGAGGCGGCTGCTTCCTGGACGAGATGCGGCGGTATGTCGAAACCGGCCGCGGCAAAAATGGAGGTGAAGGATCTTTCGACGTCGCGGATGCCCGCTGCGTGGAGGTCTATTTTGTCGGCCCGGCGCAGGAACGTCGCAACGCCTTCGTTGAGCAGGTCCGATACCGCGGCGGGCAGTCCGGCGAAGACCAAACCGATCGGCAGCCGGTCCTGAATGAAGTGTTGAACGCTCGCTGCCAACTGCGCCAGTTCGTTGCGGTCCGCGGCGTGAATCTCATCCACTGTGATGATCAGGCCGGTGTTTCTGTCGTTGAGGAGTTGGAGAAGTTCTTCGCCGAGCCTGCGCCATGCCACCTGGCGTTCGGGTGCCAACTGGGTGGTGATGCTGAAGCCTGCCGCGCCGATGGCGGTTATGCGCCGGTTCTGCGGGCCGCTGCCAAGTTCCTCGGTCAGAGTGCGCATCGCCTCGCCGATGCGGCCCATGAAGCCTTCCGTTGCGGTCTCGGCGATGACTGCCCAGCCTTCCTGGCGGGCGGCGTCGTGGGCTGCCCCGAGCATCACCGTCTTGCCGATCCCGCGGGCGCCGGTGAAGATGGTGAGCAGGCCCGGGGCGCCCGAGCCAAGCCGGAGGCCGTACTGGAATTCGTCAAGGAGGCCTGCCCGGCCGACGATCTCCGGTGGAGTCGCTCCCGCCGAGGGTCTGAATGGATTTTCAATCACGGACCCATCCTATGAGTTTCTGTGAGTTTTGTGAGTTAGGCGGCCCCGGTGAATCCTGTGATTTTTGTGAGTATCGTTCTCGGGTGAAGCGCCGGGCGGTCCACAATGCGATGTTGGCACCGCAATCCGCGGGAGTGCGTGGGGCGCGGTGCGCACGCGGTTTAGGGTGTGATTTCTACCCGGTTCCGGCCGGTTGCTTTCGCGGCGTAGAGGGCCGCGTCGGCCTCACGCAGAACGTTGTCGGCCTCGGCGTGATAGTCGGCGAAGGCTGAAATACCTGCGCTGAGTGTCAGGTGGCCGGTCGGGTCTCCGGAATGGGTGATGTTCAGCGTCTGGACCGCGTGAAGCGCCCTTTCCAGCATTTCCTTGGCTCCTTGTAGCGTTTGCCTTGGCAGGATGAGCAGGAATTCCTCGCCACCGTACCGGTACACGCCGTCGCTGGCGCGGGCGACTGTGGCGAGGGCGGCACCAACGGCCTGCAGGGCGAAGTCGCCTGCCTGGTGCCCGTAGATGTCGTTGTAGCTTTTGAAGTTGTCCACGTCGCACATGGCGAGGCAATATTCCTCGCCATACCGGAGGCTGCGTGCGTGCAGTTGTTGGAGGTCTTCGGTGAGCTTAAGGCGGTTGCTCAGGCCAGTCAGGGGATCGGTGCGGGCTTGGTGGGAGAGCATCGTCCGATAGTGTGCCAGGTCGGCGTGGAGTGTGGTCACGCGCTGTGCCACGAGCAGCCGGGTATGCAGGACGAAGGGGTCCAGCGGCTTGGTGACGTAGTCGTCGGCGCCCGCCTCGAGGCCGGCGAGGACGTCGTCCCGGGATCCTTGCGACGTCAGGAGCATGATGTAGGTGTACAGGTCGGTGGTCCGTGCCCGGATGGCGCGGCACAGCGCTAGTCCGTCCAGGCCGGGCATCATCCAGTCCGTGACCACCACGTCCGGCTGGTGTTCCAGAAACAGGGCCCACGCCTCATCGCCGTCACTGGCGGTGAGGCAGCTATGGCCGGAGCGTTCGACGGCGGCCTTGGCCACCATCAGCGAGCCCGGGTCGTCATCTGCCACCAGGACCATCATGGGGCGACGTCCAGGGCACGATCGAGTTCGATATCCACCTGCTCAAGCTCCGTTTCCAACCTGCGGACCAGCTCCGCAGCGTCGTCGTACTGCCCGGTCGATCCCAGAGTTTCCAGGTCGCCGCACAGGGCCGCAGCTGCAGTGGCTCCGATGTTGGCCGCGGCACCCCGCAGGGCGTGTGCGGCCCTGGTCACTGCGGGACCGTTGTTGTCGTTGATTGCTCTGTCCAGCGCGGCAAGCCGGTGCGGGACATCTTTCCGGAAGGCTTCTGCCGCCGCGGGCAGCAGGCCCAGCCCGTCCACCGGTCCGAGGTCTCGAAGGATGGCCAGACGGCCCTGGTCGAGCCCCGCCCGGGGGGACGTTTGGTCACTGGCGGTCCGGCGGCCGGTGACGGCCAGGGGTTCCCCGGGCACGAACCGTGTTGGCTGATCGGGGACCCACCGGGCCAGGACTGTTTCGAGGTCCGTGGCGTCAACGGGTTTGGAGAGGTAGTCGTCCATGCCGGCGGCGAGGCAGCGTTCCCGGTCCCCGTCCAGGGCCCCGGCGGTCATGGCGATGATGGGCAGCCGGCTGCTCGTGTTCTCGCGGCTCCGGATGATCCTGGTGGCCTCGAACCCGTCCATGACCGGCATATGGCAGTCCATCAGGACGGCGTCATACCGCGTATTTTCGGTGCGGGCCACGGCTTCAACGCCGTTGGCGACGACGTCCGCGGCGTAGCCCAACATCGTCACTGTTGCGCGGGCTACGAGCTGGTTGACTTCGTTGTCCTCGACGATCAGGAGTCGGCCGAGGATATGCCCTGGGCTCGCGGGCCTGGTGGCTGGCCGCTCACGCAAGGCCGCACTTGTCATGGCCGTGAGCCTCTCGGCCGGGGTGCGTTGTTCGCTGGTGGACATCAGGCGGATCAGGCGGTTGTAGAACTCGGAACTGCGGACAGGTTTCATCAGCCATTCCCGGACGCCGGCTTCGGCAATTGTTGCGCCGCTGATCTGCATGGTGGAGGTGAGCATGATCAGTTCCATGGTTGCCAGGGCGGGGTCGGCCTTGATGGAGCGGGCCAGGTCCAGGCCGTTGGTTTCGGGCATGCAGAGATCCAGTACCGCAAGGTCGAAGGGTTCTCCCCGTTCTGCCGCTTCGCGGGCTCTGGCCAGGGCGGTCCGGGCGTCGGGCGCGGCGTCAGGTTGCAGCCGCCAGCCGCGTAATTGCGATTCAAGTACCAGTCGGTTGGTGGCGTTGTCGTCGACCACCAGTACCCGCAGCCCGGTGAGAATTTCGGCGGTCGGTAGGGGATCGGTCGACGGCTGTGCCACCGGCAGGGGGATACGGAACCAGAAGGTGCTCCCTTGACCGGGCACGCTTGTCATCCCGATCTCACCGTTCATTGCGTCTGTGAGTCGGCTGCAGATTGCCAGACCCAGTCCGGTGCCGCCGTAGCGGCGGGTTGTTGAGGCGTCGGCTTGGGAGAACGATTCGAATAACCGGGCATGGTGTGCCGGTTCAATGCCGATTCCTGTGTCCCGGACTTCGAAGTAGACCATGGCGGCGGACCCGGGCCGGGTATCGCGTGTTTCGGCCTTTATTCGTATGGCCACCTCGCCGGCAGCGGTGAACTTCACAGCATTGGAGGCCAGGTTCAGCAGGACCTGGCGGATCCGGCCTGAATCCCCGATCAGTCTGCCGGGCAGGTCAGGCTCACAATAGGCGATGAGCTCCAACCCTTTGGTTTGTGCCGGCTCTGCCAGCAGCCCTGCGACTTCCTCGACCAGAACCCGGGGATCGAATGGGCGCAAGTCCAGATCCACCTTGCCGGCCTCCAGTTTGGAAAAGTCCAGGATGTCATTGATCAAGGCCAACAGGGCGTCACCTGCGCCTTTGACCCCTTGCGCATACTGCTTCTGTGTGTCATCCAGCCCGGTTTCGAGCAAGAGTGCGGTCAGTCCCACCACACCGTTCATCGGCGTGCGGATTTCGTGGCTCATGGTGGCAAGGAATTCGGATTTGAGCCTGCTGGCTTCCAACGCGGCTGCCCTGGCGGCCTTCAGTTCGTCCTCGGCGGCCCGGCGGAGCGTGATGTCCCTGGCGATGACGGCGATGCCGCGAAGGTTCCCGTCTTTATTGATTGGTGAGACTGTCAGGGACACCGGTATGAGCGTCCCATCCTTTCTCACATGTTCGGTCTCGAAGTTCACCGCGGCGCCGCTTTCCCTCAGCCGTTCGAATATCTCCTCGGTCCCGTCCACGCTGCCCGGAGCCACGAGGATGCGCCCGTCGCGGCCGAGGGCCTCCTCGGCAAGGTACCCGTACTGCAGCTGAGCCCCGGGATTCCAACTGGTAATGATGCCCTCCGGAGTGGTGCTGAAGATGGCGTCCGTGGAGGAATTCACGATCGCGCCCAAGCCCTCCAGCTCCGCGGTCCGGACGGCCACTTCCCTTTCGAGACCGGTGGTCAAGGTGAGGTTCTGAACAACGATCAGCACCTGACGGACGAGGATGAGGACGACCGTTATCCTGGCTACCACCAGCAGGAAGGTATTCATTTCCTGGACGTGCGGGCCGGCAACGACAACCAGCGCCGCCAGGATCGGCGCGTAGGGGAGCAGTTCCAGGGCCAGGGCGAACGCCTTGCGCTCAGGCTGCGGGTTTTCCGCGTACGGCAGCAATGGTGCAAGCGCGATCAGGAGGAAGGCGCCAATCCACCCCAGGGCAAGGGGCGATCCCGTGACGCCCGTGACGCCGTCGAACGTGAGCCTGACGTAGGTGCTGTCGGTGATGGTCAGGGCGAGCAGCCCGCTGCCGAAGCACAACCAGGGGAGCCGTTCGCCCGGTTGCCGGCGCATGGCCAAGACCAAGACCAGGGACGTGATGACCACGTCTACGACGGGGTATGCGACGCTGACCAGCACGGTCAGGACGTCGCCTTCAGAGCTCAGGGCCGGCCCGAGCGCCGTGTACCAACTGATCGCCAAGACCGAGCCGGCAATCACCGAGGCATCGAGTGCCGACCTGACCCAACCCACCTGGGCGGTGTCAGCCGGCCGCTTGAAGCTGAACAGCGCGGCGGCGGCAGGGATTGAATACGCAAGGAAGAGTACGTCGGCAACCGAGGGAAACGGATATGTGTTGTTGTTGGCGAGCCCGAAGTAAGTCCACAGCGCCTGCCCCGCGGCCCACGTAAACGCTGCCACAGCCAGGAGGGACCACGCCCGTGCATTCTCACCACGCCGACCGGCCCTGCTGCAACTGATGCCAGCCACCACAGCGGCCGCGAGGATGAGGAAGTCGCCGGTCACCCTGGCGGCCGCGGTTCCGTTATTCCAAACGAAATACAATGTCAACGCAGCCAGCAGTACGACAGCACATCCCGCGAGCCAAGCGAGTCTGGTCCTGCTTCGGCCGACCGGTCGAGGAAGTTCGAGGCGACCGTTCTGAGACACGTTGAGCCCTCCCAATTGGGCGCCTCGCACCCGCAAGAACTCGAGACCCGGGCCGCCCGAACACCCGGACGGAGACGCACACCCAAAATATATCCCTACGACCTCAACGCCGAGGGCACCATGCCCGTAGGCGCGCAGAGAGGGCGGTCATCTCTTCGGGCAGCGGGTGAGTGCACTTCGTGGCCCTTGTGGTGGTGAAGCCTGGGATTAGGGGGGCACCACCCTGGGCGGTTATTGGCCAAGCAGGGAGACGGCGTGGGCGATGACCAACGCCAGCAGCACAAAGCCGCCGAAGGCTTCCAACCCCATAAGTCCCTTGGCCCGGGCTGAAAGCGGCATCGTATCCGTGGGGCTGAACGCCATGGAGTTGGACAGCGAGAAGTACAGATAATCAATGAACGCAGCCGTCCAGCCGGTTTTGACCGAAGATCTGGCCGCAACTTCCTTGACAGCGTCGTGGTCTTCATCTTGCGGGAAGCGGAAGTCTGCTCTGGGCAGGTGGGGACGCGGAGTGTGTCGGCGGGATACGGGTCCGCCGCGGTCCAGTTCCCAATAGACCAAGGCAAAAGCGATCACGTTCGTTACCCATACCTGAAGTGCGGCGAGCAAAAGGGTGGGGCCGTTGCTGTTGGTTGTCGTCAGGGCAATGACCAGCTGAACCAAGGCAGCCTCGTTGGCCACGACCAGGAGGAGTGCCTGGCCAATGGAAAGAATTCTGGACCAGCGAGTTTCGCGGGTGAGCCGCCGAGGATTCAGGACCACCAACGGAATCAAGAGGCCAAGGCCGACCACCACGACGACGTACCGAACGCCCGGCAGGAATGTCGTCGGCAGCGTCCCGTATAAGCCCAGCGCAGCGAGGAGGCCAATCACGGCGGGCCAGCGATGCTCGGCTCGGCTCTGCATTTCGACTGAGATCATGACCAGGAGTCTAGGCTCGGTTGCCCCGTCGGCGCCGTTCAGATCATCGACTGTGCGCCGCGTCGGCTTAGCGTCAGCACCCGGGGGTGCGGGGCTTGAACCACCCGTGAGTCGGCCGCCCTCTGCACGAGTGTTCCGCGACACACCGGGGAGGGCTTTTGCTCCCAGAAAGTCCACGGGTGTGCGCCCCCACGAACCTCACCAGGATGGAGCCGGCCGCTGCGGACTGCACGCTGTCAGTTCGTCCAATCTTTCGGTGACAGCCAGATCCCCGTGGCAGAAGTCGTCACAGGCCCGGCCAAACCCCTTGCACCGTCCACCCCCACACCTGGTAAAGGCGGCGACAACCGGTCCCGGCCCGGCAATGGTGTGCGGGTAAGTAGTCTGCCGCAACACCGCACGGCTGCACTCCAGACCCCGCAAAGACTCCGCAGCCTTGTCTATGGCGTCCCTGGAGTTCGTGCCCGCAACCGTGAACCAGCCAGCTCCGTGGTCGGTCCCGTACTCAAGAAGGAACGGCATGGAGGAAAGCATTCCGCACCAAACCAGCTTCAGACAGGGCCGGTGGTCCCTCTGGGTCGACCGCACCGATACACTTCCCACCCAGGTGGCGAACTGGGGCAGCAGTCCGGCACCTGAAGTAACCCATCCTGACCCTGGACTTAGTCGACGTTCTCCTGAGAGGCTGGCCGACGTGACCTGCTCGGCAGGACCCAGCGAAACCGCCACCAGACCGGGCTGTTGCCTCTGCCGCGGGACCAGCTGGCCTGGTGCTGGCGGGGCGATTGTTAGTGTGGCCTGGTGACAACACTTGCACTTCGTTGGACTACCGAACTCTCCGCTCGTGACTACGCCGATATGGCGGTTCTATTCGACAGTGAATATTCGGAAGACTGGGGTTCCTGGAATCCGACGTGAGGCTACGGTTACGCGCGAGGTGAGCTGCATTGCTTCGCACGTGTCGGTGGCAAACTCGTTGGATATGCTGCCTCAGCACGCCGCTTCATAGGTGTAGGCAATGATGAGGTTCTCGTCGCAGGCGTGGGTGGTGTCCTGACAGCGGCCGAGGCACGTGGCCAAGGGGTCGGGCGCGAGGTTCTTTTTAGGCTGCAAGAAGCTATGCGTGGTTTGGCTCCTGCCGATTTCGGTTTACTCGGATGCCGTGAAGGGATCGTGCCTTTCTATCAGTCGTGCCGCTTCACGCTTATTGAATCTCGCATTCGAGATGTTTCGCCACGCGATGCCATGAGCGTGATTGAGAGTGCTGGTCCGACCTTGATCTGCGAGGGGACCAAGCCGGTCGAGGCTTGGCCCGACGGAATTGTTGATCTGCGAGGCTTGCCTTGGTAAGCCGTGTGGCAACGACTTTGCCGGGCATCAGAGTCCTAATTGCTGCGTTTTCATAGGGGCGGTGAGGTACTCCCTAAGCGAGCCGCGGGCGCACGTGTTCTGGCGGTAGTGCCCGGGGCGTCCGTGCCGCAGCGAGAACAGTGGTAGTCCTGTGTGGTAACTGCGCAATCGACACAGACCGGTTGACCGCCGTGGGCGGCTGGCCGACCGGGAAGCATGCGCTCTGTTCGGCAGTCAGGGCGAGACACGTGCGTGCGCACGGGGACGGTGAAGCAGGCCACGCAGATCCTGCCTCCAGGCCAGCTGGCGCGGTGCCGGCTGGCGCCCCGTGAGCAGGTGTTGCAAGTGAATTTCTCTGCGGTGCGGGGTCGGCCGCGGACGGTGCGCAATGCAGTTTCGGGCGCTCGAGCCATGCCGCCTCGCCTGTCTGGGTGGAACTTGCAATACTGCGTCGAGGACCTCACGTCCGAAAGGAACTTTTCGCACGCCTCGAAGGCGTCGGCCGCGACATCGAAAACCGTGTCATCGGCAACGACAGCAGCCGGTTAAAGGATCAAGGACTGATAGCCAAAGCACGGCGGCCGCCGACTATGGTTCAGCCGAACACCATGAGAGGTTTGCCGAGTCCTTGGAAAACACCGGGGCCAGCGAAATCCAGATCAGCGGCCGCCTGGCCGCGGCCCGCAGTGAAGGCACGCACCCCAGCGCCGCGGTCTCCGTGGGGCAAGCGTGCGGCGAAGGCCCGCAAGTCCCGTCCGGGTGCAGCCGTCGGCTCCGAGCGGGCAAAGAACGGTCTCAGCCGTTGACGCCAGGGATTCCATGCCAGGCCGGGCACAGCCGCCGACTCCAACGGACCCGACCTGGCAAGCGAGGATCGCATGACTGATGACCAGACCGACAATCCTGACTGCCACCATATCTACGGGAGCGACCATGAGGTTATTGAAGAGGCCATCAGGTTGCTGGCCGATTTGGATGACACGCCTCTGCACCAGATGACTCCGCTGTATTACCAGCACGGGTTCGAGGAGTTACGGATGTTGGCCGGCGATCTTCTGCGGATCCTCGGACACAACCTTGAGAGCTGAGTCAGGGCAGAGCTGATATCAGCGGGCGCCCAAGCCAGGACAGTTTGGGGATGCCGCTGCGTTGCCGAGGCTTTCGCGATCGATCAGGGGAGTTTGTCCAAAGTTCTTTGGACTACCCGGCGCAGCTGGGGGAGGACCGGAGTGAATTCCCGTTGTCCAGGGAGTCTTGCCGATTGAGGTGTCGGGAGACCGGTCCACGAGCGGGAACGGTTGAGAGGGAGTGGGCGCTACCGGCATTCCAGCCCGTAGAGGGACAGCACATAGTTCAGATCAGCGTCGTCGCGGTGGATCTCAGTTTCGGCTTCAATCAGCACCGGGTCAGGGCCGAGCCTGTCGTCCTGCCGCCGCAGCCAGTAGGCCCAGCAGAGGCCCCCGCCATACTTTGAATGTGCCCGGACGCCGGCGGCGTAGTTCCCGTCATCAAGAACCTGCTCACGCAGCCATTCGGCCATCGCCGTGGTCGCGCTGCGGTTCTCCCCGGCGAGTGTCCCCAGTGTGATCGTGCCGATGCCGAAGGCATCATCCAGCTGCTGCCCAAGGTGGCGGTTCAGGGCGGCGATCGATTCGGCTGCTGTCAGGTCGATCCACCGTGTCGGGCTGGGGATTTGCAGTGTGTACATGAGGCGCCCGTCCCGCCAGTTGGCCGGCAGCCAGCCGGGGACCATGTTCCCGTTCCTGGTCCAGTCATCCTGGATCATCTTCCGAGCCGTCTCGACGGTGATGCCGAACTGGCCGGCGGCGAAGGTGACGGCGTCTCGGAAGTCCTTCCCGACCCTGGCCATGGCCAGGGTTTCCGCGTACGCGGTGCGCCGATCCCCGGCCAGATATACGGTGCTGCCGGGGGTATCGAAGCGCGACCAGGAGGAACGGTCAATCGTCCCCGAGCTTCGGGGCAGGGGATTCAGGGGCCCGTAAGACGATTTCGCGATGCGGTAACCCCTGACCGGACCTGTCACATACGCCAGACCGGTACTGCCACAAACTCCCGTCAACCCGGGAACCTGTCTTCAGTCATGGCTGTCGCGGCGGCGATAACGTCCTTGGCCCGCATGTCCTTGATGGCCTCGATGGGTGAGATCTCGTCCAGCCAGGGATTGGCGCCGACAAACCACAGCCTGGCCACGTGCTCACCTTCCACGCTGGAGACCGCGGTCCACGCCCGGTGGGCAAGCTGCAGCCGGGCCTGCGCTTCGGGGCGAGGCTCCGGTCCGTCGGTCCGCGCCCATCGGTAACTGATTTTGGGGTCCTTGCTGCCCGCCAACGCCGCCACCAGTGTTGCTCCGAGCGCGCTGTTAAGCTGGCGGACGATTTCCCGGATCCCTAGACGGGCAGTGCCACCGTGAGCAGCACCAACATCAATCGAAATACTCACGACGCTTCACCTCACTTTCGGAACTATTAGACTACCAAAAATCCACTATAAATCCACGGGGACATGGGTCCCAAATTCAACGCCGGCACATTCAAACCCAACAACCGGACACGTGGACCTCTAAGCGGCGGTTCCGCAGGGAGCGTGGGGGGTCCTGGCATGGAACGTCAGTGAGTTCGTGTCGACCGGCAGGGAACGCTCCGCGCAGTTCACTGAAGTGGCGGCGGAATTCGCGGCCCGGGTCATTGGATCCATCTGGGACGGCTGCGCGTCACGGGCAGTCCGGGAATGGTTAACTCAACGCCACGCGCGCCGGAGAAGAGGCGTGTACCCGGACCGGTCGCCACCTGCGAAACACCAGCCTCCGCCGTTGGGCTGCATGCGATGCGCCGATGGCCGGGGTCGGAAATTCCGACCAAGAAGTCGACACGAATCCGGAGGCGCATCGAAACACGCCAGTTGCAATAAGCATGCTTAGTATTAGGCTGACATTGTTCGAACCCCAACCGCCAACCTGGGCACCCGGATCGCGGGACCAAGAGTTCGGTAGTAACAACTGAAGGAGACTCCCATGTTGCTTTGGATCGCCATCATCATCGCCGTCCTCTGGCTGCTTGGTCTGCTGGCCAACATCGGCGGAGGACTGATTCACATCCTTTTGGTAGTTGCTGTGATCGTCCTGATTATCCACTTCGTCCGGGGCAGGTCCCGCGTCTGAAACCTTGGCGATTGCCACGAGAGCCAGCATCAACGATGCGGGCTTTCCTGTTGGATGGAAAATCGCCCGTGCCAAGAACTCCCTCCACCACGCGCCAAGCGTACCCGGCGGCCCAGGACCTACGGTGACGTGGGGCGCCTACAGGCGCGCTGTGGCACAGCTGGCCCCGACTCCCAAAGGCCGCCGACGTCGCTGCCGTTGTGGGACGGGAGGCCACCCTCCTGGCCCCAACACGATCCGAACTCATTAACGTGGGCCTGCTCTGTACGCCCGTCCACGGCTTCGCAGGCTTCACGGTCCCGCACTGTGACGACTTCATGCTGCAGACCGTGCCGGTGCCTGAAGTCCCCGGTGCAAAAAGGCCGCACAAAACCCAAGAAAGGCGGGTGATCGAGATCAGTCTGACGCATGATCCAACTGACACGCCACATTCGTGCCGGATGGGCCGCCCGCCCGGCACGAATGTGCGGGCTGTTGGCGTAACAATGCGTTTCAGCGCGGCTCCAAGGCTGCTGGAGAGTCCCACCAAACACCCGCTTCGTGCTTAGCGGCTGCCCACACTTTCCCTCCTCCTGCTAGCCCCAGTCAACCGGAAAGGCCTATACCGTGCGCCGTTTGGGTGCCGGCCCAGCGCACCCGCCGCCAGACGCGCTCAGAGCATCAATTCGTAGCCGAGTGACCCAAGCTCACGGGCCAGCAGCCTAAAGTTTGAAAGAGTATTCGCAGGTGGACCGGCGTTGATATCGTTGTGAGGCGGTGCGGTCGGCTTGCTGATGCCAAGGAGAGTGACGTGTCTATGTACGAGGACCGGGTCTCGTACGGCTTTCCCCTTCCTGAGGGTGAGGTGTGCCCGACGGGGTCATTCAGGCTGTCATTAGGCACCGGTCGGAGTGAGTGGTCCGAGGGCCTGTATCGCATCCACGGCTACACCAGGCGTGAGGTCGTCCCCACCACGGAGCTCGTTCTCGCTCACAAGCATCCCGATGACCGGGACGCGGCCTGTCAATTCATTCAGACCCTTGCTCGCGACGGCGGTCAGGGCTCCAACTTTCACCGAATCATCGATGGCAAGGGCCGTGAACACCGCGTCCTGACCGTCGCGGAGGCCGACCGGGACGGGACCGGGAAGGTGGCGGCCATCCATGGCCTGACCATCGACCTGACGCGGGCAATGGCCATCGAGAGCGGCCAGGCCGCTGCGGCCGCCTTGGCGAACGCATACGCGACCCGCGGCCTCATCGAACAAGCCAAGGGTATGATCATGGGCTATTTCAATGTCGGCGCCGCCGAGGCCTTTGACCGGCTCGCCGGGCATAGCCAACACGCGAACATCAAAGTCTCTGCCCTCGCCGCGCAGCTCGTTGCCGCCGCGGATCAAGGACACCTCCACGACGTCCTGCGCGGCTGGCCGCCCACGCTGGCCCCACGGCAGCAAGGATCGGGCCCAGCCACCACGCGGAAACCCCAATGATTGCGTGAGGTGGGCCTCTGCAGTCCGGGCCGCGACGGTGCGCCTTTGCTGAGCGGCCGGCACGATAGGGGTATTGACGCTAGCTGTTCCGGAAAGGTTCTTGCCGTAGGACTCAGGATACGGTCGAAGTCCCAGCCCGTTTGGTCGCGGTGGCTGGCGCGGGCTCGACGTTTGTCCGCGCCAGCAGTGCCTCGACCACCTCGGCAACCAAGTCTTCCTTGTCCCGGCGCTTGGCGTCCTCGAGTTGCGCGACCTCGACGCGCGCGGCCTGCCAGGCCGACCAATGGCCGGAGACCAAGGCCCAGAGGGAGAGTGCCGAGACGTAAACCACCGAATCGAGCCACCCCATCAGCAGCGAAATAGGGATCATCAGGATCCAGAAAATAGCCAGCCAGCCGTTGACGCGGCGCATGAAAACGGGGTCTCCCTGAACCATCGCCCAGAGACTCTTGATGGGGCCCACGCATCCTCCTGGGTGAGTTGAGGGCGGAGCGCTCCGCCTCCGGGACCGTACCTGCGAAGGCTGGGTGGAAGCTGGGAATCGGGCGTATGCCGTCCCCAAGATGTCATTCGGGTTCGGACCCTCCGGCGGTCACCGGGGGAGCGCGGGGATTGTCCTACTTCTCGGGTGGGCGGCGTCCGTGTTCCTCATTGGGCTAACGACCTGACCGGACGCTTCGCTCGTGTCCCTGGGCCGCCAAGGCCCAACGCGTTGACGTGCGGAGCGGCAGACATCGCTCATCCTGGCCCGACAAATAGGCCTCCGATTGCCGGCCGGTGGGAGCACGGTCGACATTGCCGGCTCGATGCGTTCGCCTGGTCAATTCGCGCGTCGCTTTGTCGGCCAGCAAGGCCGGACTTCTTTTCTATCTCCGAAATCGGAACCCTGGATTGACGACGGGAACGCTGCTGAAAGCCGTGTTGACTGGATCGATTGACAACCTCCTTCTCCGTCACAAATACTTAGGTTTGTGCCTAAGTATTATGCCGAGCTTGACTCCGTGATCCGCGCTCTCGCGGATCCCACGCGCCGGGCCGTCGTGGAGCGATTGGCGAAGTCCCCGGCGGTAGTTTCCGAACTCGCGGAACCGTTCGAGATGGCGTTGCCGTCGCTCATGCAGCACTTGCGCGTCCTGGAGGACGCGGGATTGGTCACGTCGGAGAAACACGGTCGTGTCCGCACCGTGAGCCTGCGCCCGGGCGCCCTCGACGTGCTGCACCTGTGGCTCGGCGAGCAGCGCACACCGGCAGAACACCAAGCTGATCGGCTAGGCATCCACCTCACCCTCACTCACCCGAAGGACATCTGATATGACCCGTGTTCGTATGGCCCTGTTCACCTCATTGGACGGATATTCGCCAGCTGACCCGACGCCTGACAATCCGATGGGCAGGGACTGGGGGCGCCTGACGGAGGCGTACACCGCGACCCGGACGTTCCGGGAGAAGGTATTCGGTGACACCAGCGGAGCTGGAACGACCGGTGTGGATGATCGGTACGCGAACTCGTTCTTCGAGGGTGTCGGCGCCGAGATCATGGGAGCGGGCATGTTCGGGCTCCACGCTTTTCCAAATGACCCGGACTGGAAAGGCTGGTGGGGTGGCAAACCGCCGTTCGGTACCCCGGTCTACGTCCTTACCCACACCGCGCCGCGCCCGTCGATCCCGATGGAGGGCGGGACAACGTTCCACTTCCGCAGCACCGCGCTGGAGGACGTGCTCGCAGAAGCGGCCAAGGCCGCCGGTGACCTGGACGTTCGCGTGGGCGGTGGCTACGGGACCGCCCGCGACTTCCTGCGCGCGGGCCTGGTGGACGACCTGCATCTCACCGTGGCCCCGATCTTCCTCGGCGGGGGCAACCGGCTCTGGGATGACCTTCGCGCCTTCGAGTTGACTCACCAGGTGAGGACGGAAGTCGCCGAAAGCGGCACGATCCACATCACCCTGACACGATAGGAACCTACCCATGACGATCAAACGGCGACTCGCACGCTCCGGTTTTACCCTGACCCGCGACTACCCGGCATCTGTCGAACGCGTCTGGGGCGCGTTCGCTGACGAGAAGCAGAAGCTGGCCTGGTGGGGCGGCGGCGACAGCATGGAGGCCCGGGAGTGGGCCTTCGACTTCCGCGTTGGCGGAAGGGACGTCGCAGAAGGCAAATTTCACGACGGTCCAGTCTCCCGCTATGAGGCCACATACACCGACATCGTCGAGCACAACCGCATCGTCACGACATACGACATGTGGCTCGACGGCATCCACGCCTCGACATCGGTGGCGTCCTTGGAGTTCGACCCGATCGAGAACGGCACCAGATTCACCCACGCCGAGCACGGCGTGTTCTTCGACCAGTTCTGGGCTGACAACGGCATCCGGGAGAAAGGAACCCGTGGCCTGCTCGAGGCCCTGGGCAACTACCTCCTCTTGGGTGCCTAGCGCAGCGGCCGCTCACGCGCCCCACCACGGGAGACCGGTCCATGGCGGTTATAAAGTCGCCGCACACGTCTGAGAAAATTACCTCCCCAGTGGCAACCACGACCACGGGCAGATCCTCTGGAGAAACTATGTTTGAAACAGTCGTGCGAGGCGGGGTGGCCTTGAAGCCGCTTGAGACATGGCACGCTGGCGACTTTGCCGAGCATATGAGCAGGGCCAAAGAGCATATCCGGCCGTGGGTCGGACCGGCCTTCATCACCGACACTGTCGACGGTGCCCGCGCCACCCTCCACCGTTATGCCACAGCCACAGCGAATGATGGCGCGCGGATCTATGGGCTCTGGGACGAAGGAAAGATCGTTGGAGGCGTAATGTTTGTCGCGTTTGACCCCATCTGGGGCATCTGCGAGATCGGCTGCTGGCTTGAACCCGATGCTGTCGGCGGCGGACTCATCACCCGATCCGTCGAACTGCTCATGGAATGGGCCTTCCTAGAGCGGGGGATGTCCCGCGTTGAATGGCGGTGCCGCACCGACAACGACCGCAGCATCGCTGTCGCGCAACGACTGCGCATGCGCTCGGAGGGCGTTCTTCGCAGCAGCTGGGTCTACGACGGAAATCGGTACGACAAGGAAGTATTTTCAATACTCCGCGCCGAATGGATCAGCACAAGACCTGATACCACCCCCTAATAGACGCCGCCCCGGCGACGGGGCCGTGCGCCTGAGCATATGGTCCCGCAACTGGCTGACGATGAACTGCTGACTCTTCTCTCAACGGTGCAACGGCATCCAGGGACGGGTGAGACGCCAGCCTTCCGCCTTGTTGTATGCCGCAACGACTGGGCCACCACCGAGGACAGATTCGTTGTTGGGCGTGTACCGGACGACAGCACTGGTGCAGTCCAGTCCCCGGAGAGCACTTTTCGCTTTAGTCAAAGCATCGTTGACGCTGATACCTTCCACCGCCAACCACCCAGTACTCTTGTCGGTCACGTATTCGAGAAAGAACGGCATAAACCGAAGCATGACCGCCACATCGTATTTGGAATAGAGCCGGAGTACCCTCTGGCGCCACGACTCTCCGGGCTATCACTTCCTTCTTGCTTCAGGCGTTCACGGGTTCCGCAGGCGATCCGTTCGGGCATGATGGATGGCGGCCAAGGCGACGGCGCTGGCTATGAGCCTGACCGCGTGAATTCTGTACCACCGCTGCAGCAAAGGTCGGCGCTGGTCTTCGCCTGGCGGCAGGGGGCTGAAGAACAGCTTAGGGTTGAGGAACCGGAGCACGTAGGCGGTAGCAGCAGCCCCCGTTGCCGAGCTGGCGGCCGCCACGATCAGTGGGACCCTTGTGCTTGGCCGGTCCCAGCCGGCCACGAGGGCACCGATGGCGGCAGGAGCGTTGATCGGTGCGATCGGTGCGTAGTAGCGGCCGGGGCTGCCCGCTCCAAAGGGGGACCGGGGGAGTTCACTGCTGGCCTCGGACGAGGCTAGCCGATGCGGGACTTTGACGAGGACCTCGTAGAGGTTACCGAAGAACCAGTGCGCATGAGTGAACTCTGCGACATCCAGCAGTCGATCAGCGAAAACAACGCGGCGAAGATGAGAATCATCATTCATGCCCATAATCTACGCTTCCGTGGGCCAGTAGCGGACGACCGTCCCGGCCCATTGAGATCGCAGTTTGCTGGG
The DNA here is from genome assembly GCF_052113345.1 of Pseudarthrobacter sp. YAF2. Taxonomy (NCBI): domain Bacteria; kingdom Bacillati; phylum Actinomycetota; class Actinomycetes; order Micrococcales; family Micrococcaceae; genus Pseudarthrobacter; species Pseudarthrobacter sp. YAF2. The sequence continues at coordinate 195,889 of NZ_JBFRDA010000005.1, read as the reverse complement.
CCAACCAAGAGCCCCCTCCGGCTGCAGCCCAGCAGCACGAGCCTATTCGATGTGCGTTGCTGGCTGTTCGAACCCGCAACTACCTAGGCCCACCACGCGCATCTTCCTCCTCAACCTGGGATGGACTTGGCAGTTGCCCAACCCCTGTCTCAGGTCAGATTAAGTTCTAAGAGCCATCCGTGGGCATGTCCGGGAAAGGGCTTGTCGGCCCTAGTCTGACGCGAATCCCACCCAAAACTGACGTCAGGTTTGGGTGTACGCCATCCGGGCAACAAGATGTAGAGAAGAGGCGGAACGGTATGGATATGGTTCTGCCTGTGCTTGGTGGATATCACGCGTCTTCCTCGTACCAGCCAATCCATGCGGCTGAGTCGAGCCTAGTATCCGAGAAGGGCAATTCCGCCGCGCCCTTTGGTTTTTCTTGGCCACTGGCGTCAAGCAAAGAGGCCAGGTGCTTCCACAGTTGAATCATGGTGTTTCCTTCCAAGCATTATGGAGCACTGGCTCAAGGGGATAGCTGTCGTGCACTCAAGCGTGCAGGCTGCCCACGGATTCAGTCGCGTGCTGCTTTGTGTCTCGAATCGAGTCGCTACCTCCGAGGGTCTGGGACGAGAGCCTTTTTATGCAGATATAGCGGCGTCGCCTTCAAAGGGCATGCCGAGCTCACTTGAGATTTTTCGTGTGATGCTGAGCAGCTGGGTTTTTACCAGTTCCAGTTCGTCTTCGTGGACGACTTCGGTGGGGAAGACAACCGCGACCGTCAATGGGATTGCATCGAGGGATGAATATACGGGAGCTGCGATCGAGGACACACCCGGGATGACGCCTCCGGATGTAAAGGCATATCCGTTAGTTGAGACTTCGCTCCGGAGTCGCTGGATATCTTCGTCTGTGTATGCGTTGGGGCTCCGCCGGGAGCGTTCTGCTGCCAGCGTTGCAGCCCACATGGATTCCGGCAGGAAACCGAGGAAGACCTGGCCGCTGGACGACGTAAGCATGGGGAGTGTGGCGCCGAGACGGATGTTGATGGGCAGTGCGTGGCTTCCATAGTCCCAGCGGACGACCACCGGGCCGTCGTCTCCCCAGACCGCGATGTTTACCGAATGTCCACATTCGTCCCGTAGATCGGGGGTGTAGTCAGATGCCACCGAGACCTCGTTGGTCCTGCGCAGTGATTCTGCCCCTAGACGGCGCATGGCTGCCCCGAAGTCGTACCGGCCGGTCTTCGGGGACTGGCTGACAAGTCCGATCCTGGTAAGGCTCACCAGGTACCGGTGAGCCTTACTGGGTTGGAAGCCGCTTCGCTCCGCGATTTCAGAAAGGGACATGGGGCCGCCGCCGGATTCGAGGGCTTCGATGATCCGCATTGCGAGCTCAACGGACTGGATACCTTGGCGTTCTGAGGGGGCGGCGGCTTCCATGTCGCTCATGACCATGCACTTCCTTACGCATTGTTTGCCGATCTTGATCGTATCGGTCGGGTAATCGATCGCGGTCGATGTTCCGGCGGTTTTATCCAGTTACTTCGCCGGGTGCATCTGTTCTAAGCGCACCGACTTGTTCGTGGCTTCCAGGTTCGCTGACTCGTATCCGTGGGACCAGGAGTGATGCGATAGCTCCTACTACTGCGGGGATGGCAAAGGTGTAGAAGTTCCATTCGACGGACAGTCCTGAGGTCAGGACCCATGCGCCCAGTGACGGCCCGACAATGGCCCCGAGCCGGCCGAAGGACAGCGCCCACGCAAGGCCGCTTCCGCGCATGTCGTCGGGGTACCGGGTCAGAATGAAGCCGTTGACAAGAATTTGCGAGCCTATGAAGCCAACCCCACTGAGGAACATCAGGATGAATAGTACGACGACGTTCGGGTTCAAGCTCATAGCTACCAGGCTGAGTGCCCCCATCAGGAATGCAGTCACGACAACTGGTTTCGCCCCGATTCTGTCGGCGATTTTTCCGCCGACGATGACGCCGACGCCGACGCCGATCCACATGGCAGCAGTCTGCAGAAGGGCGGATCCGAGTGAGTAACCGTTGGCCTGCATCATCGTGGGCAGCCACGCGGTGATACCGAACACCAGGAGGAGCCCGCAGAAGGTCATGATCCAGAACAGGATCGTCGCCCCGCCGACACCGGCAGAAAAGAGCGGTCCGATCCCTGCGAAGTGTCGCTTCCCTGCAGCGACGAGGACTGGCTCCGGCAAGCCCATGGCGGCGCTGAGGCGGTGCGCGGACTCTGTACGACGCAGGCGCAGAAGGTGGACGGGCGTTTCGGGCAGAAGCTTCCAGGCAAAGGGAAGGATCACCACGGCAGGGATGATTCCTATGACGTACAACCATCGGAATGAGGCGCCGGGGAGCAATGCAGCGCCCAGCAGCGGGGCGGCAAGGCCGCCTACGGCGTATCCGGCCATTACGATGCCTGTATTCCTGTTACGGCGGCCGGGCAGAGACAAGTCAGCCACGTAGGCCAACAGGGTGGGCAGGACGATTCCAAGACCCAACCCCACCAGGATGCGTCCGAGACCAAAAATGAGGACACTGGGCGCCGAGGCTGAAAGGAGCATGCCGACCGAAAAGATCATGCAGCTGGACAGGATGAGCCGTCTCGGGCCGATGCGGCTGATCATGGCGCCTGCCAGGCCGGCGCCGATCATCATGCCAACCGCGACCACGGAGCCGAGAGTGCCAGCGGCGCCCTTGTCGACGTTCAGGGCGTGGTCGGCCAGCAACGAGGGGACGGTTACGCCGTATACTGCCAGGTCATAGCCTTCCAAACCGCCAATGACCAGTGCGACGGTCAACAGAACGCGCTCGGAGATTGCCCTGATGTGTTCCTTTCCCTGAGTCTGTTCTTTGGTGCTCATGCGCTCACGCTTCCTGATGTTGCAGGGATTTTGGTTTCGAATGCGAAGCTTTTGTCGTACTCGCGGATGAGTCCATTGACTTCACCGCCTGTTCGTACGGCCCCGAAGATGTAGAAGTCGGGGCGAACCAGTACTGCTGAGCATTGGTTGGTCTCAAACCAGCTCCGGTAGCTGCCGTTGACATCCGTGAATGCTTCGGCCCGACCAGTTGCGGGGTTTACCACGACGACGTCTCCGCCGGCGATGTCATGGGCGTTTTCGGGGGCGAACTCTTCGTAGGCCGAGCGGAGGAGCAGCAGCCGAGGGCCGTAGCCGAAGATCCCGTCGAAGCGGCCTTGGTCCCCTGCCGCGGTGCGTACCTCGTCCTGGATGAACAGGTGGCCGGCAGCGGGGTGGCCGTTGCTGGACAGGAAGCCCGGGCCGAGGCCGGGAAAGCGCAGTTTTTCCGGGTTGTGGTTCCGGGCCCGGTTGGCCAGATATTGCCGGTCCCGTTCGGTTGCTGCCTCGGGGTCACGCATGGTCTGGACCTTCCCGAGTTCGATGCCTTTGTGTACCACGGCGGCTACGTGGGGTTCGCGCTCGGACTGGTACGTATCAAGGATCGAGTCCTGAGCCTGCCCGGCCAGCAGCAGATCAAGCTTGAACGCCAGGTTATGGGCATCCCGGATGCCGGAGCACATTCCCTGGCCCAGGAAAGGCGGCATCTGGTGGGCAGCGTCGCCAGCCAGAATGATCCTTCCCCTTCGCCATGGGTTAGCAAGCAGCGACCTGAAGGTGTACGTGGCGACCCGCACCAGTTCCGCCTGACCCGGCGCCAAATAGGGCGCTACGCGGTTCCAGACACGCTCGGGGTCACGTTCGATTTCAAAGTCGGCTTCAGAGTCGAGCATGAAACTGAACCGGTGGTGGTCCGGCCCCAGGGAGATGATCGACTGTGGCTGTTTGGGATCACATACCTGGCGGGCGTGTGGCGGCCGGGCGTCGCCGGTAAGCCGGAAATCGCATACAAGCCAGGGCTCCGAGAAACCGAAGTCTGTGAGTTCGGCATCGATCTTGGCCCGGGTAGTGCCGTTGCCACCGTCGCAGGCAACAACGTATTTGACACTCACAGCTTCAGCCCCGGCCACATTCACACGGACCTCGTCACCCCTGTCTTCATATCCGTCGACCTTCGAGTTGAACCTGACCTCGACATTAGGAAGGGAAGTGCAGAGGGCGGACAGCGCATTTTCCAGATCGGGCTGGTACATCATGTACCACTCCGACCATCCAGAGGCGCCCTTCAACGCAAACTCATGCTCGATCAAAAGATCGCCGGCACCGTTGCGCCACTCATAGTTCCTTTGCGCGCTGACCTTGGGCAGAAGTTCCTCGGCTATCCCGAGCTCTGCGAACGTGCGCATGGTCTCGTCATCGAAAATCGCTGCCCGAGGAAGGTTATACAGGCCGGCGTAGCGCTCCAGCACAATCACCTTGTGCCCAGCCTTCCCGAGCAGGGCCGCCATGGCCATGCCCACCGGACCGTATCCCACGACAGCAACGTCGTACTTTTCCATCCTCAAATCCTCAAATCTCTCGGCACGCATCTCCTGTGATGCTTGACACAACCCAAGACTAGAATTCATCATAGATAAAGTCAATGCATAATAGTGAACGCAGTGACTCAAGGTTCAAAGGAGACCCAATGAAGAAAATTGCCCTCGAAGAACACTTCGTGACCCCTGATCTGGTGGGCTACGGCAGCAGCACCTCGAACATCGCGCAGCCGCAGGCGTGGGCCGATGCCTCCCGCAGACTCCTGGACTTTACGGAGGAGCGGCTGCCGGAAATGGATCTGCACGGGATCGACATGGAAGTCCTGTCTCTCAACTCCCCGGGCATCCAGGCCGAAACCGACTCCGCGGTGGCTATTGCCAAGACCAAGACAGTGAATGACTTCCTGGCCGGCATCATGGCTGAAAGGCCCGACCGGTTCTCAGGCTTCGCAGCGCTGCCGCTGCAGGATCCCCAGGCCGCGGCCAAGGAACTGGAACGCGCCGTCAAGGACCTGGGAATGAAGGGTGCTTTGGTTAATGCCCACACCAACGGCATGTACTTGGATGATCCGAAGCTCCGCATTGTCTGGGAAATGGCAGAAGGCCTCGACGTTCCGTTGTACTTGCACCCGGCAAATGGTGTGGACACGGCTCACGTACTCAGCGGACACCCGGAACTGGTGGGTCCGATGTGGAGCTGGGGAATCGATACCTCCACTCACGCCCTCCGGCTGATCTTCGGCGGGGTCTTTGACGACTTCCCCAACGCGAAGCTGCTTCTGGGACACATGGGTGAAGGCCTGCCCTACGTTCTGTGGCGAATGGATTCACGCTGGGGTTTCCACAACCACCACGGCATCGAGCTCGCCAAGGGCAAGCCCTCGGAATACCTGCGCGAAAACCTGTACGTCACTACGAGCGGGGTGTGCTCGCCCGCCCCGCTCCTGTGTGCATTGCTGGCGCTGGGCTCCGAACACATCCTGTTCGGCACCGACTACCCGTTCGAAACCATTGAGGAAGCCGCGAAGTTCCTGGACAACGCACCCATCAGCGAGGCCGACCGCGCCAACATCAGCTACCGCAACGCAGAAAAGCTGCTCCGCTTGGGAGATGAAGCCACAATCCCCACCGCACTGGCGGCGCCCGCCAAATAGTCGCGAGGCAGCCTGAGCGACAGGGCTCAGGGGCTTCGGGCGGTGCTCATGCCACGTTGATCAGGATGGCATGAGCACCGCCCGGGGCGCTCGATTCAAGCATCAACACGACATGAGCATGAGCAGGAGTACGGAAGATATGGGAATGGAATTCGAGCACACGACGCTGGGGCAGAGAGTGCTTTTCGGCTCCGGGAAAGCCGCCGGTTACCTCGCAGCAGAGGTAACCCGGCTGGACGCGAAGAAGGTGATGGTCATCGCCTCGAAGTTCGAGACCGAGATGGCCCGGCAGGCCTGCGCGGAGATCGAAGTCGCAATGTGGCACGACGACGTGGTCATGCATGTCCCCATGGAAACGGCTGATAAGGCACGGGCGGCCGCAGCGGACGCGGACATCGACCTCCTGGTATCCGTAGGGGGCGGCTCGACCACGGGCCTGGCCAAGGCGGTCGCTCTGACAACCGGGATACCGATCATCGCGGTTCCCACCACCTACGCCGGGTCTGAAGCAACCAACGTCTGGGGCCTGACAGAAGACCGCACCAAAACCACGGGGGTTGATGACAGGGTCCTGCCCGTCACGGTCATCTACGACGCGCAATTCACCGTTTCGCTCCCCGCGGGCATGTCTGTGGCATCGGGATTGAACGCCCTGGCACACTGCGTGGATTCACTGTGGGCGCCAAAGGCAGACCCCATCAACCAGTCACTCGCGCTGGAAGGAGTCCGGGCATTGGCTGCCGGCCTGACAGGGATCACGGCGGATTCCGGAAATATCCATGCCCGCGAACAGTCACTCTATGGCTGCTATCTTGCCGCAGTCGCCTTCGCCTCCGCAGGTTCCGGGCTGCACCACAAGATCTGCCACGTCCTCGGCGGAACCTTCAACCTGCCACACGCCGAAACCCACGCCGTAATCCTCCCGTACGTTCTTGCGCTCAACGCCCCGGCCGTACCGGAACTGGCAGCCCGGCTCGCCGCCGCCCTAGGACACACCGAGGACACCAAGACCTCGGCCGTCCAGGCACTGAACAGCCTCCGGGAAAGCCTCAACGCCCCAAAGTCCCTCGCCGACTACGGCTTCACCCCAGAAGACATCCCCGAGGCCGTCCGCCGGGTCCTTGCCGTGGTGCCGGGATCGAACCCGACCTCTGCCACGGAGGAGAACATCACCGCGCTGCTCTCCGCGGCACAGGCCGGCGACGTCCCCGCCCCTGAACTGGCCACCTTGTGAAGACAACAAAGGACACTCCCATGACCACCACCACCGGAACCTCCATGGTCCCCGACCCAGTCCAGGCCGCCGTCGAACAGGAACTGACAGACACTGTCGTCGCGTCCTTCAAAAACACCCCGGACGAGCGCCTCAAGACGCTCATGGTGTCCCTGACCCGGCACCTGCACTCCTTCATCCGGGAAGTGCGCCTCACCGAAGAGGAATGGGACGCAGCGATCAATTTCCTGACCGCATGCGGGCACATTACCGACGACAAACGGCAGGAGTTCATCCTGCTCTCGGACATATTCGGCGCCTCCATGCAGACGGTCGCGGTGAACAACCCCGCCCACGGCAACGCCACCGAAGCCACCGTCTTCGGCCCCTTCTTCGCCGAGGACGCCCCCGAAATACCCAACGGAGGAGACATCGCCGGCGGCGCTTCCGGACAGCCATGCTGGGTTGAAGGAACCGTCACCACCACCGGAGGCCAACCAGTCCCCGGTGCGCGGATCGAAGTCTGGGAAGCCGACGACGAAGGGTTCTACGACGCCCAGTACTCAGACGGACGGATCGCCGGCCGCGCCCACCTGTTCGCCGACGAAAACGGCCAATACTCCTTCTGGGGACTGACCCCCACGCCATACCCCATCCCGCACGACGGGCCCGTCGGCAAACTCCTGGCAGCAGTCAACCGGTCACCGGTACGCGCCTCACACCTACACTTCATGGTCACAGCCCCGGGGCAACGCACCCTGGTGACACACATCTTCGTCGACGGCGACCCCCAGATCGCCATCGGCGACTCCGTGTTCGGAGTCAAGGACTCCCTGATCAAGAAATTCATCGAACAGAAACCCGGCACCCCCACACCCAACAGCCGAGACCTCGCTGGCCAGCCCTGGGCCCGAACCAGATTCGACATCGTCCTCGCCCCAGAGGCCGGCAATATACCCAAGTCCCATGACTGACTCCGAACGAATATCGGAATCCGTCATCCAAGAGTTGGAAGCGAAGCGCTACAAGGCCGTCCTCGAGCAGGACTTCGCTACCTTCGACGATCTCTGCCATGACGAACTCGTCTACTCCCACTCCGGAGGCAACCGCGACTCCAGGCAGGACTACACGGCCAAGCTCCGCACTGGCACCCTCCGCTATCACAGGATCGAGAATTCCATTGAAAGCATCACCATCATCGGGAATACAGCTTTGGTGCTGGGACGCATGAAGGCCGACCTGACAGTCAACGGAACCGATAAGACCATAAACAACAGCTCACTGGCCGTATGGATCCAAGAAGGCGACGAATGGAAATTCGTCGCCTACCAGCCCACACCCCTCCCGAACTCCTAAAGACCTGCCGTCGAAGGCACGAGCAAGCTCATTTACCGGATTGAAAAGGCCGGATATTGCCGTCGGAGAATTAACCCAGTCGATCGAAGGTCCTCCCTCATCGAGCTCACGGCGGACGGTCGAATCTTGCTGGAAGGGGCCAGGAACACCCGGTTCAAGCCGAGCTGCATCTGCGACTGAATCTTGTGCTCACCGAGCAGAAGACGGATGAACTCATGGAACTGCTCGGTCGGCTGCTACATGCCAGTCGAGCCGGCGGCCGCTGCAGTGCGACCTAGCTGAGACGCTTGCGGGAACCAGAGTTCGTCATCCGATAGCCACCAAAATACTGTGTCGTAGCGAAATAGAGACGTGAAGGAAGCAAACAAATGACTGAAGAACTGCGTGAACGGATGGACCGTTTCGTCGAATTCATAAATTCAGCCGACGAAAGGATTGGTGATGAAATCATCTCACCGTCGGCAACGTTCCATGTGCCTTTCCTGCCAGAGCCAGTGCAGGGTCCAGGCGGCTACCTCAAAATCATCGGGATCATGCGGCAAGCGTTTCCCGACGTCCAGTGGTCGCTGGAAGAAACCATTATTGAAGGAAACACAGTAGCCGCTCGATTCATCCTTCGCGGCACACACCAAGGGGACTTCCTCGGCGTCCCTGCAACAGGCAAACAGATCCAAACGCAGGCAATGAACATTTATCGGTTCACGAATGGTCAAATCAGTGAAGAGCACGGTCTCCCGGATCTCTTCGGGCTGATGATGCAAATCCGGCCGCCCGATGCGTAGATGTACGAGTCAAGACGTTGATTACATCGTGACTAGGTGAAGACCTCTCAGGTTGGTGGACACCAAACACAGGTCAATGACTAAGAAGTCTCACTAGTGGCAGGTGCGGGTCAAGAAACTTCTGGCACGTATGTCGAGCTTTCCGAGCTGCTTACCGGGACGGTCTTGCTGGTGGGGCCGATGACCTCTTGGCACATATTGACGAGCGCCCCTTCGACTCCCCTTAATTCCAGCGCCGATAATAAATATTCGGTCAAGTAGCTATCGGGTAATGCCAGGAAGCAGGAGCCATGTGAGGGTTCCCCGCACGCATTGCCTGTTAAGGTTTCTCGGAGGTCGCCTCGCCCTAGAGCAGTGTTGGACAGGGTGGCGGGGGAGTGCAGGCAACTTGGGGCGTCGGTCTGGCGTCAGATTAGCGCGAGATTCGGCATTGTTGACGGTGGCTCATGATGTCCTCAGAGCCCACCCTGACAGCTGGAGGGGCAGGAAACCGGGCTGCGGTAGCCGGAGAACCATCAAGATAGTCCGAAAAATCGGGTCTTGATGAAAGCCGCAGCGAAGGGGCGGGCGATGTCACCTCCTGCTGTTCGACAGGTAATTCACTTACAGGGTCGAGGGGCGGATTCAGGCAACCACGTTGTAATCAGTCGTGAGGGCCTGCATCACGCGGTCGGTCACTTCGTCGATGGGGCCGAAGCCGTCGACCTGGGTGAGGATGCCGCGCTCGGCGTACTTGGCCACCACGACTTCGGTCTGCTCGTGGTACAGGTCCAGGCGGTGGCGGATGACGGCTTCGTTGTCGTCGCTCCGGCCGGTTTCCTTGGCCCGGCCCAGGAGGCGGTGGACCAGTTCCTCGTCGTCGGCAGTGAGCTGCAGGACGACGTCGAGCTTCTCGTCGCCCTTGGCGAGGATCTCGTCGAGGTAATCCACCTGCGCGGTGGTGCGGGGGTAGCCGTCGAGCAGGAAGCCGTTTTCGACGTCGGCCTCGCTGAGCCGGTCGCGGACCATCTTGTTGGTGACGCTGTCCGGGACGAAGTCGCCGTTGTCCATGTACTTCTTGGCTTCGATGCCAAGCGGCGTTTCGCCCTTCACGTTGGCGCGGAAGATATCGCCGGTGGAGATCGCCGCGACGCCGAGGCGTCCCGAGATCCGCTCCGCCTGGGTTCCTTTTCCGGAACCGGGAGGTCCAATAATTAGCATTCTCGTCATCGCAAAAGCCCTTTCTGGCCTAGATCCACTTCGGGGTAGCGGGAACCGCGCCGTTGGCGCCAGGACCTTCCGCTGTCACACCGTTGGCGCCTCTGCCTGCTGCCCATTCAGCGATGGCGGGCAAAGAGCCGGCGATGACCGTTGCGTGGGCGGCGCCGGTGTCCCCGAAGGTCATTGTTTGGGGCTGGCCGGAGACCTCCATGATGAGGCCCGTGTCGGTGCCGCGGGTTTTCCAGGCGCCGGTGATGTCCCTGAGGAGGCGCTCGAGGACGGGTGCGGGGATGTCGTTGAAGGTCGCCCCGTTGTTCAGATCGACTGCGTGGATCCAGACTTCCCTGGTGCGCATCCACGCCGTTTCGGAGACGCGGACGGTGCGTCCCTGCGCGGTGCGGACTTCGTGCTGCCATGCCGGGTCCGGCAGGTCACGCCACTCGACGGACAGATGTACCGCGGAGTGATCGAAAAGGTTCCGCAGCGCGATGGGGGAGAGCGTGGCGCCAAAGTTGATCTCATGGTTGCGCGCCTCGGGGGAGGGGTACATCGGTGTTTCAACTCCGGTGGCAGCCCATTCGACCAGCCGCGCTATCGCGCGGGCGTTGTAGCCCACGTGCGCGACGATGTGCCGGCGGGTCCAGCCGGGCAGCAGCGAGTCGCCGTCCAGTTCTGCGTCGGTGAGCTCGTTGAGCTTCCGCGCGAAAAAAGCGGTGCCCCGCCGCGCCTGCAGAAGTTGTTCCTGCAGGCGCGGGTCGGTGGCTTGGTCGTGGCGGGCGACCATCAGGCTTCCTTGACCACGCGGTTGGTCAGCTGGCCGAGTCCTTCGATGGTGGTGACCAGGACCTGGCCTTCCTGCAGGTACCGCTTGGGGTCCTGTGCGTGGCCTACCCCGCCGGGGGTGCCGGTGGCGATCACGTCGCCCGGGTTCAGGGTGATGATGGTGGAGATGTAGGAGACCAGGAATTCCGGGGTGAACACCAGGTCTCCGGTGGGGGTGCTCTGCTGCACCTCCCCATCCACGGCCGAGGTCATCAGCGGCCCGGCAGTGAATTCGTCCTTGGTGACCAAAGCGGGGCCGAACGGGGTGGACTTTTCCCAGGTCTTGCCCTGCAGCCACTGGATAGTGCGGAACTGGTAATCCCGCATGGACACGTCGTTCAGGACGGCGTAGCCGGCGATGTGGTCCGCGGCGTCGGCCTCGCTGATGCGGCGGCCCTGCTTGCCGATGACCACGGCGAGTTCGGCTTCCCAGTCCACCGCGTCGGATTCCTGCGGCAGCGCGAGGTCGTCGTTGGGCCCGATCAGGGCCTCGGCGTACTTGGCGAACAGGGTGGGGTGCTCGGGGACTTCCCGGCCCATCTCCTTGATGTGGTTGCGGTAGTTGTGCCCCACGCAGATGATCTTCCCCGGGGAAGGTACGACGGCGGCGAGGTCGGCGCCGTCCAGGGCGTGCGTAGGGCCACTGGCCGCGGAAGCCGTGGTTTCCCAGGCGGGGTCCTGCAGCAGGGCGCCGACATCGGCAAACCCGGGAATTTCAGTGAGGGTGTCGCCGTCCTGGCGCACCGCTTTGGTGCCGTTTTCGGTGCGGAGGGTAAGGAGTCTCATTACTTGGTGCGTCCTTCGATGTAGGTGCGGTTGAAGCTCAGGCGTTCGAAAATGGGGGCGTCGCTGAAACGGAACAAATCAAACTCGGTATCGGCCTGCAGGGACCACTCCTGCCAAGACGGGACGACGAACAGGTCGCCCTTGGCCAGTTCCTTCGTTTCGCCGTTGAGCACCACCGAGCCGGTGCCCTCGAAGACCTGCCAGACACTGGAGCCCACCTCGCGGAGCGGCTCGGTGGTGGCGCCGGCGCGGAGGCGGTGGAACTCGGCGCGGATGGTGGGCATCACGTCCCCGCCGGTGGTCGGGTTGGTGTAGCGGACCGCGGCGTGGCCCTGGGCGACGGTCGCCGGGTGGCCTTCGTCCTCGAGCAGGAGCTGTTCGCGGAGTGCGGCGTCGGTGTACTTCCAGCGGTAGGCGGCGATGGGGGAGTTGGTGGTGTCGTCCAGGCCGGAGAGGGGGCGCAGGCCGGGGTGGGCCCAGAGCCGTTCGGAGCGGGAGATGTCCGGGGTGGCTTCGTCGGTGACGCGTTCGGTGCCGAACTCGAAGAAGCCGGCGTCGGCGTAGTGCACCAACGGGATGTCCAGCCCGTCGATCCAGGCCATCGGCTCGTCGGTGTCGTTGTGGTGGCCGTGGAAGTTCCAGCCGGGGGTGAGCAGGAAGTCACCGCGGGACATGCGGACGGGGTCCCCGTTCACGACGGTCCATACGCCTTCGCCCTCGACGACGAAGCGGAACGCGTTCTGGGAGTGGCGGTGCTCGGGGGCTGTTTCCCGGCCACCGAGGTACTGGATTGCCGCCCACAGTGTCGGTGTGGCGTATGGGGTTCCAGCAAGGCCGGGGTTCGCGAGGGCAATGGCACGGCGTTCCCCGCCGCGGCCCACCGGGACCAGGTCCCCGGCGCGGGCGGCCAGCGGGTACAGGTCGTTCCATCGCCAGACGTGGGGGACTGCCTTGGGGGTGGGGACCATCGGCATCAGGTCACCGATCTCTGTCCACAGCGGGATCAGGTTCTCCTTGTCGAAATCCCGGTAGAGCTGTTCAAGCTGGGCCGCTTCCTCCGGAGTCGGCTCCGGAACGACCACCCCGGCCGCCACAGACTCATGGGTAATGTTTTCCATCATCGTCTTCCTTTCACTTCGCAGGGGAGGTGGAAGCCAGGCGCTCGGCGATGTCGGCGCGAAGGTCCTTTTTGTTGATCTTTCCGACTTTGGTCGTGGGCAGCTCATCCACCACCACCAGGTGCTCCGGGATCTTAAATGCTGCCACTCCGGTCCGGCGAAGCAGGTCCTGGATCTGTTCCAGAGTTACTTCTGTTCCTGGTTTGACGGTGATGTAGAGGCAAAGCTTTTCGCCCAGCACCGGATCAGGCATGGCGATGGCGGCCGCCATGGTGACGTCCTCAATCCGGTACACCAGGCTTTCAATTTCCTCCGCGGAGATTTTTTCGCCGCCGCGATTGATCATGTCCTTGTCCCGCCCCTGGACAATGAGATTTCCGTCCGGGCGGCGCTCCACGATGTCCCCGCTGGCGTACCAGCCATCAGGAGTGAAAGCCCGGGCGTTGGCCTCCGGCGCGCGGTAATAGCCGCGAGGGGTGTAGGGGCCCCGGGTCAGGATGGCTCCGGCAACTCCATCGGGCAGGTCATTGCCTGCTTCATCAACGATCCGGACTTCGTCAGCCTCGGATACCGGACGGCCCTGGGTCGTGCAAATGACGTCCTCGGGGTCGTCCAGCCGGGTGGTGTTGATGAGCCCCTCTGCCATGCCAAAGACCTGCTGCAAGGTTGCACCCAACACGGGCCTGACCTTGTAGGCGATCTCGTCCGGAAGTCTGGAACCGCCAACCTGAATGACCTGCAGGCTCGCCAGCTGGTTGCCGCCCACTTCCTCCTGGTGTTCAATCCAGCGCTGCGCCACTGCCGGGACCGCGGTGGAAAGTGTGACGCCTTCGCGTTCAATGGCGGCAAAGGCTTTGCGTGGCTCGGGGCTGGGCAGCATGATCACCCGGCCGCCGGCGAACAGTATGCCCAGGATCCCCGGGCAGGCGAGGGGAAAGTTATGGCTCGCCGGCAGAGTACCGAGGTAAACAGTGTCCTCAGTAACGGCCGTTGGCAGGGACGTCGCCTTGATGTTGTACGCGTAATCGTTATGGGTGCGGGTGATGAGCTTGGGCAGCCCCGTAGTGCCCCCTGAGAGCAGGAACAGAGCAGGTGCATCCGGAGAGGGCGCCGATGCATCCAGCCTGACCCGGGCACCGGCAGCGTCCGTCCCGGGGGCAAGGATTTCGTCCAGGCGAATGTTCAGGGGGTTCGCGGCGCCGGATACGAGGATCAGCTCAAGGGACGCAATGGATGAAGCGAGTTCCTCGGCCAAGGCCTGGTGGTCGAAATCCTTGATCACGTCCGGTACTGCGATGGCGCGGGACTCGGAGAGTTCTGTCAGGAAGGACAGCTCGTATTTCCTGTGCGCAGGCAACGCCATGACAGGGATGATCCCTGCACGGAAACAAGCCAGGGTGAGGATTGTGAACTGCCATCCGTTCGGCAGCTGGAGCATGATGCGGTCATCTGCCTTGAGTCCGAGCTGGAGGAGGCGCTCGGCTGCGGCGTCCATCCGGTTGGCAAGCTCGGCATAGGTGATGCGGACATCGCCCTCTACCAACGCCACCTTGTCGGGCAAGCGGTCGGCGGTGTCCAGGACATAGCTGCCCAGGGCCCTGTCCTCCCAGTAGCCCTTCCGGCGGAATTCTGCAGCAAGTTCTGCTGGCCAGGGGAAAGTACCTTCACTGGTGTGGCTGGTCATTGAATGTCCTCCTCGACATTGATAACTACTGCATCCAACGCCAAGAGCCCGTTGTTGGTCAGGCGGAGGGGATTAATTTCGATTTCAGCGACAGTCTCGTTGGAGACGAGTGCATCCCCGAGTCTGACCAAGAGGCCGGCCAGTTCAGACGTATCCAGCATCGGACCGGAACGGAAGCCATACAAGAGTTCGCGTGCCTGCAGCTCGGCGGGCATGCTTTCGGCTGCCCGCAGTGCAAGGGGCGCGGTTCGTATGGAGATGTCGGCGAAGACTTCGGCCGCGGTGCCGCCCAGCCCCAGAACCACGATCGGTCCGAAAACGGGGTCGCGTCGGACGCCGACGACAAGGTCGACGCCGGAGGGCGCCATTGCCTCTACCAGGAACTCGCGGGCGCCGGCGGCTTCGAGACCTGCCAGGGCCCGGTCCATGTCTTCGGCGGTCTTGACGCCAAGGTGCACGCCTCCAATTTCTGTTTTGTGCAGGACGGTTGCGTCGAGCAGCTTCACGGCTACGGGACCGCCAAGTTCCGCCAGCGCCGCATGGGCAGCGTCACGGGTGCTGCACACGCGCCGTTCGGGCGTAGAAATGCCAAGTGCACCGAGAAGTTCCTTGGAGCGGTTCTCATCCCACGGACCTTCTACCTCCGGCCAGGCTGTGGCACCCTCAGCAGCCTGGGCCCTCTGGAATTGACCCCGGGCATCGTTCACCAGGGCGGCGATACCGTGAGCCAGCGAGGTTGGCCCCGTAATCAGCGGAAGGTCGTGCTGTCGCGCAGACTTGCGGGCTCGCTCCAGGTCACCGTCGGGGCCGTCGACGCCGATGAGGAACGGCATTGTCTCCGCCGCGCCCGAATTGGCTACGGCCAGCGGGAGGTCGGTCACCGGTTCTGTCAGGCCGTAAAGCGCCACAAGGTCGATTGCCGGGTCCTGTGACACGGCGGCAACGATTTGCTCATAGCTGGGCCCGGGTCGGCCGGTGTCTACCGGATTTGCCTGGAACGTCAGCGGCGGGAGCAAGGCGCCGATGGTGTCCTGGCTGCTCTGCGCGAGTCGCGGAAGCGTCACACCAGCGCTG
Organism: Pseudarthrobacter sp. YAF2; assembly: GCF_052113345.1. Classification (NCBI taxonomy): domain Bacteria; kingdom Bacillati; phylum Actinomycetota; class Actinomycetes; order Micrococcales; family Micrococcaceae; genus Pseudarthrobacter; species Pseudarthrobacter sp. YAF2. The sequence continues at coordinate 180,300 of NZ_JBFRDA010000005.1, read as the reverse complement.
TGCAGGGCATCGGCGATCAACAGGCCCGGTCCGGCCTGGCCCGTGATGAGGCCTACTCCGGGATCTGCGGCCGGGTGCAGCCGGCGACCGGCCAGGGCGGTCACTGCGGCGACCAGTTGGTTCTCGTCATCGACGATTACCGCACCCGCCTGCTGGAGTACCGATCGTGTGGTACGCCAGGAGGTAGCCAAGGCGCCGGTATGTGATTGAGCGAATTCGGACACATCGTTTCGGCCGACGACCAATGCAACGACGGGCTTGACCGCGCTCAGGCGTGAGACGGCGTCAACGAGGGCAGGCCCGTCCGAAACAGTTTCCAGATGGAGGGCTACTGCCTTGGTCTGATCATCGGTGATGAGGTAGTCCAGCACGTCCGGTGCGGTGATGTCAGTTCCTGCTCCGATACCGGCGGCAAGGCTGACCCCTGCTCCAGAGCGCTGCAGATGAAATGCCAGTACGTGATTGACTCCTCCGCTGGCTGCGACGACCGCTACCGAACCCGGCTCCAATTCAGCGACACCCGGGACGAAGCTGGCGCGGAGGTTGCGGTGGGGAACGAAGAACCCGGACGTGTTGGGGCCCAGCAGCCTGATGCCGGTTTCCCGGACAGCGGACTCGACCTGGGACGCGAATTCGATGCCGGGACCACCTGCTTCTGCGAAACCACCGGCGCAGACCAACGCTGCTTTGGCACCGTTCGCGGCGCTGTCCCGCAGAGCCTGTGCCGTGGCAGCAGCCGGCACACACAGCACGGCGAGATCGGGGCCGCCGGGAATTGCCGCAGCAGCCTCGGCGATGCTGGTGTGCATGCCGTTTTCACCGCGGCTGTTGACCAGTTCCACCGGCGCGGGGTAGCTGGACAGTGATTGCGCCATGACGGCGCCGAGCTTTTCGGGGCTGGACGATGCGCCAACCACGATGATGCCGCGAGGGGCAAACAGAGAGGACAGGCTATGCATGGGAAGCCTCCGCAGTGGCTGCAACAACGGCGTCGGCACGGCCGGAAAGTACCAGGGTCAGGTTCGACGCCGGACCCCGGTCATCAACAATGACGCTGGTCACGCCACGGCCCAGGCGGACTTCCTCAGAAAGCAGGATACGGGTGAACGGGTTTCCGCCCTGGATCACCACAACGGCTGCTTCGGCGGGGATTTGCTCGAAGGCATCCTTCAAGCCTTCTTCGTGGTCCGGTGCCGTGAGCAGCAGGCCGGTGCCTGCGTCGGCCTGGGCCGGGTCGGTCACCAAGGCGAGGCTAGCGCCGCCGTCCTGCAACTGGACCTTGCCGCTTTCGTGGGTCAGGGACAGCAGACGGCCGCTGAACCGGGCAGGACCGGCAGGCAACGGAGTTTCCAGCGGGGCCTTTCCGTGGCGAGTGAGCCAGTCCCGTTCTGCGGATTCAACGAGTTCCGGATCCCGCAGGCGGATTTTGTCGATGTCGATGCTGCGGGAGAAGAAGTGGAAGGTGAACTGGGTGGGTTCGAAGGAGTCGTAATACCTGCCGAAGTGTTCCCACCAGCTCAGTCCGCCGCGGGCCTGGTTCTGGATTTTGGCGACCTGGGGCTGACGTTCGGCTTCGTAATTCGTGAACGCCGTCTCGAGGTCGTCCTGATGTGCAGCGACTTCACGGACCAGCGAGATGGCGTCTTCCATGGCCATCTTGGTGCCGGAGCCGACAGAGAAGTGTGCCGTGTGGACGGCGTCGCCCAGCAGCACAACGTTGCCCTTGTGCCAGGAACGGGTCCTACGGGTCCGGAAGTTCGCCCAGCGCGAGCTGTTCGCCACGAGCGGCTGGCCGGCGATGTCCTCAGCAAACAGCTTTTCCAGGAACCGCTGCGTCTTCAGATCAGAAGGTCCCGGGGGCTGGCTGACATCGAACTCGTCGAGTCCGGCTTTACGCCACGTCGCCTCGTCGGTTTCAACGATGAAGGTGCTCAGGTTTTCGCTGATCGGGTAACCATGGACCGCGAAGTTGCCGAATTCGCTCTTGCGGTGCAGGAAGGTCATACCCTTGAAAAGGTGCGTGGTGCCGAACCAGATGAATTTGGCGGTTGCGGTTTCTGCCGTGTGGCCAAGGCTCTCGCCCAGCTGTTCGCGGGTTGATGAGTTGGCGCCGTCGGCCCCGACGATCAGGTCAAAGCCGTCAAGCTTTGACAGGTCCGGCAAGTACTGGCCGAACCGCATCTCGACGCCGGCTTCCGCCGCGCGTTCCTGCATCAGCTGCAGGAGCGTCTTCCGATAAATGGCTGCCATACCGTTTCCGGAAAACGACTTTTTTTCACCTTTGAGCCAGACTTCGATGTCGTCCCAATGCGTCCCGTGGTCGCGGAGTCCGTCCCGGACCACAGGGTCCGCCTCGTTGATCCGGTTCAGGGTCGCATCCGAGAAGACCACCCCGAAGCCAAAGGCATCGGTGGCCTGGTTGCGTTCGAACAATACAACCTCGGCGTCCGGAACGGTCTGCTTGAACAAGGTTGAGAAGAACAGTCCGCCAGGACCGCCGCCAATGCAGGCTACGCGAAGTGCCATCGATGCCACCTTCTAGGGATTGGGATTCATTGAGAGAGGTCTCGGAAACCATTATGAAACTAATCCATGTAAGGCGTCAAGATTTTGTTACATATCAGCCGGTTCTAAGTTCCTCCGTAACCTCTGCACCGGGGCCGACCGGTTCGCCAAGGATGTTGGAGACGTAGTCAGTGGCCGCCGGGCCCAGCTGGCGGTGCACGGCGCCAAAAAGACGGCACGCTTCGTCGCTGGGCCAGCCGTGGGGCTGCAAATCCTTGGGCAGGTACGGATCGCGGAAGAGAAAGCGGCGGAAGTCGCCGATGATGCGCATGCGTTCCATCAGAGCGGTGCGGCCATCCTTGGCGGCGTTGGAGGACTCATTGTCGAGGGCGGCGTAGGTCCGGATGAAGTGCTCGTAATCCTTTCCGAGCTGCTCCACATCCCAGCACCGCGCTGCGAGGTCCCTATCCTCCTGCAGGTCTCCGGTTCCGCACCATAGGGCGTCCACTTTTGCCTGGGGGTTCTCGTCGGCAACCTGACGGACCTCCGCCATGAGGCTGTGGGGGCTGAGCCATGTGGAGGGCGAGAGTTGCCCAAAGCCGTGCCATGCGAGCTGCTTGCGCAACTGCTCGCGGACTGCCCGCTCGGATTCGGGGACCTGGTAAATGGCCATCGTCCATCTGCCGTCCCATTCCTCATTGCGACGGTGAAAGATTCGCTCGCGCCCCTCATCAAGTATTTCCAACATGTGCGGGGTAAGGGAGTAGACCGTCTCCCTGCCGACGCGCCGGGTCGTGAACCACCCTTCCTTGCGCAGCCGTGACAGGTTGACGCGCACGGTAGCGGCCTCGATCTCGAAGACAGCGAGCAGTGCGGTGATGTCCGCAAGTTTTACCTCGCTGCCGGCGTACCGGAGATAATCCCCGAAAAGGTCAAGGATGAGCGCTCTGGGTTTCCACTGCACAGGACCCCTCCAATTCTGCCTGCCGCCCGGGTTGGGGCCAGCTTGAGCGATGTGCAACAAGTATAAGTACGAGCAACACACTTCGGTTACGTCCGCCGAGCCCGGGCATCCATACACATGCAACACATCTATGGACGGGCAACGAGCTAATGTTACATTTGGTTATGGGGTAGCTCACAACAGCTCTCCAAAATCTCTGGACCAACCACAATGCCGTGTATCCCACCTGGAGTCCCAATGGCTTTTCAATCGCCAGTCTCATCGCCGGCACGCCACCGCAAATCTGCTGCCGCTGTCATTTTCCTTTGCTTCCTCGCCATCGTTTTCGACGGCTACGACCTGGTCGTTTACGGCGCCATCGTTCCCAAGCTCCTCGCTTACGAACCCTGGGGCCTGACCCCCGTACAAACCGGAGCCATCGGCAGTTACGCCCTGGCCGGAATGTTCATCGGTGCAATCCTCATCGGTTACCTCACGGACATCGTCGGGCGCCGGAAGATCATGATGGTATCCATCGCCGCCTTCTCACTCCTGATGTTGCTGACTGCGTGGGCACCGACTCCGGAACTGTTCGGAATTTTCCGTTTCCTCGCGGGCCTGGGCCTGGGCGGCGTTATTCCCACGGCCATAGCCTTGACAGTCGAATTCTCGAAATCCAACCGCCGCAACTTCAACAACGCCCTCATGTTCTCCGGGTACGCCGTGGGCGGCATCCTCGCCGCCCTGCTCTCGCTGGCCTTCCTGTCCTCCCTGGGATTCCAAGGAATGCTTGCCCTCGGCGGCATCCCCCTGGTGGCAGTCGTCCCGGTGCTCTTCAAATTTCTGCCGGAGTCCGCGGCGTACCTCGCGGCTAAAGGCGACCGGGCAGGCGCAGAACGCATCATCGCTGATTACGGACTCGACCAACTCCCGCCCGCCCGTGTTGAAGGAGACGCTCCGGAAAAGGGCCGGTTCCGCACACTGCTCACTGGACGGCTGCTTGGAGCCATGATCCTCTTCTGCCTCGCCGGCATCTGCGGCCAGACACTGGTCTACGGCCTGAACACCTGGCTTCCCCAGCTGATGGTCATTGCCAAATACTCCCTGGCCTCGTCCCTATCCTTCCTGCTCACGGTCAACATCGGAGCCGTCGTGGGCGTCCTCGTCTCCTCCCGCCTGGCCGACAAATTCGGCCCCCGCAAGGTCACGGCCACCGCGTTCGCATGTTCAGGCGTAGCCCTTGTACTCATGGGAACCGGAATCATGCCCCTGCCCGCCATGTACTTCCTGGTCGGCGTAGTCGGCTTCGGCTCAGTGGGAGCCCAGATCCTCGTCAACGGGTTCGTAGCAACCTACTTCTCCGGAGCTACACGGGCGACAGCCCTGGGAATCACGCTAGGAATCGGACGCATCGGCGCCGTTCTCGCCATCTCAGGCGGCGGAGTGCTGGTAGCGGCGAACCTCGGTAACTTCATCAACTTCTCCGTCTGGGCCATAGCAGCAGCCGTCGGCGTGATCGCGGTTATGACCGTACCCAACCCCACCCAGGCTGCAGGAACTCCCGAGACCAGCCAAACGCCCGGAGCAGCAGGCGTGTCAAGCCAAGTCCTCCCACACTAACCACCTGCAGAAACATCGCAGGCACGACGAATGCCGCGACTCACGGATAAAAAGGTAGGGGGGACGGTTGCGCACTGCACTGCGCGACCGTCCCCGCTACTTTCAAGAGACGCTTCAGCCTGGCCGCGGCGCTTCAGGATGACCTAGGCGGGTCATCCGCAGCACCTACCCACAACCAAAACCAGGAAGCGTGCGACCCGCCGTTTCAGCGGTAGTTCCGAACCGCTTCTACTCTTCTCACTCAACTGGCATGCGCGGTTATTCATGAGACGGGAGTAGTGCCTGCGATGCTACCGCTTCAGAGGAGTTAGAAGGCCGTTCTGGAATGACGCCTTCGCTTATCCGCGGCCATGGCATGATCCTCCGCACCTCCAGCGGAGACGACTGCTTGGTCTTCCACTGGCCCAACAACATACCTGACGAACGTGTCGAGCTCACCGAAGTGGAGATCTTGAGGGCCCGAGTCCGGATCCTGTGATGCATTGCGGGTAGTTTGCTGATGAGTCGAATGCTCGGCCGTTCGAGCCTGGCCGGAGCCGAAACCCCTAATGGCACCACTGACCGCAACGCTAAACCCTGGAAACATGCATTAGATGCAGGAAGCCTGCGGGAGCAAGCAATCCGGCGGCAAAATTCGGACCCCGGCGGCTGAATGCAGTCATCGCCACAAGCGTCTCTGACCTGCGGGAACTTCAAACTCGTCAAGGAGCGGGAGTTCTCGCAGCTACTTCTACTCCCGTGCTTTCAGCGCCGATAACGGACCTTTTGTAGAGCTGACTTAGGCGTCCGCTGCTAGAGCAAGCCGTAAGGCCACCAAACTTCTAATCGCACGTCACGCGCCGTAATGAAACCGCAAAAGGTCCCGAAAACCACGCGCAGAAAAGGAACCACCATGTCAGCAGAGACGTCGCCTATTGTTGTCAAAGTCAAGGACGCCGCTTCGGTAGACCGCGAACTGGAGCACGCCAGCGCAGTACTGCGTGAGAAGGCCACGAGCTGGGGCCTTCTCGTCACCAGGGTGGATTTCACCACCTACACGGTCGCACTCAGCCCCGATATCCCGTTCGGCTTCACCCGAGAACTCGATCTGCTCTGAAGGAGCACGGCTCCTAGCATTCGGCCCTGAACGCGGCTGATTTATGAGCATCGTCTGGCTCCCGCCGGCCTCACGGCCGAGGCGCCGGAAGCCCACTTTTTCGGCACCCTCCCCCACCCGGCTTGGAACGCCGATAACAGTTACTCCGTCAACCTGACTCGGCCGGGCAAAGCCTTTGCTTGCTGATCACGCAGCCGGAACTGGTGACGACTCCATTCGGTCCATGGCCGTGGTCAATTCGGGTTATCCACGGCTGGAAGTGGGAGCCTTTGGGGTAGCCCCCTGGTAGCAGTAGCGGTGGATAACCTTGTCGGTGACGGTCGAAAAGTGAGCCATTGTGACGGTTGAAAACTGAGCCACCTGTTTCAAACGATTGGGTGGGTGATCACAGTGAAGGATTGGGCGCTTATTCGGCGGTTGCATCTTGCGGGGGTGAGCCGATGAGATCGATAGCGGCACGGCTGGGAATCTCCCGGAACACCGTCGCGAAGGCAGTCAGTGCTGACAGTCCGCCCACTTACGTCCGGTCGCCGCAGGACTCCGGGATCAAGGCTGTGGAACCGGCGATTCGTGCGCTGCTGCTGGAGAACCCGCGGATGCCGGCGACAGTGCTGGCCGAACGGGTGGGCTGGTCCGGGTCCCCGGCCTGGTTTCGTGAGAACGTTGCCAGGATCCGGCCCGAGTATGTTCCGGCTGATCCTGCTGATCGGATTTCGTACGATCCCGGGGATCAGGCGCAGTGCGACCGGTGGTTCCCAGAGGTCCGGATACCTGTCAGCACCGGCAAAGCTAGGGTGTTGCCCGTGCCCGTGCCGGTGCCGGTGCCGGTGCTGGTGATGGTGTCTTCGCATTCACGGTTCATTATGGCCAGGATGATCCCGTCCCGGATGACCGGAGACCTGCTGGCCGGAATGTGGGAGCTGCTCGGATCCCTGGGCGCGGTTCCGCGGCGGCTGATCTGGGACAACGAAACCGGCATCGGCCGGCGGAACAGCTACGCCGCCGGGTCGCGGCATTCGCCGGGGTCCTGGCCACCAGGATCGTGCAGGTCAAGCCTTATGATCCGGAGAGCAAGGGGGTGGTGGAGCGGGCCAACCAGTTCCTGGAGACTTCCTTCCTGTCGGGCCGGGTCTTCACCTCACCGGAGGACTTCAACGCCCAGCTCGGCCAGTGGCTGCCGAAGGCCAACACCCGGCTGGTCAGGCGGACTGGCTCACGCCCGACGGACCTGCTCGCTGCGGACAAAGCGGCCATGCTGGCGCTGCCACCGGTTCCACCGGTTACCGGCTTCACCTCAAGGGTTCGGCTGCCGCGGGACTACTACGTCCGGATGGGATCCAACGACTACTCCGTGCACCCGCAGGCGATCGGCAGGTTCGTCGAGGTCACCGCTGACCTGGACACCGTGACGATCAGCCTGGACGGTCGCTGCGTCGGATGCCATTCCCGGTCCCGGGGCGCTGGCCTGACGATCACCGACCTGACCATGTCGAGGCCTCCCGGACGATGCGGAAAGCCTTCCAAAACCCTCCACCATCCATGGACACGGCCGGGTTGAGGGATCTGGCTGACTACGACCGGGCGTTCGGGGTCGTGCTCGATGACGGGCAGGTCGCGTGATGACCAACGCCAAGGAAATTGCCGGGCAGATCGAGTACTACTCCCGGGCCATGAAGGCACCACGGATCTGGGAAGTTACAGCCAGGCTCGCGGACCAGGCCTGCGAGACCGGCTGGACCCAGGAGGAATACCTCGCCGCGGTCCTGTCCCGGGAAGTCGCCGCCCGCGAAGCCTCCGGCGCGGAGATGCGTGCCAGGCAGCCGGGTTCCCTGCCCGCAAGTCGCTCGAGGAGTTCAGCTTTGACCACCAGCCAGGTCTCAGACGCGACACCATCGCGCACCTGGCCACCGGCGCGTTCCTCACCGAAGCGTCCAAGAACCTTGTGCACAGTGCATGGTGGAGGCCCAGGAGACACCCTATTCGGTAGCACCGCTCCTGCAGGCTGCTTGATTCTCCCTCACGGACCCGGCAAAGTGGCAGTCGAAGACCGAAACCCCTGGGCTGCGACGCAGGTGTCGCAGCCCTGGGGCGCCACTCTTGGAGGTCCGTTTCGCGGCGTGTCGGGGCGATTTTATCCGACCAGTGCCTTTTTGTGGCTGGTGGTGTAGGCCTCGATGGCGGAGTCGTCGATCACTGGGAGGCCGGTGCGGGCGAGTAGCTGCTTGAGGGTGTCGATTTCGTCCTGCAGGGGGCGGGGCAGGGGTGCGCGCATGGCGGGGCTGTCAATGGCTCCGCGGAGCCAGCAAGCAACCTTGTACCGGATGTGGAGCCTGGAGAAGTCACTGTAAACGTACTCGTGGAGTTGGGCGAGGCCGCCCTCCCAAATTTTTCTTGCGGTCTCTATATCTCCGCGTTCCCACGCCTGAATGTGTTCAAACATGGCTTCGTGAGCATAGTTCCAGGTGCCCGTCGCGGTGCCGTCGAAGGCACCGGTAGCGAGGTTTTCATGGAAGTAGGACGCCACGGCCCCCAGTATCGCAATTGGGCGCTCGACACTGCGCAGGGTCCGCGTCAGCTCACGGAATCCGTCATAGTTGTACGTCATCTTCCACCCGACGATCTGGGGAACTGCGTCGATGATCGCGCGGGTCGCCTTCGCCGGAATGCCAATCCCGTAGCGGGCGCTTGCTGATGAGGTGGGGTGGACGATCATTGGCAGGTCAACGGAGTCCGTGATGGCGTGGAGCATGTCGATGAAGACTTCGGGGTAGAGGTCCGCGTTCCAGGAGCTGCTGATGTCCAGGGCTCCGATTGGGGGCATGACGAAGAGTCCGTCGGCGCCTGCTGCGGCGGCGTCTTCGGCTACGGCAACGGTGCCTGTCGTGGTGGTGTCGATGACGCCGGCGAAGACGGGGACGCGTCCTGCAGCTTCCTCGATGGTGATTTCAACGATACGGCGCTTCTCTTCGCGGTCGAGGTAGAAGATTTCGCCTGCTTCGGGGTTGGCGATGAGGGCCATGCCGGCTGCGATGTATTGGGGTTCGAGGTACCTGCGGAGGAGGGAACGGTACTGCAATTCGTCGATCGTGCCGTCGGCGGCGTAGGGGAGAACCGGAGTGACGAACAGGTATTTCTTTGACTGGTCGAACATATTTTTTCCTTTGTGTGATTGAACTGCTGAACATAGTTAGTTGAGGGACGTTAGGGGGAGAACTCCTCAAGGATCTTGTTGCGGGTTTCGACGCCGAAGAGAGCCACGATGAGGCCGCCGGCGAGGGCGACGGCGCCGAAGATGAGGAACACGATGGTGATGTTTCCGCTGCTGCTGATGACGGCGCTGACGACGAACGGACCAAGGATCGAAGCGATACGGAGCCAGGCCGAGGCAACACCAACCCCGAACGCCCTGACACGGGTCGGATAGAGCTCAGGGGTATACAAGTAGGCGGTGAGTGACACCGCGCTGATCCAGAGGTAGGCCAGGGAGGACCACAGCAGGACCTCAGGGGCGCTGCCCGCACCCAGTCCGGTAAGGATCAGTAGCAGGATGCCGCCAATGAGGAGTCCGCCTGCCAGTGCAACCCGACGGCCGACGATGTCGATGGTGAAGGCGTAGATGGCCGCGCCGAGCAGACCCGCGCCCGTTGTCACAAGGGAGTAGAGCAGGGAATCGTTCAAGGACAGCTTGTAAATGGTGCGGTAGATGGTGGGCAGCCACGCGGTGAGGCCGTAGGTGGTCAGGTAGGCGCTGAACCAGAGGACCCAGACGACGAGGGTGCGGCGCAGGTAGATCCCGGCGAAGAGATCGCGCCAGCTCGCGCGCCGGGAGACATGTGAGGCGTCCACCGGTGCGGGCTCGGGAAGTTCCTTGCCGGTTTCCCGGCGGGTGGTTTCCTCGACGTGCCGCAGTACGCGGTCCGCTTCCTCGTCGCGGCCTGCCCGCTGGAGCCAGCGCGGTGATTCGGGCATTTTGCGGCGCAGGTAGAGCGCGATGAGGGCGGGCAGGGCGCCGAGGATGAACATCCACTGCCATCCCAGGTTGGGGACGATCCAGAAGCCTGCGACAGCTGCGACCAGAAGGCCTGCGGGGAATACGAGTTCGTAGAGCAGGACGAAGCGTCCCCGCTTGTGGGCACCGGTGATCTCGGCGATGTACGTGGCGGCGACCGGGACCTCCGCTCCGAGCCCGATGCCCTGGATAAACCGGACCACCAGGAAGAAGACAAAGTTGGGCGAGAACGCCAGGGCCAGGCTGCCGAGGGAGAAGACGAGAACACTCAGTGTAGCGACGGGGATCCGGCCCCAGCGTTCGGCGACCACGCCGACGGCCAGGGCGCCGACAAGCTGGCCGAAGAAGCCGATAGAAATAGCCAGCGCGATCTGAGTGGGCTGCAGCCCCCAGGCCACCGCGAGGACCGGCAGGACATAGGCGACCGACAGCGCATCAAACGCATCGAAGAACGTTGCTACACCAATGACCATGCGGGCACGTACCTGCCAGGGAGCCCTGGGCAGCCGTTCGATCCGTGCGGCCACCGCCGCTTCGCTTAGGGCGGGCGACACGGCCGCCGCGCCTGAATCGGTTGTCGACATTGACACTCCATAATATTGTGGGCGATAATCGCCTATCAATGGGCGACTATTGATATGATGCCCGAAACACCACGATGCAATCAAGGGGCTGCAGCCTTTTTCTCAGGAGGAATAATGGCAATCCAGACCGACCAAGTCACCGGCGGCACGGCCAAGGCTCAGCCACTACACAGCGACCGCTCCCAATCGGTCGACCGTGCCATCGAGGTGCTGATCGCAGTCGGCCGCCGCGGACCGATGCGGCTGTCCGAAATCATCAGTGACTTGGGGCTTCCGCGGCGGAACGTGGGACGGCTCCTGTCTTCCCTGGAAGCGGCAGGACTCCTGCGCCGGGATCCTGCCTCCCTCGAATATGACCTCGGCTTCACCCTGGCCTGGCTCGGCAACGTCGCTGGCGAACGCCTCGACATCGCCCGGCTGGCTAAACCTGTCATCCAGGGTCTGATGGAAGGCACCCACACGACCGCGCTGTTGCACCTTCGTCAGTCGGACTCACTTGTAGCGGCACTTGTCTGCACGCCCCAGGACAGGCTCTCGGTAAGCTTTCCAACGGGCCAACGCATTCCGCTGTCACGCGGAGTTGGACGGCTCGTTCTAGCGCACCTGCCGGCTGAGGCGCGGAGGCGTTATCTGTATCGCGTCAGGGAAGCTGTCGATACGGGCTACCTCGATCAGCTCAAGGACCAGGGGTATCTCGTCTCCCACGGAGAAGTGGTTGAAGGAGTCCACGCGGTAGGGGCCCCGATCTTTGACCCCTCCGGTGATGTCGTCGCGGTCGTGGCGATCGCGAGCATGAGCGACGTCACCCAACACGCCGCCCAAGTTGTCAGCGCAGCGGATCACATCACCCGGATGCTCACCACCGGCCGACTGTAAGCCCTCGGCCTCCGGACAGCCCAACATCCGGATCCACCAGCGTCTTCGGGAAAAAACTCGATGGGCGTCGCGCCTGCTGATCACACGACCCGGAACTGGTGGCGACTCTGCTCCGTCCATGGCTGGGTCAATTCAGGTCATTTACGGGTGGAAATTTGCGGCGGCTGCAGGCTTCACGTAAGCGTTGACTGCTATAGCCCTTCCCGGGCTTGTCCATGCATGCATGCGCATGTCCGAACCAATGCGGGTTGTCTCGTCTCACTTAACTTGAGGCAGACGACGGCGAATTGGCGCGGTTGCCTCAACTTGGATGAGACAAATGCCGGGTTTTGTCTCACTTTAGTTGAGGCAAATCGAAGAATTCCGGCATCAGCGGATGGTCCAGGAACCTTGGAATCACGCGAGATCGGGCGCCCTACCTCAACTGTAATGAGACAACCGCAGCTAATGCATCATCTGTAGTGAGATTGCCTCAACTTGGATGAGACAGGACACGGGTAAAGGAGGGCCTATTTCAGGCCTCGCCCCACACGTTTGGACTGGCAGTCTTGGCGCTGCCACGAGAGCGTGTGCCCGTCTGCCAGGAGTTCTAGGTGGCCCTGGCCTGACGGAGGTACTGATAGACCGTTTCACGGCTGATGCCGTAGTGGTGGGCCAGGACGGCCTTCGGAACACCGTTCTCAGCGCGATGCACGAGTTCGGCTGCCCGTTCGGGGGTCAGGGTCTTCTTCCGCCCATCGTAGGTTCCGCGCTGCTTCGCCAGGGCATTCCTTCCCGCTGCCGTTCCCTGATCAGGGAACGTTCGAACTCTGCGAAGGTCAGGGTCTTCTTCCGCCCATCCTAGGCTCCGCGCTGCTTCGCCAGGGCATTCCTTCCCGCTGCCGTTCCCTGATCAGGGAACGTTCGAACTCTGCGAAGGCTCCCATGACGGAGACCATCAGGTTGGCCACGGGGAGTCCCCGCCGGTGAAGACTGGGCTTTCCTTCAAAAACTCGACGCGGATGCCTTTGCGCGTGAGGCCTTGGATCGAGAGCTCTGCAGGGCAGATCGCTGGTTTGTGGCAATTGATCCATAGATCGTCGGTGCAGTCGTGGCTTCGCTACAAAATGGCCGTAGACGGGGCTCTGTAGCCTTCTTCGGGGGACCCGATCACCATTCACAGGGGGAACCATGAGCCACCAGACGACTTCGGCGCCGCGACGCCCGGACCAGAACAGCCCCTGCACGCCGCGTCCATTGTGGGATGCGCAGTCGCTGGCCCTTATCTCCGTGTTCGCCGCGTTGATCGCAGCCTCGGCGATCGTCCCAGGCATTCCCGTCGGCGGCTTCGGGGTGCCTATCACGCTGCAGACCCTCGCCATCATGGTGACGGGCCTCGTCCTGGGCGGATCACGTGCCGTCGCAGCGGTGGCGCTCTACCTGCTCCTTGCGTTCGCCGGGCTGCCGATCTTCTCGGGGGGTCGGGCGGGCCTGGCCGTCCTCGCCGGCGGGTCCGCCGGCTACATCGTTGGGTTCCTCCTCGCCGCTCTGCTCGTTGGCATAGCCGCCGAGCAAATCATCCGGCGTCTCCCCGCCATGCGGCGCGGCCTTTGGTTCTTCCTCGCCGCGGTCGTGGTCACCGTGGTCGCATCGCACCTGCTCGGCGTGCTCGGCATGATGGTCAACCTCAAGCTGTCATGGCAGGCTGCTTTCGCCAGTGACCTCATCTTCTACCCGGGCGATTTCCTGAAGGACGCCGTGGCATCCGTTGCGGCTGTGGCCGTGCACCGGGCCTTCCCGGACATCCTCGTGCGCCGGGTGAAGTAAGTGAGGCCGGAGCATGGCTATGAGGATCTTCGGGGAAACTGTAGACGACCAAACCCGCTGCATTCACTATCACACCGCCGTAGATGTGGTAGCCATAAAGTTCAAGTGCTGTCTTCGGTACTATCCCTGCCATCTCTGTCACGAGGAGGAGGCAGACCACCCGGCCCAAACTTGGCCAAGGAACGACTGGGCAGAGCCAGCAGTTCTGTGCGGTGTATGCAAAGGTGAGATGTCCATAAGCGCTTATCTGGCAACCACATCGTGCCCCAACTGTGCCGCTCGACTGAACGAGCGGTGTGCCGCCCACACGCATTTTTACTTCCAGACTTTAACGGAACCTCTCCGATGATTCCCCGGGAAGGGCGACGCCAGCGCGAAGCGGCTTTGCAGTGACACCCCGGCGTGGCGGCAGTGTGCCTGCCCCAGCGCAGCCACACCACAAGAGCTCTTGCCTTCATTTTCGCCTGAAAAGAAGCACACGGGTTGCCTCTGAGAAGCTCTACGCGAAGCGCGCCGCGGAGCCTCCCGTGAGCAGCTGGGAGGGCCGCCGTCGGAACAAGCGCTGAGCGCTCTTGCCTAAGGGAATGTGATCACCTGGTGCTCACAGCCTAAAGTGCCGGGTAACAACAAGGGATTCAGCCGTGGCAGCGGATACGGAATCAGATCGCGTCTAGTTGGTTGCGTCTGTCAGGTTTGCATCTAAGGCGTCCAGCTCGGCCTCTAGGTTCTTCCGGCAGTCCGCGAGTCCCTTTGGCATGTACTGCACTTGAAAGTAGTCGCTACGGGCCATGTGCAGGGCCATCACACTCAGCATCGAGACGGCATGGCCCAGGCGGTCGAAAGACGCTTCCTCGTCTTTCTTCTGTTTCAGCGATAGCGCGTACTCCAATGCCAACCGCCTCAAGAAGCCTGGCCAGTACATCAGCTCCTCCACGAGACTGTCGTCCTCGGATTCGACTCGCCATCTATTTATCGCATGCTCGAGCGGGCGGGTCGCCGCATTCACAGCGCCAGATGACTCCCTGGCCGCGTCAATCAATCCAGAAGTCGCAGAAACGACGTCAGCCCTGATGTCCATCAGCCGTAGCCGGGATGTTTCAGAGCGCTGCAGGTCCAGCTGTTCCCGCAAAGCCGCTCGCTGCAGCTCTAGCGCCTCCGCGTCCCTAAGGCGTTGCTGTGCAAGAGCCGACGCGTCCCTCATCCGCTGCTCTGCCATGGCCCTACCGGCAATGACTGACTGATGGGCATTGGTTTTCCCAACAACGATAAGTGCGACTGCCACGCTCACAACGGCGGCGACAATGGCGCCGATGACGCCACTCCAGATTTGCATCCACCAAGCTTCGGAAATTCCCCAGAACATCCCTGCATCCTACGGCCAGTGCCGGGCAGCTTCCTGTCCTTTGTCGGACATGCCCTAGCCCTACGTCTGGCCCCATCCTCTCCGGAGGACGGGGGGACTGCCCCCGGTTTTGTTGACTCCTTGACCTAGCGAGCTGGTGCTCGTGGAAGGATGTTGACCATGCCCACGGCTTATGGGGCGGAGTTCCGCCAGGATGTTATTGATGTGGCCCGCAAGGGCGAGGCGCCGCTGGCGCAGATTGCGAAGGACTTCGGGCTTTCGGTCACGACGCTGAAACGCTGGATCGCCCTCGCCGAGCGCAAGGAAACCGGCGCCGGCCCGGCAGCGGCAGAGTCGGCCGAGATGCGGGAGCTGAAGAAGCGTAACCGCTTGTTGGAGCAGGAGAATGAGATTCTGCGCCGGGCTGCTGCTTATCTGGCGAGGGACATCAACCCAAAATGACAGATGTACCCGCTGGTCACGGATCTTGCTGCCGATGGTGTTCCCGTGGCGGTGACCTGCAGGGTATTGGGATTCAGCAAGCAAGGCTACTACCGGTGGAGATCGAACCCGGTGACAGAACGGGACTGGGTCGACGCGCACCTGGTCAACGCCGCCCTGGACATCCACACCGACGATCCTGCGTTCGGATACCGGTTCTTCGCCGATGAGCTCCCCGAGAAGGGCATCAGAGCCGGTGAGAACGGGGTCCAGCGCCTGTGCAGGGACCACGGCATCTGGTCGGTGTTTTCGAAGAAGCGGGGCCTGAACCGGAAGCCGGGGCCGCCGGTTCATGATGACCTGGTGGAGCGGGACTTCACCGCTGCTGCGCCGAACGAGCTCTGGCTGACAGACATCACCGAGCACCCCACCGCTGAGGGGAAGCTCTACCTCTGCGCGATCAAGGACGTCTATTCCGGCAGGATCGTCGGCTACTCGATGGACTCGCGGATGAAATCCTCATTGGCGGTGGCCGCGCTGGAGAACGCCGTGCGGGCACGCCGCCCGGAAGGGACCGTGGTGCATTCGGACCGGGGCTCCCAGGGCGTATTCAACCGGTCGAAGCAACACCGGATCACGGAGGTGTTGGATGTCGGTTCGAAATCGTCAGAAGCAGGTACGGGCGTATCGAGGGCAGATCCCTTCACCGGGTCGGCCGTCGGTGGCTTGGCGCGAGGACCGGGTACGGTTCTGGGTGGCCATCGCTTCCGGTGCGAAGACCCGGGACGCCGGCGTCGCGGCGGGCGTGTCAGAGCCCGTGGCGCATCGCTGGTTCCTGCACGCTGGCGGTGTGAATCCTCAGCTGGCCCCGACACTGTCCGGGCGGTATCTGTCCTCGAGCGACCGTGAGGACATCGCGTTGTGGCGGGCGCAGGACTGTGGGGTGCGAGAGATCGCTCGCCGGCTGGGCCGAAGCCCGTCGACGATCTCGCGGGAGCTGCGTCGGAACGCGTCGACGAGAACGTATCGCTTGGACTACAAGGCGTCCACAGCGCAGTGGCACGCCGAACGACGAGCCCGCCGCCCCAAGACCGCGAAGCTGCTCACGAACGGTGACCTCCGCGACTACGTCAACGACAAGCTCAGCGGACACGTCAGATCGGGCGGAGGAGAACGCTTGGGCCCGGTCGGCCCGATCTGGGACGGGAAGAACAAGCCGCATAGGGAAGACCGCGAATGGGTGAGGGGGTGGAGCCCTCAGCAGATCGCGAAACGCCTGCCAGTCGAGTTCCCGGATGATCCAACGATGCGGATCTCGCACGAAGCGATTTACCAAGCCCTTTACGTTCCGAGCCGAGGCGGACTCACAAGGCAGCAGGCGTGGCATCTGCGCCGAGGGCGCACGAAACGCACGCCACGAGCCCGAACACGCCAGCAAGCCTGGGCGCATGTCACCGACGCCACAACCTTGAAGAAGAGACCCTCCGAAGCCGACGAGCGGAAAGTCGCAGGCCACTGGGAAGGAGATCTCATCATTGGTCTCAACCGGTCAGCGATCGCGACTCTGATCGACCGCACGACGCGTTTCGCCATGCTTGTCCATCTGCCTCGGCAGAAGGGCTACGGGCTGGTCAAGCCGACAAAGAATGGGCCTGCATTGGCTGGCTACGGGGCGGTCACGATGAAGAACGCACTCGTCCGGACCTTCGAGCCGCTCCCGACGGACCTGCGACGCTCCCTGACCTGGGACCGCGGGAAGGAGATGTCCGCGCACGCCCTTCTGACGCAGGAAATCGGGTTGCCGGTCTATTTTGCCGACGCGAAGAGCCCGTGGCAGCGCGGGAGCAACGAACATCTCAACGGGCTACTCCGGCAGTACTTCCCGAAAGGCACCGACATCTCTCGCTGGAGCACGCCAGGGATCCAAGCTGTCGCCGACATCATCAACAACCGGCCGCGCGGCGTCCTAGGATGGCGCACTCCAGCGGAAGCCTTCGCGGACCAGCTAAGCTCAGTCCCGAAAGCAACTGTTGCTTCGACCGGTTGAATACGCCCAGTTCCGGTCTCGCCGCTTCGTTGAATCACTCCGGCACCACGGGCTGACCGGTTCGATGGGCCGGGTCGGTGCGTGCGCGGACAACGCCGCGATGGAGTCCTTCTTCTCGCTGCTGCAGAAGAACGTTCTGGACCGTCGGCGGTGGCTCAGTAGGCAGGACCTCCGGCTGGCCATTACGACTTGGATCGAGCGGACCTACCACCGCCGGCGACGGCAAAGACGGCTGGGAAAACTCACGCCAATCGAATATGAAACAATCAACCGGACCGCGCTCACAGCGGCCTAAGACCCCGAGTCAACAAAAGCCGGGGCAGTCCCGGGGCCTTTCGTGCCCGCCTAAGCTCTCGCCAATTTGCGTGTACGAGTCACGACTCGGAATATGGCTCCGGTGCAAATCTATCCAAGAACAGGACTACGGCGCTTCCATCGAGGTCAAGCACGCTTTCGCCAACTTTGATTCGGACGTCAGTCCTAGGTTCTGAGTTTGCGGTTGGGGCAGCAATCCGCATCCTAAATGACGCCAGTTCACCAATAACCGCTGCGTTGTCACCCGTACTCACATACACCTTCTCGCCCAGGTATCCACTGTGCAGCGCGCTTACGGGCATTATGTGGAGTCCGTTGGCGAAAGTCAGATTTTCCATGCACGTTCCTTTGATCGAATCAGGCCAACCCATCGTTAGGCATTCTTACCATTACCGGGGACGCGAGGGTGAAGGACGTCGCGGAGTTCCTGTCCATGCACCCGGAGACGGTCCGGACCATTGCCCGCTCCGGGGACTTCCCGAACGCGTACAAGACCAACGGGCGGACCTCGCCTGTCCGGATCCCGTGGGCTGATGTTGAGGCGTACCGGGCTAAGCAACCACGGGCCAACCGATGAATGCCTGTCAATGGACCAGCGCGTCGCCTTCGAGATGAAGCTCTGAGCAAACCTGTAGAACTCTGCACAAAGATGTGCGTATAGTTCTACGTACAGGAATATTGCTCAGTTGACCTGTAAGAAAAAGGACGCCACACACAATGCGCACAGATACCAAGAACTTAGTAAGTGTTACCGACTTCAGTCGGCACCCATCCCGCTACATCAACTCCGCTGCTAACGGCACCTCACACGTCATCCTCAAAGATAACCGGCCAACAGCAGCAGTCATCGACATGGAATCCGCCGAAAGACTTGCCCACCTTGACGAACTCGAAGACGACCTCAAACTGATGGCCGCCTCCCTGGTTCGACTCGTCACTGACGATGGCACCCGTCACAGTCTCGACGACGTCGCAGCAGAATTCGGGATCGACCTGGATGAGCTCAGAAAGGACTAGTACAGACCCATGGCCAAAGTACATCTCACCGACGATGCCAAAGAGGACCTAAGGGACCTCGACGGCGCTGCCAAAAAGCTTGTCTTCAAGGCTCTTATCAAACTGGAAGACCAGCCTGAGATGCGTGGCCAGCCGCTCGGAAGCAAGAAGACCGGTAACCTGACCGGTCTCCGGAAACTAGTCGTGGGCGACCGTGATTACCGTATTGTCTTCCGGGTTGAGCCGAATGGGGATGTATGCGTTGTCTGGGTTATCGGCAAACGGGCCGATGACGAGGTGTACGAGATTGCAATGGCACGCCTCAAGATGCAGTCAGACCTTCCAATGAAGGAAGAGATCGTCAGCGTCATGTCGATGGCTTTCAAGACTCCTTAGCGAAACAGATGACTGCAGCGCCCGCCCCCATCAGAGGGCGGGCGCTTTGTTTTCCTGACGTACGTGATCACCGTGTGAGCACACACTCCGCGACACGGGCGGAGCCAGACGGTGACGGCGCACCGGTCCGAACCCCTAAATCCCCGGAATCTAGACCATCCGGGGATCAACGGGTCTTCACGGTCACGGTGGTCAAATCACTGTAAATCAGATTCCAGTTTTGGCTAGGGCTTAGTGGCGCGGCGGGCAGGGGAGCGGTGTTCACCTCAGCTTGGCGTGGCGCAGGTACTGATAGACGGTTTCCCTGCTGATTCCGTAGTCACGGGCGAGTAGGGTCTTCGGGACTCCGTTGCCGGCGCGCTGGACCAGCTCGGCGGCCCGCTCAGGTGTGAGGGTCTTTTTCCGCCCTGTGTAGGCGCCGCGCTGCTTGGCTAAGGCGATGCCCTCCCGCTGGCGTTCCCTGATGAGGGAGCGTTCGAATTCGGCGAAGGCGCCCATGACGGAGAGCATGAGGTTGGCCATGGGGGAGTCCTCGCCGGTGAAGACCAGGTTCTCTTTGACGAACTCCACGCGTACGCCTTTGCGCGTGAGGCCTTGGACGAGGGCACGCAGGTCGTCGAGGTTGCGGGCGAGTCGGTCCATGCTGTGCACGACCACGGTGTCCCCTTCGCGGGCGAACCGCAGCAGTTCCGTGAGCTGTGGCCTGGCGGTGTCCCTGCCCGAGGCCTTGTCCGTGAAGACCCGGTCCAGAACCTGGCCTTCGAGCTGGCGTTTCTCATTCTGGTCCAGCGTGCTTACCCGCACGTACCCGATCCGCTGTCCAGCCATTCTGCGCCTCCAACCCTTACCCTGTCAGGTTGAGTTCTAGGCCTGTCCCAGAAGAGAGTCAAGACCCGGGCGGTTACTGATGTCGGGGTGGGCTTGCACCGTTCAGGGATGACGAGGTGTATGACGACTATGTGGTCCGGCGAAGGCCTCTCATGCGGGAACGCCCGCCTTGGGAGCGAGCTTCAAGCTGCGCTGGCCTCCGGAAGACGTGGGTCTCGGGGTCGGTGATCTGTCTGGTTTTGAGTAGTTATGAATGCAGTGCTGCCCGGGCGAAGGCTTGCCCTGGCTCCTTGACGGCGTGGGCTTTGAGTTCGAAGCGGTCGTCGAGGACTCCGAGGTTAACCAGGGCTTCGTGGGCGTCGGCCAGGAGTGCTTGGACGGCGTTCGGTTCCACGTCGGATCCTGTGGGGGTCCTCCATCCGAGTGCGCCGAGACCGAAGGCGACGGCTTCAAGGTAGTTCTCCCAGCCGGTTCGTTTCCCTGCCGCGACCTCGAGCAGGAGTAACAGCGTCGCGTCACGCTCGGAGTCGTGACGGTGCCGGTGGGCAAAGGCGCGCGCCAGGAAAAGCCATAGGCCTGCCGGATCATCGAGCAGCCGTTTGGCGGCGGATGTAAGGGCGAGCCTGCCTTTGATTTTTCGGATCAGGCCGAGTCGCTGGGCACTTTCACGCAGCTGAAGGACGGGCAGGGTCTGATCCTCGCGGTTGGCTTTGCCGATCCAGTCCTTGGCCCAGTTAAGCTCGGTCATTGCCTCGCGGACCACGGCCGGCGGTAGCCAGCCGGCAGTGGTGAGGGACAGACCCTCGGGCCCGATGCGGCGGGTGAGCCAAAGATAGGGGGCGGTCATCGCCGCGGAGACGTCTGCTTCGACAGTTGCGGGTCCGTCGAGGCCGGCGGCGTGCAGGTATGAACGGAATTCGCGTCGCAGGCCAGGAGGTATCCGGTTCGTGAGTTCCTGGGTCAGTGACTCGCTTCCGGAGCCGTGTTCGTTGGCAGAGGGAGAAGGGAACATCAGGGCGAGCTCGTTGTTCACGGCATCGATGTCCAGCTGTTCCGGGTAGAATTCCTGCCATGGCCCGGCCGTCCAAGCGACCCAGGCCTGAACATCTTCGTGCTCGTCATGGCCGGGGTCTGCGAGGGCGTCGAGCAGATCGTAATAGCCACCGATGCCGCCGGAATCCTCCAGCGGCGCCCGCCGCGCCCCGTCAAGCAGCCGTACCCGCGGGGCGTCGCCCGGGGCAGGGACGGTTCCGCTGAGTTCGAGGCGGTGGATCCAGCCGTCTCCGAAGTCATATTCATAGAACAGCGGACCCGATCCCGGGGTAAGGATCTGGCCCAGGGCCCAATCCGTCTCCGGGAGGTCCTCGTCAGAGTCTTCCAGCAGGTCTTGGGGCACCCAGCGCCGTGGTTCGCGCACGATCCCGTTGACCGCGCGCAGACGGACATAGGGGTCGATATCCGTGAAGGAATGCAGGTGTGAATCCCTCCAGCCAACGGCCGTTTGCAGGACCTCATGCACCCTGTCCATGGGCAGGGAAGAGTCGATCTCGAGGAGCCGCCAGATGGCCGGGTCGCTGCCCACGATCGAGACTTTCACCCGCAGCAACACCGCACCGGAATCTTCACCTGCAGCACGTATCGTCACAGCACTATCCTGCCAGCCCCAGTGTTTAGGTGAGGCCACCGACGGGGCTGCCGGCATCCGCTGGGCAACTTCATCCAGGTTCCGTTTTCTGACCAATCTGTTGCCCCCACTCCGCGCTGGCACATAGGCTCAACATGTGAGTGGCGGGGACGGCAATCCGACAAGCGGATCCGGCCCGCGACCCGTGAAGGAAAACAGCATGGCAACAGGTACGGTCAAGTGGTTCAACGCCGAAAAGGGCTTCGGTTTCATCGCCCCCGACGACGGAAGCGCTGACGTGTTCGCACATTTTTCAGCAATCGCCTCCAGCGGTTACCGCTCCCTGGACGAGAACCAGAAGGTTCAGTTCGACATCACGCAGGGCCCTAAGGGTCCGCAGGCGGAGAACATCCAGCCGCTCTAAGCGGTTCTCAGGAAGCTGGCCGGCCGCAAAACCGGCCAGCTTTTCTGTTTTCACCCAACCCTGTTGCCGTACGCCTAGCCTCATGACCGCACCGAAGAACTGCCAGCCAAAAGGGAATGGTTCCCGAATATCCACCAATTCCCTAAGGAATTCAGGTTCGGTGAAACCCAATGTCCGGTCGACCGTTGTATGACCGGGAGTCCCGCGCGCCCCGGCCGATCGGGCTCAAGTCCGCGCTGCACCTTTGGGGGACGGGCGATACAGGGCCGGGCTTCCGCGCGAGAGCCCGTTCCCGGCCTTAGCTTTACATAACGTCGGCTTTTAGTCCCAGCCTGTTCGGTTCGCCGGGAAATCTCAGCTTCAAGCGCACAATGGACCGAAGCCTCGGTCAACCGCTATTTGGCCGGAGCTTCGCCAATTGACATGTCCAAGCGGGGTTCAAGCCGCGCGACCCCTGGATCAGCATCACGAAACCCGGACGCAGCGTCAGGGTTTAAAGGCCAGCCGATGTTAGACTGAAAAGAAGCGTAATTGAAGCTTCAACCATTCAGCTTTACATAACCTACCTTATCGGCTAAATGTCTGGCTAGTGATTAGCCTTAGTTCGGGCTAGAATAACCTCATGAGAACGGTACCGCTC
The DNA here is from genome assembly GCF_052113345.1 of Pseudarthrobacter sp. YAF2. Classification (NCBI taxonomy): domain Bacteria; kingdom Bacillati; phylum Actinomycetota; class Actinomycetes; order Micrococcales; family Micrococcaceae; genus Pseudarthrobacter; species Pseudarthrobacter sp. YAF2. Next base: position 157,808 of record NZ_JBFRDA010000005.1, on the reverse strand, counting down.
AGTGAGGCCAAGGACAAGCTTTCCGCCTTGGTGGAGGAAGCTGACAAGACCCACGAGATCATCCAGATCACCCGCCACGGCCACCCGTCGGCCGTGCTGATCTCCGCGGCGGACCTGGAGTCCCTGCAGGAAACAATCCATTGGCTTTCGCAGCCTGGAATTCGCGAGGATCTGGACCAGGCCCGGCGCGACATCGCGGACGGCAAGACGACCAGCGGTGATGATCTCCGCCGCGAGTTCGGGCTGCCGCCGCGGTGACTGATGCACAGGCCGCCGATCACGTGCCGTGGAAGGTCGAAGTCACCAGCCCGGCGTTGAGGGGTTTTCGGCGGCTGCCGGAAAAGGCAGCGGCAGCGATCGTGGAATTCGTCACCGGCGTCCTGGCCGATAATCCTTACCGGCTGAGTAAACCCTTGACGAACGAACTCCTCGGCCTGCGCACCGCACGCCGCGGTGACTACAGGGTGTTGTTCACCCTCGACGTCGAAGACCAAATCCTGTACGTCCACCGCATCGAACACCGATCCGACGTCTACAAACCGCGTTAGCCGAACTTCACGGAAAGATGTGCCAGCACGGAGCCTCTCCCCCAGCTCAGGTTGACGGAAGGTACATTATCGGCGTTAAAACAACGGGAGTAGAAGTGGATGCGAGAACTCCCGTCTCCTGACGAACTCCCCAGAAGGAGAATCACCAAAGTTGGTCAATCGGTGTGTCGTCGGGGACCGAGCAAATGCATTCCGGTCGCCGACCGGCCGCCCGCAGGGCCAACGCTTTCCCGTGTCACAAGCTCAGCGGGAAAAAACGGAACTTGCAACTCTTGGTCAGGGTCGATCATGGACAGCGCGACTTCGGCAGCAGTGCGACCCATCTCATAAGTAGGTTGTACCACTACGGTCAGAGCGGGATCGACGAGGGTCGACCAGCGCGGGTCCTCAAACATGAGCAGCGAGAGCTGTTCCGGGATGCGAATGCCGCGCGAACGTAAAGCGGTCAGCGCCTCAATGCCGATTTGCCCATCGGATGCGATCAACACAGTTGGCGGCTGCTCATGGTCGAGGAGTTCGATGACTGCCTCTTGTATCGCTTTGGGTACCCGGGACGGAAACCTGACAAGGTCCGTAGATGGCCGGATGCCTGCTTCCGCATACGTTCCGTATATCCCTCGCAAACGATCACCGATCACAGAGGAGCCGATTTCGTCTCCCAGCCTGTACTGATTCCGATGCGGGAATGTCGAGACATAACCAACTCGACTATGACCGAGACCTGTTAAATACTCAGCCACTGCTCGGCCAGCACCTAATTGATTAGATTCAATAACTGGCACATCTAGTCCGTTGACACGGCGTTCCAAAAGAACCAGGGGGACCCCGGCACGATGTGCGGCGTGCAGATGCTCGGCATCATTGGCGTGGGCCGGTGAAACAATCAAGGCATCAACACGCCGATTAAGCAGCACGTCTACCGCCGCTCGTTCCAGGTCAGTGTCGTATTCGCTGCCCGCCACAATGACGCTTACGCCCGCCCGCGCGCCGACTGACATGATGCCGTCAAGAGCGAGCGAAAAACCAGGATTCGCGACGTTTCGGCTGACCACCCCGATCGTCTCGGTTTTTCCGGTGATCATGGACTTCGCTGATGGGTTCGGCCGGTAGTTCAGGGTTGCCGCAGCTGAATTCACGGCAGCGCGGGTGGCCACACTGGCAGAGCCATACTGACCAAGTACCCTAGCCGCTGTTGTCTTTGACACCCCAGCAAGACGGGCGACATCGTCAACGGTTGGCGGTCTTTGAGATCGCTCCCACATTTGATCCTCCTTCTCAGAATAGATGATCTCATGACCGTTGACTTAAAGAGAAATTTGGGGAAATGTATTGAACACCAGATTTATTGGGAACGGTCCCATAGCGACCTAGAGGCTGGGACGTGGCCTACTGCCACGTCCTCCAGAAAGGCTTTCTGATGTCGACACGACATTCTCTGCGGGCTGTGGCAGCATTGCCAATCCCGCTCCTCCCCCTCGTCCTTGCCAGATGCGGTGGTGACGAACCAGCAGCTACGAGTTCGAATATCGCTTCCAATCCTGCGCCGCTAGCAGGCCTGGAGGCTTCCGGGGACCCGCACGGAACGGTTTCTGGAACAAATGCTCCAAAGATGAAATCTCCCGATCAGGCGACCGCCTCACAGCAGGGTGTGCGGCACCTCTGCAACGAAACGAAGGAACAGTCATGGCAGTGAAAGATGCCGACGTTGCAATCGTCGGCACCGGCGCGTGGGGCTCCTCGGCGCTTTGGCGGCTCGCCGAACGCGGAGTCAATGCCATCGCTTTCGACGCTCAGAGCGTTCCTAACGTTTACGGTTCGAGCCACGGTCACACTAGGCTTTTCCGCGTTGCTTGTCACGAACATGTCGACCTCACCCCGGTTGCCCGACGCGCCAAGGAACTTTGGCTGGATTTGTCCGCCGACCAGGGCGCAGACCTCCTCCACGAGACTGGAGTGCTGTCGATCGGTCCGGAAGACGGCCGCGCCATCCGAAACGTTCGCAAAGCAGTGGCCTACGCGGGCGTCGACGTGACGACCTACACGATTGACGAGGTTCGCGAGAAGTTCCCGCAGCACGCTAACCTCGGCGATCACTACATTGGAATCATGGACCACGAGGCCGGATTCGTGCGCGCCGAGGCGTCTATCAGAGCAGCCGTCGCGGCCGCTACGGCACGAGGGGCGCGCCTGTTCGACCGTACGGCTGTCCTTGATGTAATCGACGACGGCGACGCCGTAATCGTTCGGACCGGTGCTCGTGACTTCCGTGTTGGTCAGGTGATCCTTTCTTCCGGCGCATGGATGACTAAGATGCAGGACGTTGTCCCGCTCAAGGCTGTCCGCGCACCCATGCTCTGGTGGGAAGCCAAGGACGCGCCGGAGGAGTTTTCCCTTAAGAATTTTCCAGCCTTTATCCGTCATTATGACGATCAGCACACGCTTTGGGGCCACGGTTCAACACCTGAGGCGCCTGTCAAGCTCGGGCCATCGTTCGACGAACACTCCCGTATGGTGGTCGACCCCGACCAGACCCTGCGAGGCGTACGGCCCGGAGTCGACTGGGCGACTGTTGGATCGATCCTCCCTTGGGCAGTCCCTGGCCTACAGAGCGCACCTGTATTGGCAGCACCTTGCCTAGTAACCGAAAGCCCCGACATGCAATTTGTAATAGGCCGACACCCCGATCGGTCACGCATAGTGCTCGCAGGAGGATGCTCCGGTCACGGGTTCAAACATGCAAGCGCTGTGGGTGAACTTTTGGCTCAAATTGTTTCGGGAGAAGAACTGTTCACTGACATTGCCTTTATGCGACCGGACCGGTTCCGGTAGGCGCCCCAAGGCAGTGAAGACGAGCAGGCCACGAGGCCGCCCATGGTATTGAAGGAATGTTAATGTACATCGCCGAAAAGATCGCTGAAGCGATCTCCGCAATTGATACTCTGCCGCCGTCAGCTGATGCGGCGACCCGCCGATGCATTTTAGATGCGGTCTCGGCGGCTGTCCCGGGCCGAGGGACGGCCGGTGGCCAATCCGCTGAATCCGGGGCGGTTGCAGTCTGGGGAAACGGTTCTTGTCCCATTTGGCTGACCTCGGCGCGTTCTACAGTGATCGGGGCGGCGTTCGCAAACTCAGCCTTCGTTTGCATGCTTGACATCGATGATGGGCATCGGGCCGCAGCCGGCCATCCCGGGGCATCGATAGTGCCTGCAGTTCTGACGGAAGTCCAAAATGACCCAACCCTTGCTCCACGCGCCGTGACAGCCATTGCCATAGGGTACGAAGTCGGGCTGCGGATTGCTGCGGCACGGGACTTGCGAACACTCGACACCGTTAATACAGGGCGTTGGTGCGGGCAAGGGGTCGCGGCTGCCGTCGGCTGGCTGAAGCGACGGTCGCCGCGCGTCATCGCCGAGGCGATGACTGCCGCCGGAGCGGTCGCACCTTTCATGGGCTTTGCAGAATTCACCGAGGTCGGCAATCACGTTAAAGAAGCCATACCCCACGCGACGGCTAACGGTCTAGCCTCTCTAGAACTGGCCCAAGCGGGGTTCCTTGCTCCACTTGATCTCCTGGATGACTCTCGGGCATTCGACGCTCACACGCTGCTCGATGGATTAGGTGACTCATGGATGATCGAGTCTTGCTACTTCAAGCCCTACAGTTGCTGCCGCTGGATCCATTCTGCTGTCGACGGACTGCTAAAAGTCATGACAGAGGAGAAACTATCACCCCAGGACGTCATAGGAATCAGGGTAGAAACATTTGAGAGGGCGGCAGTTGGTCTCAATAATCAGGTAGCACCGAAAACTCTTGAAGCTGCCCAATTCAGTATTCCGTTCTGCTTGGGCGTTCTCGCAATTCATGGCACTGAGGCCCTCGTGCCAATGACGAACCCCGCCCTCCTCAATGATCCTGAGGTTCTTTCATTTGCTTCCCGCGTCGAGGTCGTCCTCGACGCCGGAATGGACAGCCACTTTCCAGCGGCCGTGCCGTCTGCAGTTATTGTCAATTGCCGGGATGCTAGCTACTCCGAAACGGTAATGACTCCACTTGGTGAACCCAGCAACCCGATGGGATGGGACGCATTGTTTGAGAAATTCCACGCCTTAGCCTCCACCCAGCTCGTATCCCATCAAGAGAATAGCCTGCGACAGGCGCTGAATGACATGCGCAAAGGCGACCTCACGGCGCTACTAACAGAGCTTTCACGACCTGCGGTGAGACCTGAAAAAACAAAGGCCCATCAAGGGTGAGGTGGACGAGCTCGCTCAAGTAGCTCCGGAATCGATCGGCCTGTTGATGCAGAAACAACCCTATCCGCCCAAGAGAGTAATCGGCGTATCCAAGATCGCATTACGCAGAAAGAAAGATGAAGTATCAATGAAGAAACGGCTCCTTCATACGCAGCCTGCGGGAAAGAACGCCTTCCAAACCAGAACAGCCAAGACTGGTGAGCACTGCCCGATGACGGGCTTCTGGGCGCCAGCCGACCTGAATGGAAATAGACTCGTGATCTCGGAGGGAGAGATCATGCCTTCGAACCAGGGCGAATCCGCTACGTGGATACTTGTCACCGGCCTGATTCAAGCACTGGAACCTAATGCATTGTTTCATGTTGCAAAGGGATTTGGCGTCGGCTACTAAGCCATGGAATCGTCAACGCCACGTCTACATCGGCAGCACCCGTCGGCGACGAACCAGTCCTCAACTTCTAGCCGCTCCCATATACAAACCCCGAACGGACTACCAATGACTTCGTCCATATCGTTGCAGCTCTACACCGTTCGTGATGCTTTAGCTGAAGACTTCGTCGGCACACTTAAGAAGCTGTCGGTAATGGGCTTTGAACAGGTTGAGCCATTCAGACTTGAACAGTACCCGGAGCTAGGCGAGACTCTCGCTGAGTGCGGCCTCGGTGTTCCGACAGCTCACACCACTTTCATGGGAGATCCAGATCCCGAGCGTGTGTTTGAACTGGCCGCAAGCCTCGGTGTTGAAACTCTTATTGAACCCAGAGTTCCCGTCGAAGACTGGATTCAGCATGACTCACCGGTTCGATTAGCAGACCTCCTGAACTCGCTTTCCGAGCGTGCGGCACGATTCGGCATCCGGTTGGGTTATCACAATCATCACCACGAACTAGTGGTGATGTCTGGCGGAACGCCTGCGCTCCTAAAGTTTGCTGGGTCCCTAGAAGCCGGGGTCGTTCTCGAAGTCGACGCCTATTGGGCTGCGACCGGGGGTATCAACCCCGCGGAACTTCTCGAGGCCCTTGGATCGAGGGTGATCGCAATCCATCTTAAAGATGGACCCGCTACTCTAGACAAATCGTCTCAAGTCCCACTCGGGGAGGGCACGCTTAATATTCCGGCCATCCTTGCGGCTGCACCTCAGGCACTCCGCGTCATCGAATTCGACGCTACTGACGGAGATGTATTTGAAGCTATCGAGCGCAGCGCGGCTTACCTGCGGGACGGGAGCCAGTCTTGAGTCGGGAGAATGCTTCCAATCCAGTATCTGTGGGAGTCGTGGGCGCCGGGGTGATAAGCCGGCAGTACCTCGAGAGCATGACGGCAATGCCGGATCTAGACGTTACTTTCATCGCCGACTTGGATATAGAGCGTGCACAAGCCCAAGCCGAACGATACGGAGTTCCTCGATTTGGAGGGCTCGGGGAACTACTGGCAGATCCGGCAATAGATATCGTCGTTAACCTAACGGTCCCTGCTGCGCATGTAGATGTTGGCCTGCAAATACTTGAGGCAGGTAAACATGTATGGAGCGAAAAGCCAATAGCTTTGGATCGGCCCGGGGCGGAAGCCCTTCTGACGAAAGCTGCTGACCGAGGTTTACACATAGGGGTGGCACCAGACACACTTCTTGGCCCTGGCATTCAGACGGCACTCCAAATGATCTCAGAAAACGTCATTGGTACACCGCTATCCGGGATGGCCGTCTTTCAGACGCCCGGACCGCAGCTATGGCACGCAAATCCTGACTTCCTTTTCGCCAAAGGAGCGGGTCCTCTACTGGATATGGGCCCTTACTACGTCACCGCCCTAACAGGAGTATTTGGTCGGGTCCGCGCCGTTGCTGCGGCATCCTGCACCTCCTCGGACATCAGGGTCATCGGATCGGGGCCTAGAGCCGGTGAGACGTTTCCAGTCGAAGTTCCTACTACCGTGCAGGCGGTTTTGGCCTTCGATAGCGGCGCGCATGCTCAACTAACCACCAGTTTCGATTCGCCTCATCAGCGTCGTCTGCTTGAGGTGACAGGTACGACGGGGACACTGACCATGACTGATCCGAACCAGTTTGGCGGGGACATAACTGTGCATCAGGACGGGCATGAGGTGAACACTGTCCACGTGGAGGACGCAACTGCCCGGCGGGGTCGAGGGGTGGTTGAAATGGCACGTGCAATTCGACGGAATCAGGAGCCTCGAGCATCCGGCGAACTTGCAAGTCACGTTCTGGATGTACTGCTCTCAATTGAGGAGGCAGCCGAAAAAGGAGTCTGGGTAGAAGTCCAATCTACCTATGAAGGAGGAAAAGCCATTCTTCCTCGCTTATGGAATCCGACGGAGTCAACCCTGTGATTTCAAGTCAGCGCCCACCGGGAATGGTTGAAGTTTACGTTGAGAGGCCCAGCCAGGTAGACGAAGCACTCATCGATGCTATCGCCCAGGTGACGACAGCGGCCACCAACAATCGGATAGGAATTATGATCACTCGTCTCGACGCGGGGCGGTACATAGTACGAGCCCATCCAGAAGTTCCTTTCGGACTCACACGGGAGCGACATTGCTGAGAAATATCAGTACAGTTCTCCTCGCGGGTTCAGTGAACTTAATTCGTTGGTGCAGATAGCTGATGGCGCGGAAACGAAAGCCCGCTCTAGAGCAACTTCTAGAGCGCAACCGAACAGCACAGGTACATCCCAACGAGCTAAAGAGACACCCCCTATCGATTTGGACAAGCCTCGCTTCAGGTGACGTCGTGTCACTTCGTGTTCTAGACAGCCGCGAATTCGTAGGAACCATCGAATCCAAGACGAATGATGGCCTCATTATTTGGATAAGAGACAATCTGAACGAAAGAAGACTTTTTCACTTCCGGGAATGTAATTCCGTGCGTGTCATCGACTAACAAAGGTATGCGACCAGGGACAGTGTTTCCGCAGAACCTGGGATACTGGGTTCTCAGTTCTGGAGTTCTAGCAGTGGCCGCACGTCGGCCTCGAGCCACAAGGGACGTTGCCTACCGAGACCAATCGGATACTTTGAACAACTTGTCTAGCCGCGGCGTCAACACTGCCTCGGAGCACAAGCTCAGCTGCGAACGGCCGATCCTTCGGCACCGGGTTCGCGGCTGTCGACTTAGATACCCTGCAAGCTCGGCAACGTCGTCAACCATTGCCAACTTTTGGGTCCGCTCCCACACGGTGATCTCCTAGTTCCGGTAAGAGGATTCTCTATAGCATTTAAACATCGCTGCATTATTTGAGAATCTGACGCGGTTGGCCAGTGGGTCGGCTCCCAATCGACGCACTTTTTGCGCCGAAGCGGCCAGGGCGCCGGAAACTGACTGATCTAGTTCGATTTATCTCCTCATCTGAGGCCGCATCCATGCCTTTTGTCTGGCTTCACACAAATAAGTGCGAGCCACACTTACCCGTCTCCACAGAAAGTATGACCATGCAACTCACCTTGGAAGTTAATTGCTCCGCAGCTTCTGAATTAACAGCAGCCGTTGATGCCGCCCTAACCCTCGTGGAGAGCATTGCTTCGGCGCAAGGAAGGCATGGAGTACTCATCACCCGCCACGAGTATCAGCGATTTACATTTGAAGTCAGCCCGGATGTCCCATTCGGTCTCACTCTCTAGAACAAGACAAATTTTCTTTCGCTTCCAGCACAACAGCCGGTTCGCAGTGACTGGACCGAGCCACCTGTCCGGCCTGCTCACCCTCAACGAATGATCTGGTTGAAGTGTTACCACGGTCGAGGGCGAACCCTCGTGCACAGAGATGACAAGGCTAACCGTCCAACAACGACTGAATCACAAAGCCACGATGACTAGCGAAGACAACCTGCCTTGGTTTGCCTCCGGAATTGAAGTACCAATTTCCAAGTTGAGGGTTGCCGTCAGTCGGCTCGGTATGACTCGAGACGCTCTTGTCCTGGATGTCGCGTCACCGAATGGGTGGTTCAGTCTCTTGACGATATCGCGGCTAACAGCAGCAGGCAGTCAGTTTGAGCTCTACCGGCAGCACCAGACAAGAAGAGTCCGTCTTGAGGTACGGTCCCAGAGTGGCTCCTCCCTCTCAATTCAGTCCGAGTTCATGCACCTTGCCACCGTGGACTGCTAGCGGAAATGTTCATAGCCTGGGCAAGGTCTGACACCAACATCGTGTGGATGGCGGAATTGTTGCTTCGAACGCGCCGGCAAAAAGGGATATTCCGACGAAGAAGGCCGTAATCAGGAGACCAGGCTGAAAGCCATGCATGCTGTATGCCGTGATCTCGTGGACCGGGCCTCGCTGTACCAACACCTACGGCGCTAGGAACGTTCGGCCAGTGACGACGAGCAATTAGGGCACTAGCACCCCTCCGTTCCGCCCACGCTTGCTGGCATCTCTTTGGTCCTGGTGCACCTTCTCACTGTTTGCCGGGCACGGGCTTGCTCGTGCACAGTCGCGGCACCGCTGTCGAATGCCCACAGGGCGGACAAGCCACTTCTGCGAACGAAGCAGAAAGGCGCAGGTTGGAGCCGCAGCCAGCGCCTCTGCAAAGGCGCCTAGCCATCATTCTGTGACCGCTATTGAGATCGCTCCCATATGGCTTTCGGCGCCGAGCTTCGAAGAGTACAAATTTCCCTTGACATGGCCCTCACGGCTTTGCCATGATGATGAGACTCCATGTTGGGTCCGTTCCCAAAAAAGATACTTGGTCCACCTCATCGAGTAAATCAGCCGGTCCTGGAGCGAACGTCACGACATACATTTCTGTCGGGCTAGCAACATTCAGAAGCGGCGACACATCAGAAGAGGCACAAGAACATTCCAGGTGTACGACTATCGGCGCATAAAAGCCGTGGCTGGCCTGGTTATCCGGGACCCGTCTCGACGTCTCTCAGGATCGAAGCCAGAATTCCCGATTAATCACATGATTGGACGCATCAATGAAGATACGAACTCCCCGCAACAGATACGTCGTTGCCCTTGCCGCCTCAGCTATGCTGCTCGCTCTGAGCGGCTGTAGCACAGCTCCCGCCGCAACGGGCACCGCGTCTGCGGGCGCTTCATCTGGCGATACCACGCCAACGCAATCCTGCAATTGCTTGGCCGATGTCACGGTCAATGCTGCGGCCCGTGACCTGCTCCCGGACAGCATCAAAGCCTCCGGCGTCCTCCGCGCGGGATTCAATGCACCGAGCCCGCCGTTCTGGTACATCGACACGAGTGGCTCCGGGTCGTTCTCCGGGGTGGAATACGACATGATTCAGGCGCTCGGAAAAGCCCTCGACTTGAAGGTGGAACTCACGAACCAGGCGTGGGACGGATTGATGCCGGCCCTGACGGCGGGACGATACGACGTCATCATCAGCAACATCGCGGACAAGCCGGAGCGGCGCCAGAACATCAACTTCGTCGACTACGGCAAGACCGGAACCGGCCTGCTTGTGCTAGACAAGAACGCCGCAAAATACAAGTCCCGAGCCGATATGTGCGGTACCACGATCGGCACTCAGACCGGCGCCGCACAGGTAGGAATGCTGGAAGATATCTCGGCTAAGGAGTGCGCCGGCAAGGATCCGATCAATATCAAGTCGCTGTCTGATCTCAAGGGACTCTTCCCCGCACTGATCAGCGGCCAGATCGACTCGCTCGCCCTGGACTCACCCGCGGTCGCTTACTGGGCCAACCTCAAGCAGGACGGTACTCCGAAGTACGCCACTGTCCTCAATAACATTCAGGACGCCACCCTTAAATACGGGCTCGGGGTCAACAATAAGGAACCCCAGATCGCTAAAGCCCTCCAGGAAGCGCTGAAGGGCTTGGACAAGGCCGGCACCTTCCAGAAGATCTGGGATACAGGCAACATCGGAGATCTCACCATCCACGACTTCACCATTAACGGCAAGCCCGAACTGTAACATTCCCGTCTCTGGGGGCACCGACACGAATCCATCGTCGGCGCCTCCAGAGGCCGCCCCTCGCCAGATTCAAACTGACGCCCCGCAAGACCGCACAACAAGGAAGCTAATCCAATGACTCATCCGTCCACGAGCCCTAATGACATGGCGCATACCACCGAGGATGGCGACATTCCGGCGCGCTCCCGCGCGCCGATGGTCGTAGTGCCCCAGCGGCGGATTGGTCGTTGGATCCTGGCTTTCATCGTGCTGGTTGTCACGTTGTTCACGGTGTACTCATTCGCGGCCAGCCCTAATATCGCTTGGCCAACAGTTCTCCGCTACCTCACATGGCCTACTATCATCCAGGGTGCGGGCTACACCGTAGTTCTGACGTTTGCGACCCAGCTGGCGGGAACCATCGGTGGAATCGTGCTCGCGACGATGAGGCTGTCCAAAAACCCCGTATTTCAGGCGATCGCGTCGGCATACATCTGGTTCTTCCGTGGAACTCCCCTGCTTATCCAGATCATCTTTTGGTTCAACATTGCCATCGTGTTTCCGCGCCTCGGTATCAGTATTCCGTTCACCAACATCGGATGGACAGCGGACACCAACGCAATCGTCACTGCAACGGCTGCAGCTTTCCTCGCGCTCGCTCTGAACGAGGCTGCCTATATGGCCGAAATTGTGCGAGGTGGCATCATGTCCGTGGACCGCGGTCAGACTGAGGCGGCACAAAGCATCGGCATGCGACCGTTGCCTGCTTTTATGTTGATCATCCTGCCTCAGACAATCCGGGTCATCCTCCCTGCTACCGGCAATCAGTTCATCGGCATGCTTAAGGCCACATCCCTGGTGAGCGTCATTGCCGCACCCGACCTGATGACGAACGCGCAGAACATCTACTCGCAGAACTACCTGACCGTGGAGCTGCTGATCGTCGCGGCGATTTGGTACTTGATCATGACAACCATCGCGACCTTCATCCAGTCACGCATCGAGCGCCGATACAACGTTTCCCTCAGCGGCGGAAACCGTGAGTCCCGTGTCGTGAAAGCCCTGATGGATCGGCTCGGACGACAAAAATCCTAGGCCCGCAGGATCGCGTCCACCTTGCTTGAGAACTAACAGCACCACTTCAACGGAGACATCAATGCAATCGACCCAGTTAAACGCGCTCACAGACCCAACGCATCCTCAGCCCTTGCTGCGTGTGCTCGGTGCGCAAAAATCCTTCGGGGCAACCACTGTATTAAAGGGCATCGATCTCGAGGTCGAAAAAGGCGAGGTAGTTTGCCTTCTCGGATCATCAGGTTCAGGAAAGTCAACACTGCTACGAGGCATCAACCACCTCGTTCGCTTGGATGCGGGACAGGTGCTGTTGGACGGCGAGCTTATCGGGTTCCGGGAGCGCAACGGCAAACTCTACGAAGTTCGAGAAAGCGAAGTCTGCCGCCGCCGCAGCGAGATCGCGATGGTTTTCCAGAACTTCAACCTTTTCCCACACAAGACAGTCCTAGAAAACATCACCATCGGTCCAAAAAAGGTGCTGAAAGTCCCGGCCAAGGAGGCCGAAGCTCACGCTCGTGAACTTCTGGTTACGGTCGGTCTCGCGGACAAAGCAGACCGGTATCCTGGTCAGCTGTCAGGCGGTCAGCAGCAACGAGTGGCGATCGCTCGAGGACTGGCAATGAAGCCAAAGCTGATGCTGTTCGACGAGCCCACCAGTGCACTCGACCCTCAACTCGTTGCCGAAGTCCTCACTGTCATCGAGAAGCTCGCAGCCGGCGGCATGACAATGGTGATTGTCACCCACGAAATGAGATTCGCCCGCCAAGCAGCCGATCGAATCGTATTCATGGCCGACGGCCGTATGCTCTACAACGGCCCTCCCGCAGACTTCTTCGATAACCCAACCAACCCTCGCATCCGAGCCTTCCTCGCTCACACGGACTAGCCCTGGAGAAACGCTTCCCGGTACGGGAATGCCGGCGGGTGGTGGGTAGGCAGTACCGGGGCTCGTGCCTTCGTGGTCTTAACCCCACGCCTGTATCGGGCCATTAGTCAACGATGTGCTGACTCAGGCAAGTCACTTTCTTTGATCCGAATCCAATCCTCGTCTGAAAGGTAAGGGAACTAATTTGAGCGTCATCGCGTGCCACCAGATTGCCCCCATCATTGCCAACCTCGAGGCTAATGTCACCCTGACGACTCGAACCGTTCAACAGTCTGTGAATGCTGGAGCAGACATCATCGTTCTGCCTGAGCTGGCACTCTCGGGCTACATGTTCAAGTCCACCGCCGAGGCGCGGACGGTGGCTATTACAGCGAATCATCCGGTTTTCGCTGAATGGAGTCGCCTTGTCAAGCGTGTGAATGGAGTAGTGATTGGTGGCTTTGCGGAACAGGGTGAGGACGGGTTGCTCTACAACAGTGCTGCTGTTGTCGACGGATCAGGGATTCTCGCGGTCTATCGCAAGACACACCTCTGGGATAAGGAAAAGCTGTTCTTTGCTCCTGGAACGTCAGTTCCCCCTGTAGTCGATACTCCCCAGGGCCGCCTTGGGCTGTTGATTTGTTACGACCTCGAATTTCCCGAGATGACACGTACTGTTGCTCTTCATGGAGCTGATCTCATCGTGGTCCCTACGAATTGGGCGCGCGAGGCTGTCCCTAAAGGGGAGCGAGCCGGAGTGATCATAAAGGCGATGGCTGCCGCAAATACGAACCATGTCGCTATCGCATGCTGTGACCGAAGCGGCCTCGAGCGTGGCCAGGAATGGAACGAAATGGCCACCATAATCAATGAGAAAGGCTGGATCGTCGCGACTGCAGACGAGCACGGAGTCACTACCGCGGATCTGGATCTAAGACTCGCACGCGATAAGACATTGACTCAGCTTTGCGACGCTTTCGGCGACCGCCGTCCTGAGCTGTATGGCTCTATCTCGGCGTCACGACCAATTCCCACGGCCCGTTCTACGACTGCAATGTGAAAGCATCGGAGGCGGCCGTTGCCACCGAGAGAAAGAGAACACCGATCGGGCCGATCGAGTTGGCCTTGAGCCGGTGCACTTGGCGGCCCGGCGTGTTGCCGTGGCCATCGGCACCCGTCGCGGGTGCCGATGTGCTGTCTGAAGACATAGCATCTCCTGTGCTAATGGGGAGGGACGAAGGTCCCGAATGGTGCTTGACGATGTGATGCCAGCTACATCCAAAGATAGGACTCACGCCGTTAGACGAGATGCGGTGTTCTCAAAAATTGAGAAGGTACCCGGCTTTTCTGATGTTCCGTCACCCAGCCTGTGCGACGCAAGCCGCCATCCGGTCACATTTTGACTGAGGGGTCCCGGGCCGGCTGGGGGCCGGTCGCTCACTGGCAAAGCGCCATAGTGGCCGGCAGCTCTGACCAAGGGGTATGAACCGGCTCGATGGGTCAGAACTCGAGTTCGATATCAAAGTTGGTCAACAGGTGTGGGGAGCGTTTTTGACCGTCCGGCTGGGGTACACCCCAGCCTGACGTAAAGGCGGTCTCGTAAGGGAGGATTCACCTGCCGGTTGGGCTTCGCTCTTGTTCTCAGACACCTGTCGAGCCGCACCAGGGGAATTCGTCCGCTCCTGCTCCTGCCGCACGCGAGTCTCATCAGGTCCCGATTTTTTGGCCTGTTTTGATGATTCTCGGGCTACTGCACCTCGGTTTCCTGCCCCTCGACTGTCAGGGTGGGGTTTGAGAACATCATGAGCGCTGTCCATAAACGGAAATTTCGCCCTATTCTGACGCTACGGCTGATCGTTGCTCCCTTTGGCCTTCCTTTGGCCTGACCGGACTCGCGACTTTAGCGGGCACACGAAAGGCCCCGGACCATGGTCCGGGGCTTTTGGGGCCGGGCTATCGCTCGATCTTGACGCTGAGGTCCAGATGGATGTCAACAGTGGCGAGACGGTCCTGGAGGAAGCGTGCGAGACTCGCATCAGTCGCGGTGTGTGCGCCCTTGGGGACGGCACCGCGGAAAACAGCTTGGGTATTCGTGGACCTGAGCACGTCAAGGGGCGCCCAGTGCCGGTGTCCGGCGCTCAGTCGTTCAATGTCAGTGCGGAAGGTGCCGCGGTGGTCATTACGGGCTGAGGCGCGCATGGTGAAGGGAATGAAAGCTGTGGGCAAGAGGGTCCTTTCGAATGAGGCAGCCAGCGGTCAGCGGCCCCATCAGCAACAAGGCACGGGAAGGCTTCCCTATTCCTTTTTCGCTCTAAGAGAGTTGAGCCTCACGTGGCACGGCTGAAGATCAGAACCCTAAACCGGCTGAAGACCTGGAATCATGCACCCGCGGCCAAGAGAGTCGCCATTAAGGCGTCAGCGTCGTTTTTCGACCGGGCGGTATCTGTCTGCGAAAGCAGCGAGGGAGCTTTGGAGCAGCGTCATGCTGTCCAGCATGTCCACGGGTCTGGAGCACGCCCCGGCTGACAGCGGGCTGACCATCCACGCGGCGAACACGTTGTGCGGGACCTTCAGCGCCATGGCGTGGTCGAAGAGCCGCAGTACGGGTTCGTGGAGAGCCCCGTCTTTGAGCTGGAAGCCCGGACAGCAGGTTTCCTCGCCGATAAATACCCGGACGGTGCGGCGCATCCCGTCGGGCTCGCCAAGAGAGAGCAAGTGCGTCTCCATGCTGCCGCGGTTGGCAGGGTGAATTCTTCGCGGATGCTGTCCCAGACCCGCTCCGGGACAGCCGGCCAGTAGCGGGGCTCAGCCCTCACATTCGACACAATAGGCATGGCCGTCCTTCTCGCGCGCCTTCTGCGAACGGTGGCGGACCAGGAAGCACGAGTAACAGGTGAACTCATCATCAGCCTGCGGAATGACCTGGACAACGAGCTCTTCGGCAATGAACTCGCCGCCCGGGGTGAGGCCGTCGAGGGTGTCAGCCTCGTCGAGTTCCTGAACCACGGACTTCGCATCCGGTGCTTTGGCGGACTTCAGGGCCTCCAGCGAATTTTCTTGGGACTCCTTAATGTCGGTGCGCAGTTCGTCGTAATCGGTTGCCACGGCGGTGCATCTCTTCTCTGTTGGGGTGGGTTACCGGTCCTGCAACGTACAGGACACGGGAAGAATTCCCCAAAAAGCGGTGCTGTTCCTCCCCCTCCCCTATCAATCGGGGAGAGGAAAGGCCTCTGCCAACTCCCGCGCGACGTCGTCGCCGGCCGACGTGGCCGAGAGAGACAAGTTTACGGAATCTCGGTTATCGGCCAGTTGGAAATGGGCGGGGGAGGGTCCCAGGCGGCCCTCTGCACAAACATGGATGGGTGAGGGCATGACCGGCCATTAGACGTCCCCGAACGTTTGTGGCGCGGGGCGAAACAGGCGGAGATTACCCCATGTCGGTCAGGACAGTTCGCGGAGTTCCACCAGGGGATTACAGGGCGCCGGGCCAGCCGGTGTAGGCCTCCGCGAGGTAGGCCATGCCGTGCTTTGAGGAGACCACGGAGTGGAGTTCGCGCAGTTGGCGGGCGCGGGAAAAATCGTCGGCGTCGGCGGGGGTGTGCAGCATGGTGGTCATCCAGTAGGAAAACTGCTGGGCCTTCCATACGCGCTCCAAAGCGCGGTCGCTGTAGGTCTCCAGGAGCCGGTCGGAGCCGGAGTTGTAATGGCTGTCGAGGCCTTCGAAGAGCACCTTAACGTCATTGATGGCCAGGTTCAGGCCCTTGGCCCCGGTGGGCGGAACGGTGTGCGCGGCGTCGCCGGCAAGGAACAGGTTGCCGTACCGCATGGGAGTGTGGAAGAAGCTGCGGAACGGCAGCACCATCTTCTCGATGACGGGGCCTTCCTTGAGCTCTAAGCCGTTGCCGTTGACCCGGCTGCGGAACTCGGCCCAGATCCGGTCGTCGTCCCACTCCGCCACGTTTTCCTTGGGGTCGCACTGGAAGTACATCCGCTGGACGGTCTCGGTGCGCTGGCTGATCAGGGCGAACCCGTTGTCTGAGTTGGCGTAGATCAGCTCATCGGAGCTGCGCGGGGCTTCGGCGAGGATGCCGAACCAGGCGAAGGGGTACTCGTGGAAGTACCACTTGCGGTGCGCCTCGGGGATCTGGAACCGGCAGTGGCTGCGGGAACCGTCCGCGCCCACCAGGAAGTCCGCCTGGATCTCATGCTCCACACCGTCGGCGTCGGTGAACCAGACCTTGGGTTTGCCCTCAAGATCATGGACCGAAGTCTCTGTGACGCTGTAGCGTACGTCGCCGCCGTCGTCCTTCCTGCGTGCGGCGAGGTCCAGGAAGACGTCCGTCTGCGGGTACAGCCACACGGACTCGCCCACCAGGTCCTTGAAGTCGACGCGGTGGCTCTCGCCGTTGAACCGCAGTTCGATGCCGTCGTGTCGGTCGCCTTCGCGCAGCACGCGGTCTGAAACGCCGCTGTTCACCAGCATGTTAACGGTGCCATGTTCGAGGATTCCGGCCCGGACCGTCTCGGAGATCTCCTTGTGGCTGCGGACTTCAATGACGGTTGATTCGATGCTGGCCTTGGCCAGCAGGTGGGAGAGCATGAGGCCGGCCGGGCCGGCGCCCATGATGGCTACCTGGGTTTTGATGATCTGGCGTGCTGCCACGATGTTCCTCGCTTCGTTGCGGGGCCCTCTGCATGAATACGGGGCCGGCGTTGTTTCTGCCTAACAGTGTGCGCGGGAGAATGTGAACCCGTTACACATATTCCGTTGAACGGAATGCGCTGTTGGCCTCGATCTCGCCAAGGCGCCGTGCGATGTCCCTTGGCCGGACGTTTGCAGCGCAGGGACCAGCACTTGAAGGCGCACCTCCTTCAGGGGAACGACGACGCCGAGGGCCGCCACCGCGCTTCTTGGCGTCCAGTACGGGAACCGCGATCCCCCAAGTGTTGGGGTCGATGACGCCGGCGAACTGGGCGTAGCCCAAGTGGCTTGCTTCGACGAGCAGTGCGCGGAGGTTTCCCCACAGTCACTTTCCGGCGGGATCCTTGAGCTGCCCAAGGTACTCCGCCTGGACGGGCGGCGGCTGGTGAGACATCAGTGCCAGGCTAGAGGCGAGGCCAGCGTAACGAGGTTGCCCCGGGCTTAGGTAGGGTCTAGCAACCAGGATGCCAACCGTTCCGATCAACGTGGTCCTGGTTCCAGATCGCTACCCGTAGCCGCCGCCACCGCAGCTTTGCGGTCTGTCATCGGAACGTTCAGTTTTTGCAAAGGTATTGCCTCTCGATGGTTGACAATGTATTTTTTATAAAACGTCAAAGATGATCTGCCTCACATTGCCAAGCTTCTCCTCCCCATTAGGGCCTTCGCGGCCCATCTCCAACTCCTGTAAATGAGGTACTAGTGATGAACCCTCAACCCACCGGCGCGTCAAGCCGGAATTCGCGGCGCGCTGCTGTCTCCAGTTTCATTGGAAGCGCGATCGAGTGGTACGACTTCAGTTTGTTCGGGACGATGAGCGCCCTCGTTTTTGGTTCTTTGTTCTTCTCGGATCTGCCGCCAGTTGCGGCGACCATCGCCTCGCTCTCGACTTTTGCCGTCGGTTATGTCGCCCGGCCTATTGGCGCCGTCATCTTCGGGCACGTGGGCGACCGACTTGGCCGCAAGACGATGCTCGTTTGGAGTCTGCTGCTGATGGGCGGTTCGACTTTCGTGATTGCAGTGCTGCCGACATACGCGTCCATCGGACTCTGGGCACCCATGCTTCTCCTCGTGCTTCGCCTCCTGCAGGGCGTTTCTGTAGGCGGGGAATGGGGCGGCGCGGTAACACTTACTGCCGAGCACGCAGCCAATAAGCAGCGTGGATTTATGACGGGTATCGCCCAGCTCGGAGGTCCTGTAGGCCCGCTCCTGGCGACCGGAATGGTAGCTCTCTCCTCGCTCCTCACCGGGGACCAGTTCCTGGTATGGGGTTGGCGGATCCCCTTCGCGTTCAGCCTCGTGATGCTTGCAGTTGGACTCTACATTCGCAAAAACATCGACGAGAGCCCGGTATTCGCTGAAGAGGTCAAGCCGAAGACCGCCCGTATTGGTTCCTCTTTCATCGGCATGCTGCGACAGTCGCCCATCAGCCTGCTCCTGGCAGTCGGAGTCTGCATCGCACCGCTCTTTGGAAGCGTTATTTCTAACGTCTTTGCCATCAGCTACGCCAAATCCTTGGGCTACGCGAACAACGACGTCCTCCTGGGAACGCTCATTGCAACCCCCATCGCCGTTGTGGTCTCGTTGGCCGCCGGGATGCTCTCTGACCGATGGGGACGGCGCCCGGTCTTCATCACAGGAGCCGTTCTCATGGCGATTTTCGCCTTCGCTCTCTTCCCGCTGATCGATACCCGGAATGTATTCCTCCTCGTACTTGGATACATCCTGTATCTGGGTATTGGACACGCGATTATGTGGGGCACCATGGGGTCAATCCTTCCGGAGCTCTTTCCGGCTTCCGTACGGTCCACGGGTGCCTCCCTTGGCTACCAGCTCGGCTCGATCGCAGCCGGCTTCGGCCCCGCCTCTGCGGCCGCGATCATTGCAGGCACGGGCAGTTCCCTTGGAGTCTCCCTGGTAATCGCCGCCTGTAGCCTCATCAGCATCATTGCAATAGCGGCCGCGCGGGAAACCAGCCGCGGTGACATGAAGGAAACCCACGCCACCAAGGCAAGCGAAATCACCGTCGAGCATCACTCCGTTTCCTAAACGGTTCCGGTCCATAGACGTTCACACGTAGTTATTCCACTAAGGAGAACAAAATCACGATGACTGTTCCAGCTTCACAGCTTTCAGCTAATCCGCTCCCCGCTCCCCCATCCGGGCACCTCGAGCACGTCGCGCAGCGGCTTCGGGGTTTGATGAACGGTCAGGGACTGGACGCTGTGGTCGCCTTTGGGCCACGGAACCATTACTACGTCTCAGGAATGATTCATCCGTTGCTGTATGACGGTGTACCTACCGGGTGCGCCATGGCGGTCCTCTTCGCAGACCCTGAAAATGGCCGAGGACTCGTGGAGATGGAGTTCATGGCCCCCGGCCATACTCCCGCACCCGACCTCGATATTCGCACCTACTCCACCTGGACGTACATCGATAACCCCTATAACTTGCCAGGCGTGAAGCTGGACCCGGAGTTGACGAGCAAGGCCAGCCTGGACAAAGCGCTGGCCAAGCTCTCCGAACTTCTGCGGGACCGCCCGGGTATTAGGCGGGTCGGTGTAGACGTCCAGCAGATGCATGCCATCGCCTGGACCAGGCTCCAGGAGCTGATGCCCGGAATAGAATTCGTGAACGCCTCACCAGTGTTCTCCGCCGCCCAGGCCATTAAGTCACCATGGGAAATCGAGCAGCTGGTTTCGGCCCACGACATTACACAGGCCGCCGTGCTTCAGGCGTCCTTGGACATCGAGCCCGGAATCACTGTGGAAGCCCTTAACCGCCGATTTGCCCAAGAGGTGTGGGCACATCCGGATGCGACTGGAATTAGGTTCTCGTTCATCACCGTTGGCGCAGATTTCTCGCCTTCGGCCCAGACGCACCGACGTGTCGAGGGGACCACGGGAGATATCGTCAAGTTCGACCTGGGTGCGGAGGTAAACGGGTATGGGGCAGATATCGCCAGGAATTTCGTCATCGGTGCACCTTCCAGCCTTGCTAGCGATATACATGACGCCTTGAAAGCGGCTCATGAGGTCCTTGTGGCAGGGGCCGTGCCAGGGCGTCCGTTCTCTGACTTGTACAGCGATGCCATGAAGGTGGCCAACACGGGCCTCCCGCGTTACAAGCGGGGGCATCTGGGACACAGCACCGGACTCGAGGTCGAGATGAACCCGCACGTCAGCTTGGATGATAAGGAAATCCTCCAGCCTGGGATGGTCCTGTCCTTGGAGCTGCCTTATTACGGCTATGGGGTAGGGGCCTTCAATATCGAAGACATGATCGTTGTCAGGGATCAGGAGTCACAGGTCCTCACCACCGCAAGCAAAGACCTAGAATCGCGCTGAAATGGGTGTCGAGGTCTCACGCCGGCGTATGGAGCAACGGAAGGAGTGGCCGGCAATCGCTCCGGAACCCGAGCAGCAGTCTGAGGCCAAGAACACGCACGAAATGGAACCGGTAGCTAGGCCTTTGATAAATTATTCAGATACCGTAAATAGTATGTTTCCCCTCCAGGTCACCGATCTTCCGGAGCAATCAAACTTCCACCCTTCGGTCGAAGACAATGTCATTCATGCCCTGCGGGAGGACATTGTGCACCTTCGCCTCGAGCCGGGGCGCCGGCTTGGGCTAGAGGAGTTTGCCGAGCGCTATGGGGCTAGCCTTACCCCGACGCGGGGAGCGCTCCGGCGCCTCGAGACGGAGGGTTTAGTGGCTTTCGTACCGCGCAAGGGAAGCTACGTTGCCCCTCTCTCGGTTGAAGACCTCGAATTGATCGTGACAGTGAGCTGGGCCGTTGAATCGCGCCTTTCACGCCTTGGAGTTACGGCCCTAACGGACAACGACCTGGAGCAACTTCAACAGTTGCAGCAGTTGCGGACGGCCGCCGGGGCTGCCGGGAATGTCGACGAACTCTACCGGGCGGCGTGGCATGCACGGGATCTGATTGCCCAACGTGCACAACGGCCTCATCTCATGAAGGAGGCAGTCAACTGGCGCAGCCGCATCGAGCGCTATCAGCGATTCCTCCGCATGGGTCCCTATGGTGGCGAATACGAAACCCAGCTGTCGCATGACTTCCTGGATTTCATCAGTGCCGCCAGAGACAGAAATGGGGACATGGCCGAGCATGTTACGCGGCGGACCGTTGAACGGACTTTGACGCTGTTTAGTCGGGTAGCAGACTCCTCCAAGTTGTCCCGATAACCAGCCGTACTCCACACCTATGCCTTCTTAAAGACCATCTTTTTATAAAATATAAAGGACTTTCAAAATGACTCAGGAACTTGTCGAGCACTACCACCACCCCTCCGACCGCAAATTCGACCGGCTCACTCGCCAAGGCGCTCCGGCGGGAAATAAGGCCTTCATCGAAATGAATCAAGCCGCATTTGATCCCGAAGGTGCAGTGCCGTTGAAGTTCAAGGAGTTGATGGCCCTAGCCATTGCACTTACTACCCAATGCGCATGGTGCATCGAGGCTCATAGCAAGGGCGCCAAGGCCCAGGGCGCCACCAGGGAGGAGATAGCTGAGACCATAACCCTGACTGCCACCATGAGGGCTTCGGCTGCCATGGCCCACGGCCGCATGGCCTGGAAGTTCTTTACTGCAGAGGACTGAAGCCGAGCATTAGGACCTCCGCCTTGCACCGTTGCGTCCGTGCGTCCGCGGCCCGGGAGTACTTCCAAAACTGTCTATCACTAGCGACACTACCTGGAGTTGGAAATGCCAATAGTTACCTTGGATGACTCACGAATCGGGCCAGCCGGAAGGCTATCCACAGCGGCGATATGCCAGGATCTTGGATTCTTGCTGGCCAAGCTGCACACGCTAGGTTCGGTGCTGAACAATCGAGGACTTGCTGGCGTTGGTCTCAAGGAGCGCTCCTACGCTGTGGTAGCCCTGGCCAACAGCGGGCTGGAACCAACACAACGGGAGCTGGCGGAATTCCTAAGCCTCGACCCCAGCCAAATCGTTTCGCTCATAGATGAGTTGGAAAATCGGGGCTTGGTGAAGCGGGCACCCGGAAAGCGGGATAGACGGGTCAAAACCATAACGGCCACTGATCAGGGTGCCCGCGTCCTGGAAGCAGCCCGGATGGCAGCCAGGGAAGCCGAATTGTGGCACTTGCTGCTCTCCACCCGCAAGAGGCTTCCACCCTCAAGACACTTTTGGGTAAAGCCCTTTGGGGCCGCGCAGCCGATTTAACCCTCCAGATGGAAACAACATAGCCCGCCTTACAGCGGCTAACAAAGGAGTAACGATGAGCCTTTCAGGCAAAGTAGCAATCGTCACCGGAAGCGGCCAAGGCCTGGGTTTGGCTTATGCCAGAGAACTGGCCCGGCAAGGAGCCGCCGTCGTCATCAACGATGTCAACGGCGAAACCGCGAACCAGGCAGTGGCATTAATCGAAAGTGATGGCGGCCGGGCCACAGCTGTTGTCGTTCCTGTGGGCAGCACTGAAGCTGCCAGAGCGCTGGTCGAAGGGGCTGTCGAGGCCTTCGGCCGACTTGACATCCTCGTTACTAACGCCGGCGTCCTGCGGGACAAGTCGCTGCTGAAGATGACGGATGAGGACTTCGACCTGGTGATCAACGTGCATCTGAAGGGCACCTTTACGTGCGTCCGCGAGGCATACGCCTACTTCAAGGAACAAGGGATCGCTGGGCGCATCATCACCATCGGCTCCCCCACCGGACAGCGTGGAACCTTCGGCCAGACCAATTACGCTGCCGCCAAGGCCGGCATCGTGGGAATGGTCAGAACGTGGGCGCTGGAGATGAAGAAGTCCGGCGTCACTGCCAACACTGTTATTCCGGTCGCGGCTACTGCCATGACCAGGACCGTGCCGTACTTTCAAAAAGCCGTCCAGGCGGACGACCGCGGCCAGGCAATGCCGGACTTCTTCCGTCACGACCTAGGGTTCGGAACGGCCGATGATGTCGCAGGACTTGTAGCTTTCCTCGCTTCGGATGCCGCCGGCGGTATCACAGGGCAGGTGATAGGCGCTGGCGGTGACCGCTTGCAGCTTTGGACGCACCCCCATGCGGCCGCAACGGAATACCGTAAAGGCGGTTGGAGTTACGGGGATCTCCAGGAGACCTTCACTTCCCTGTTTGAAGACAAGCTCCAAAGCGTCGGCGAAGAGTTCCTTCCGCTGCCCGAGGAACTGAAGCCCGAGCCTGTCGAGGCCCACTGACGTGTCCACCCCACGCTATGAACTGGGCATCAACGCCGCCCAGGTTACCGCCATCGACATGCACGTCCATCTCGAAGTGGACCGTCACGGTCATGAGTCCCTCCCGCCCGCGCTCACCGAAGCTTCAGCGAAGTATTTTAAGGCGGAGGACCGAACGCCCTCGCTTGACCGTATCGCGGACATCTACCGCGGACTGAACATGGCTGCCGTCGTGTTCACGGTAGACGCCCGCACCCAGCTCAGGCACGAACCGAACAGCATTCCGGAACTGATCGCCGGCGCCGCCCGGAACAATGACGTCCTCATCCCGTTCGGCAGTGTTGACCCGCGCACCGGGGAGGATGCGATTGCCGGAGCGAAGCATCAAGCCTTGGAGTTGGGCGCCCGCGGCTTCAAATTTCACCCGTCCCTGCAGGGCTTCGATCCATCCAGTGAGCAGTTCTATCCCCTGTGGGAAACACTCCAGGAACTGAGCCTGCCCGCAATTTTCCATACCGGACAAAACGGCATGGGTGCGGGCCTTCCAGGCGGGTATGGGATCAAGCTCGCCTACTCCAATCCTCTGCTCCTTGACGTGGTCGCGGCGGACTTTCCCCACCTTCAAATCATCATGGCGCACCCGTCGGTGCCGTGGCAGGACGAGGCCAACTCAATTGCCACTCACAAGGCCAATGTCTTCATTGACCTCTCCGGCTGGTCTCCCAAATATTTCCCGGAGTCGCTTGTACGTATGTCCAACTCAGTACTCCAGGACAAAGTCCTCTTTGGAACCGACTTCCCACTCATCACGCCGGAGAAGTGGCTGGGGGCCTTCGCGGACCTCCCGCTCAAGGACGAGATCCGGCCCAAGATTCTAAAGCACAACGCCGTTCGACTGCTCGGACTGGACAGTACGCTGCCCTGACCTCAAACCTGCCAACCCCACAACCAAACTAGGAATTAATAATGCCCAACCTTGTTGTCGATTTTGACAAACTGCTCACCCTCACCGGAACCGATCTCGGCGCAACCGAGTACCGGGCTGTTACCCAAGAACAGATCAACAAGTTCGCTGACGCCACCGGCGATGACCAGTGGATCCACGTGGACCCCGAACGGGCAAAGGACGGCCCTTTTGGCGCGCCAATCGCACACGGTTTCTTCACACTCTCCCTCATCATTCCGTTCTGGGGCGAGCTGTTCGACGTCGACGGGGTCACCACCAAGGTCAATTACGGGCTGGACAAGGTCCGCTTCACTTCACCGGTGAAAGTGGGATCCCGCATCCGTATGCAAGCCGCTATCGCCGAGGTTACCGAAGTCAAGGGCGGCGCCCAGATCAAAGTCACCAGCACCATCGAAATTGAGGGGCAAGAACGCCCCGCCGTCGTTGCCGAATTCCTCGCCCGCTTCTACAAGTAAGACCGTCGAGGTAGGCGCCGCATCTTCTCAAGTCATCAGCTGTACCGGGCGCGGGTGAGCAGACAACTCACAGATTTGTTCTCCCGCTGCCTCGGATCCTACGTATAGGAAAAGGAACGCCTTGGAAAACAATGGCATTGGTTCGTGGCCGCAACGACGCCGCCCGAAGTCCCGGAGCAAGGTCGCTCTGATCAGCGGAAACCAAGTCAGAACCTATGAACAACTCGACGACCGCTCCGCAAAGCTGGCCAACGCTCTCCGGGACTGCGGGGTGGGCAAGGGCAACAGCGTTGCCTACTTGGGGGAGAACCATCCGGCTTTCCTGGAAGTTCTCTTTGCCTGCGGGCTTTTAGGCGCCACATTCGTACCGCTTAACACTCGTCTTGCGCCCCCGGAACTACAGTTTCAGATCCAGGACTGCGGCGCGGTCGCACTTATCCACGCCGGTAGCCTCGAGCGGCTCGCATCTGCAGCTGTTCAAGGCACCCAGGTCTCGATACGAGTCGTTGTGGATGATACAACCGGCCACCCTTCCCGTCCTGTCGGCAACGGAAGTACAGTCCACGTCGCGGACTTCGAACAGCTGCTGGGCTCCGCCAGCAACCATCACGTAGATGAAAAGGTCGGTCTGGATGACCCGGCCATGATCCTCTACACCTCCGGTACGACAGGAAGACCGAAGGGTGCCCTGTTGACGCATGGCAATATCGCCTGGAACTGCTTCAACGTGATCGTCGACTTCGACTTTTCCTCCAGCGATGTGGCGCTCATGATTTCCCCCCTGTTCCACGTCGCATCGCTGGCCATGGGCGTCCTGCCCACTCTTCTGAAGGGCGGAACAGTCGTCCTTGAGACGAAATTCGATCCGGCCCGCACCCTGGGCCTGATCAGGGAGCACCGAGTCACAACTCTCAGCGGTGTACCCACTACATTCCAGATGATTTGCGAGCATCCTGATTGGGATACTGCCGATTTAAGCTCGCTCAACAAGCTTACCTGTGGCGGCTCCGCCGTCCCGAAACGGGTGCTCGAAGCTTATGAACAGAGGGGCCTGCGTTTCTCCAACGGGTACGGGATGACGGAGACCGCGGCGGGAGTGACGACGCTTCCGGCCGACCGGTCCCGGGACAAGATGGGCTCATCGGGCCTGCCTCACTTTTTCACAAGCGTACGCATCGCGGAGGGCTCCGGTACTTCAGTTCCGACCGGGACTGTCGGAGAGATCCAGATTAAGGGCCCGAACGTCATCAGGCGGTACTGGGAGAGGCCCGACGCATCGGTTGATTCCTATACTGTCGATGGCTGGTTCAAGTCGGGCGATATCGGGTTTGCTGACGAGGAAGGGTTTGTATTCGTTTCCGACCGACTCAAGGACATGATCATTTCCGGCGGTGAAAACATTTATCCTGCCGAAGTTGAGCAGATAATCAACGAACTGCCCGAAGTATACAGTGTCGCGGTGATAGGAATCCCCGATCAAAAATGGGGAGAAGTGCCGCGGGCGGTCATCGTATTGCGGTCCGGATCTAACCTTTCCGAGGAAGAAATCCAAGCCCATCTCGACGGCCGGCTGGCACGGTACAAGATTCCCAAATCCATAGTTTTTGTGGATGAAATGCCCAGGACGGCCAGCGGAAAGATTCTCAAAAGCGATCTGCGGAAGCACGCCTCCCACACCGGCTGATCACTTCATCATGCAGGAGCCCGGCAGCGTTGAAATTATTAGCTGCCGGGCCTGCCCGCCCTTCTCCAGAAGACGACTGCTGCGCAGAGCGCGCAGCCGCAGGCACCGACGAAGAGTGGTGTGCGCGACGAGCTGATATCTGTCAAAAAGCCGGCAAGGAGGGCGCTCAAGGGGCTCAATCCGAAAGTGGCCATGGTGAAAAGTGACATCACCCTCCCTAAAAATTCTGGAGGCGAGGACGCTTGGGCAGCACTGTAAAGCACGCCCTGGTATAGCCCAAGGCCTAGCCCCAGCAGCGGCGCGTACACGAGGAAGAGCTCCAGTGACGGTGCGGTGGCGGACAACATGAGCGTAACGGCCAACGCGGTGCAGGGCAGACCCAGCGAAGAGGCCTGCATCCTTCCGCGGGAGCTCGATGCTATGAGTCCGCCGACAATCGCGCCGACAGCATTTAGCGCGTGAGCCAGACCCACCGACACGGCGCTCCCAGCGAAAGTGATCGTGACCGTGGATGTCACGGATACGGTGAAATTGATGGCAGTCAACGTGATGATTGCGGCAACAAGCAGCAGTTGCCTAAGAGCCGGACTCGCGCGTAGCTGCCCTAAGAGGGATTCCGGTCCCAACCCGGTGCCAACACTGGTCCTGCAAATGAGTGCCGTTGTCCTGATAAAGAGCAGTGCAGCCAGAATCAGAAAATAGGAACAGGCGTTGATTGCCAGACAGGCAACAGGACCCCAAGAAATATAGGCGAGACCGGCCGCGGCTGGACCGACAGACCGTGCGGATGAGACTGCCACAGTCATGAGTGCGACGGCGTTTTGAAGGTAGTGGCTTCCAACGAGTTCGTAAGTAAAACCTTGAGCAGCGGGCCTTTCAAACGCCTGGATGCAGCCACTAAGGCCGAGGAGACAGTAAATCACTGCAAGCGAGGGATTGTCCTGGGAAGCTGCGAGGCAGAGAAGCCCAATGACAACACCGGAGCAAGAGCTTGTCCATAAGAGGACAGTCCGCGGACGGGCCTTGTCTGCAACGTATCCCGCGGCCGTGCTCAGCAAAAAAACCGGAGCGAACTGGGCGACAGTCACCAGCGCCAGCGTCCAGGCACTGCCCGTGATGTCCAGGACGACCAGGGAGAGCGCAAGGTTCTGAAACCAGGTGCCGATATTAGATGCCAGTTGCCCTAACCAGAAGAGGCGGAAGCCCGGGTTGCCAAGGGAGGCTATAGCCCTGAACTTCATCCGCGTGGCAGCGGAGCAGCATAAAAGTGGTCCGTGACGAACATTTTTCCGGGTGAATGATAGATAGCGAACGGAATTTTGGAAGAAGCAAAAGTTTGTTCCAAGATTCCGTTACAGCCCCAGAAGAGAGGCACGTCGCCGATTTCCATCCGCGGCGGCGTGGAAATGCTGTCTGTTTTAAGATCGATGCCGAGCATTTCGGGGCTGCCGATATGGAGGGGGGCGCCATGACTATGCGGCATTCGTGACGTGAGTTCCACGACAGGGGCCACCAGCCGGGCCGGAACGGCCCTCATCGTGTACATCACAGGTCCCTTGAACCGGCCATATGGCGTGCTGGCAGGCTTATTGCTGAGAAAGATCGCTGTCTGGTTGATGGAGGACGTCTTATGGCGCAATGGGACGCCGGCGTCCTCCAGCGCCCATTCGAGAGTGTAGCTGCAACCCAGCAGGACGGCTATGAGGTCTTCTTGCCAGTACGCGAGGATGTTGTGTGGTTCATCCACAACGAGGCCATCCCGAATGACTCGGTATCCAGGTAAGTCGGTCCGTATGTCAGAGCCAGGGGCGAGGGAGCTCTCAGTTGCGCCCATATCCAAGATTTCTATTATTGGCAGGGCTGCAGAATTCTTGGAGCAATATCCGAGAAATTCGGCCATTTCGGACTTCGGCAGGATAGCCAGACCAGTTTGAGTCATCCCCCGGCAAGTGCCAGCCGTAGAGCCTGTAAAAGCACCTGAGCGGGCCCGGGAACGGAGTTCGGCGCCTGACAGGTTAGCAATCGTGTCGAGTTTCAAGAAACCATCCACCTCTGGCTTTATTCTGGATGTCGCTACCTGTGGTGCCGGCACTGAAGGCGCTCTATCGACTGTCAAGTGCTAAACGCATCCGCTCTACGGCTTCTTTGACCAGTGGCTGGGGCATTGCGAAGTTCAAGCGGACGAATCCTTCGCCGCCTAAGCCGCAGTCTTTACCTTCCACGAGGGCCACGCGGCCGCGTTCACGGAAGAACGCGGCCGGGGACTCAAGTCCCAGCTCACGGCAGTCCAGCCAGGCGAGATATGTCCCCTCCGGTGCTCGGAACCCGATCTCCGGGAGCATGTCCTGCATCCAGTACTGAAGCCTGGACCGAGTGTCCTCCAGTACGTTGAGAACATCTGAAAGCCATTTTCCGCCGCTTTCGTACGCGGCAGTGTTTGCTACCACTCCCAAGATGCTCGCGGCGTGCATGGTGAGGTAGCCCGATCGGGTCCATTCTTCACGGTCAGCGGCACTTGTCAGAATGATCTGGGCACATTTCAGGCCCGCAAGATTCCAGCCCTTCGATGCAGACACTGCAGTAACCGAGTGATTGGCTGCCTCGTCAGAAATAGATGCGTATGGAACGTGCCGTGACCCGCTGTACACAATCGGTGCGTGGATTTCGTCAGCAAAGACACGGCCGTTGTAGCGATCAACGATTGCACTGAGCTGCAGCAACTCGGCCTTGGTGAAGACGCGGCCAAGCGGATTGTGGGGATTTGTCAGCAACAACAGGCCCCCACCATACCTGGCGTAGGCCGCTTCCAGCGCATCAAAGTCAAGGGCGTACTGCAAGCCATCGGCTGCCAGCGGGATCTCTACGACTTGCCTTCCAGTAGCCGCTGCGATCGGAAGAAACGGTGCGTACGTCGGTGTCAGCACCAGGATCGGTTTGTCCTGGTCGGAAAGAAATTCAAGCGTGTACTGCAACAGGCCCAGCACGTCGGGGCCCGGGTAGATCCACTCTGGCTGAACCGCCCACCCAAACGACTCTTTGTACCATCCGGCACACGACTGGGACATGTTTTGGGACACTGCCGCGGGCAGGTAGCCGAACGACTGGTTTTGGATAGCTGCAGTCAAGGATTGGATGATGCAGGGGGCAGCGCCGAAGTCCATTTCGGCGACGAAAGCGCCCAAGCAATCGGGGTAAGCAGTCCATTTCTTACTGCCGCGTTCCCTGAGATCACGTTCTGCCAGATGTAGGAACTGGTCCAGTGCCACGGTCAAGCCTTTCGGTCCGCAACGACGGACGTGTCCGCCGCATTGTCGGATTCCTCAATTTCGTTGAGGTAGTTGTAGATGGTGAAACGAGATACTTCCAAAGATTCAGCTATCATTTCGACAGCCTCCCGAAGCAGGAACATGCCTTGTCCCTTTAGCACTCGGACGACCTGGATCTTATGTTCCTTTTTCATCCGCTTCACTGGCACGCCCTCGGCGGTGATGGCGTTGCGGATGAGATAGGCAGCGAGTTCGTCCACATCCTTCACGAAGACCTCGGCGGGCTTGGCGCCTTTGTCCGATTCGGCAGATGCCAACTGCTGAACAGGTCTTATTGCTGCGGTGGCTTCGAGCTGCTCCGCGGAATCAGGCGTGGCGGGCCGACCCATCATTGATTGGGCGATGTTCATGACGGATTGCCATGTGGAAACGTCGGTGTTGATGCAAAGGGCCGCTACGGGAACGCCGGCTACGTCGCGAATGATCATTGTTGAAGAACGGAGTTTGCGTCCGTCAGCGAGCTTTGTTTCATATCCCAGGTTTTGGTCCGGGAACCCCTTCACGGCTTGCTCGAGCAGCAGGTCAGTGGCGGGGTCTCCGACGCGGCGGCCTGTGACATCCCCATAGACAGCAACGAGGGAGTTAGGAAGGAGGCTTAGGTCGTGCAGGACGACTTCACTCGTGGCCGGCAGCGCACGACCGATCGGTTCGACCAGCGAGGAAAACACGGCTATGAGCCGCTCGCCATCAACTGTTCGACGGTACAGTTGCGGATCGTCCGGGAGGGATGTCACGATCATGTCCATTCTGCAGTAGTGCGTTGTGTCTGAAATGTCTGGCCTTGCGGTGCAAGGAGTCGGCTTGACAATGGTCGCACCTGCCAGCACTTACCGGAGTGGAACAGGTTCCCTCTTTTTCCAGATGAGACCCGTTATTGCGCTAAAGGGTCTGCCGCTTCGTATACCGGATTTAGGATCCAGAGAGTCCCGAAGCCCGTCTCCGAGGAGATTCACACCCAACACGAGTACGACCAAGGCCAGGGCGGGGACCGCGGTCATCCACCAGGCAGTGTAAATGTTCTCCTTGCCGTCTGCGATCATGTTGCCGATGCTGGCGGTAGGTGCAGGCACCCCGGCACCCAGGAAGCTTAGTGCTGTTTCAATCACAATGGCGGCGGCGAAATAACCGGTCACCTGGACGATCACGGTGGAAATCGTGTTTGGCAGGATGTGTTGCCAAATTATTTTGCTGTCGCGTGCGCCGATGGCGCGCAGAGCCGTAACGTAGGGCTGCTGTTTCGCGGACAAAGCCGCCGAGCGAATCAGTCGTGCGATGGCTGGCCAGAAGACTAGGGTCATGCAGGCGATCAGGTTAGGAATACTGGGCCCGAGGGTCGCGACGATGGCAAGGGCTAGCAAGATATCAGGGAAAGCCATGAACCCGTCACAGATCCGCATGAGTACACCGTCAAGTCGCCGGTAGTAAGCTGCCAGCAGCCCAAGGGTTACGCCCACGACTGCGGAGATGGTTGCCACAGAGAAGCCCACACCCACCGAAATTTGGATTCCGGTCATTACGCGGGCGAGTATGTCCCGGCCGAAGTTGTCAGTGCCCAACAGGTGCTCACCTGAGGGCGGACGCAGCTGCTGGGTCACGGCGGTGGCGTTCGGATCAGACGTGAAGAAAATTGGACCTATGAACGCCAGGGCAAGGATGAGAAGCGTCAGCGTGCCGCCGACAAGGACCTTGGAGTTCCCGAGCGCCTGGCGGATCCAGCGCGGCAGGGTCCCTTTCTCCATTGGTGGGCGAACCTTGAGGTCCTGGGAAGTGATTGGTTCGGCGTTGGTCATGAGTTCGCTCCCTTCGTTGCAAGTCGCACCCGTGGGTCAATCGCCGAGTACATCAGGTCGACGAAGAAGTTGATAGCAACGTATAGAAATGCGGTGAGCAGCACCGCGCCTTGGATCACCTGGTAATCACGCTTACTTATTGAGCTGACCAGAAGCTGTCCGATTCCCGGGATGTTGAAGATCGTTTCGATGACCACAGCGCCGGCCAGGAGGGTGCCAAAGGAGTGTGCCGAGACGGTGAGAATGGGCAGGAGCGCGTTCCGGAGGACGTGGTGATATGTCAACCGACGCTCGCCGACTCCCTTTGCCCGTGCTGTCCTGATAAAACCGGATCCGACCACATCTGCCACGGCAGCCCTTGTGATTCGTCCGATAAACGATGCTTGAACGATGCCCAGTGCGAAAGCGGGCATGATCAGGTGCCTCAGGCTGTCTCCGAAGTTACGCAGGGGATCGACATAGCCGCTGACGGGAAGTATTTTCAGCTGGAGTGAGAAAAGCTGGATCATGAACAGGCTGAGAACGAAGCCGGGCACCGCGATGCCGAGCATTGCTACGACAGTAAGCAGTTTGTCATTCACCCCGCCGGCCCGCATACCAGCCGCGACACCCAATGGGACGGAGATCGTGAGCGCGATAACGAGCGCGAGGGTGGCGAGCTGCAGGGTCGGAATAAATCGCTCCAGCAGAACAGCGGAGACATCGTCATTCAGGAAGTACGAGTACCCCAAGTCGCCCGTCAGAAGATGCCCGAGCCAGGTGAGAAACTGCGCAGGCAGAGCCTGGTCCAAACCCAGCTCGGTTCGGAGGGCGTTATAGGCGGCCTCGGAGTAGTTGTCCCCGAGGATGACGGTCGCGGGGTCTCCGGGGATCAAGTAGATCAGCAGGAAGACAACCAGCGAGATGACGAGAAGCACCTGCACTGTTTGGAAGAGGCGGTTTAGTAGATAGCGTGGCACGGTAGCGATTCCCTTATTTTGGGGCTGCCCAGGGTGCGTGCATCCTTGGATACACGCACCCGGGACCAGACTCGGTTGGGGACTGCCCTATTGGGCGGGCGCGGCGGCGTTCCAAAGGATCGGCCAGTTTGCGAAGTTTTCGTAGTTCTTAACACCGTTACGAACTGCGTGGTAGTTGTAGGTGTCCCCGATGTTGATGACGGGAAGCGTCTTCCAGACGTAAGACTGAAGGGCATCAGTTGCTTCGCGCTTTTCGGCTTCTGTCTGGGCGGCCGCCGTCGCTCCCACTAACTTCGGGATTTCAGGGTCGGAGTTATGTCCGTAGTTGGGTCCGAAGTAGATCAGTTGCGAGGGCGTTGACGGTACCAGGAAAGCGCCGATGTAGATGTCCCAAGTTTCAGGGTTGTTGCGCTTGCTGATCAATGTGGCGTAATCGGAGACATCAAGCTGGACCTTCATGCCCAGCGCTTCGAGCTGGGACTGAAGGACCACAGCGGGCTTGTAAAACACGCCGCCAAGATCGTGGCTCGTGAGGATCCGCACCGTCTGGCCGTTGTAAGTGGACTCGCCCAACAGATCTTTTGCTTTGGACTCGTCCGGCTTGTTGTACGCCTCCGAACCCGCCTCACTGTGCCATTCAGTATTTTCAGTAAATGCGTAGCTGGAGTTCAGCCGGTAGAGATCCGGAGACGATGCAACACCGAGCAGGATCTCTTCCGGTTTGATGCCAGCGTTTACAGCTTCCCGGGCCTTCTGGTCGCTGAAGATAGGAGACTTCATGTTGAAAACCAGGATCTGCGACGTTGCCAAGACTTTCTGGGTCACCACGCCCTCCTGATTTTCGACCTGGGCAAAGTTGTCCGGTGAGACATCCGTGAAGTTTGACTGCCCGCTCAGGAAAGAGGACAACCGGGTCGACCCGTCCGTGACGACATCGAAGTAGAGGTCCTTGGTCGGCGCAGTCTTCTCACCACTGAAAGCTTTCGGTTCTCCGGGGAGGGGCTTATATCCGTCGTATTTCGTGAGGTGCACAGACTGGTCCGTCTTGTAATCCACATACTTGTAAGGCCCGGTGCCGACGAACTCAGTCACACCCGATGGCTGGGCCGCTGCAATGACACTGGCCGGCATGATCGCGGCAAATTGCAGCGGATTCGCCAGCTGGGCGAGGACATCGGCATGGGGCTTGGTGAAATTGGCCTTGACGGTGTATTTATCAGCGGCGACGAACTGCTGGCCTTCCATCATGGCCTTGCCTCTGGCGGCAAGACCGGCCCAGCGGTTCAGCGAGGCCACTACGTCGTCTGCGGTCATTTCCTGGCCGGTGTGAAAGGTTACGCCCTGGCGAAGTTTAAACGTCACTTCAGTAGCGTCGGCATTGAATTCCCATGACTCGGCGAGCTCGGGCTGCGGCACGAAGTTGTCGTCGAATGCAACCAGAGTTTCCCAGATGTGGTGGCCGGGAATTCCTGCCGCGTTGGAAGTGGACATCATAGGGTCGAGGCTGGGGAAGGTGGCGTTCAGGGGGTAATGAATGTTGTCGGCCGGAGGTGCATCGGCTGTCGGAGTACTGCTGCAGCCGCTAAGGAGCAGTGCTACAGCTGCTGAGGCTGCAAAGAGCCGTCGGGCTTTCTTGTACATCAGTCCTGCTTTCATCGGTGCGCTAATAGGTGAAGGCGCGTATTCAGTGCTGGTCACAGCCGGACCAACTCGTGCGACAACTTGTTGAGGTTGCTGATGCCGTCCTTGGTGACGACCACCATGTCCTCAATTTGGAGGCTGCCTAGACCGAATCCGTAGTAGGGAGTCTCGATACAAAACACCATGCCCTCCTCGAATACATCGGGCACTTCTCCGAGGACCGGGTGCTCTTCGGGGCTGGGCCCAATGCCAACGGAATGACCGAGATGTCCGCGGGAGTAATCAGGCAATCCGGCATCCCGGATGATGTTCATTGCGTTGTTGAAGACGTCTGAGATGGGAACACCTGGTGCGATGGTCTCCTGCAGGTAGGTGTGGCCTGCAAGCAATGCATCATAACGTCGCTGCATTTCAGGAGCCGGCTCCCCCACGCAGAAAGCACGTGCAATGTCCGCACCATGGAACCCCACGGTCACACCGACATCAAGTTTGATAATTGATTCTGGTGTCGCCCGGTCGTCACGGGCGATCGCTGCCGGGGCAAAGTTCGGTCCGACCGTGACCAGACACAGTCTGATGCCGTCCACATCGTCGTGGGCGTAGGAGTACTCCAAAAACCTGCTGGTGATGCTCCGCTGGGTGCTGCTTTCCGAAACCTCCGAGATGACTTTGCTGATTACGTCTTCGGTAATGGATACAGCACGGGACAAGCGGTCGATCTCCCACGGAGACTTGATTTTCCGGGCCTCCGTGAGGATCTTCCCTGCGTCAATCGTCTCCCAGGAGGAAAGAGCGTCACGAAGGAAGCGTGCGGAAGGTTCATCCAGCGCACTCCATTCCACGGCCAGCTTTCCCGTGACGCCGCGGGACCGTAAGGCATCCGCCACAACGGGCGCCGACGTCTCCAGTCCAAAACCATGTGTTTTCAGATCATTCAGCGGCACGGCCGATTGGTTGTAGGGATCCTCGAGGTACATGAATGTCGGGTAGGGGCGGACGTCCACTGAGTTCATGTCCATACCCGGAATCTCGGATTCAACGACGACCATCATCGGCCGGGGGTCGGTGTGGCCTGGAGTAAGAATTGCGGTGGAAACCCCGCCAGCGATCATCCCGTAGAAACCGGATGTGCCGGTCGCGTAGTAGATATTGGTGCCACTGAGAACGATCAGCGCCGAGACACTTTCTCGGTCAAGAATGGCCTGAAGCCGTGAGGAGTCAAATTGCGGGGCCAACGTGCTGGCCGCCGTAGAGATGAGAGTCATATGCTGCGCAGCTCCAAAGAGAGGTTGGTGACGGGAACGGAGTGAGAACTTCAACATCTAGTAGCTCCGTGATCCTGACTATATCAACTAGCTGTTGAAAATGCACACGTTTCTGTGACATTTAGCACGCCGAAAACCCCGACTCTTCCACCGGATGTGGAAATCTGTTTTACTGTTGGGGTAGCGGGGGGCATAGTTCAACAGGACGTTGCATACGTCCGCACATTCATGAGACATCTAGTTAAATGAGGAAGTTCAATGACTACCGAGCTGCTGGAGCACTACCACCATCCGACTGACCGCAAGTTTGACAGGTTCACCCGTCAAGGCTCACCGAAGGCCAACAAGGCCTTCCTGGAGATGAACCAGGCCGCTTTTGATCCTGAGGGTGTGGTTCCTCTCAAGACGAAAGAACTGATGGCGCTGGCGATTGCACTGACCACCCAGTGCGCTTGGTGCATCGAAGCGCACAGTAAGGGCGCCAAAGCCCAGGGGGCCACGAAGGAAGAGATCGCCGAGACCATTACGCTGACAGCCACCATGCGGGCTTCTGCTGGAATGGCCCACGGCCGCATGGCGTGGAAGTTCTACCTCTCTGAGGACTAACTGTGGTGGCTCCGGGGCCTACGGGCCCCGGCCTCCCCTGACTGTTCCAAGTAAGTGAAGTCACTGATCACAGGTATGACACCACTCGTTTGCGGGAAGCAGGGATCAGTTCCGCAGCCGAGACCCATTCATCCGACTGCTTAGAAGCACAAATTTCGCACATGGCTTTTCGAAAGGCTCCCATGTCCACCCATACTTCCCTGCTATCCATGCAGGACGTGTCCGTGACTTTTGCGACCCGAGCCGGGGACGTGAAGGCAGTACGAAATGTGAGCCTGGAACTCGCCGTTGGAGAGACTTTGGCAGTAGTGGGCGAGTCTGGTTCCGGCAAGAGCACCATGGCTGCGGCAATTAATCGTCTGCTCCCTTCCAACGGGCGAGTCTCCAGCGGCAAGATCATCTTCGAGGGCCGGGATCTCGTCGAGCTTAAGGAACCGGACATGGTTCGACTACGAGGCGCGGGAATCGGTTTGGTTCCCCAAGACCCCATGTCCAGCCTGAACCCGCTGCATCGAGTCGGTGACCAAATCAGCGAGGTACTTGCCATCCACGGGCACGCCAAGGGTGCAGCAGGGCGCCAAGCGGCAATAGACCTCCTTTCCATGGTCGGCATTCATGACGCCGAAAAACGTTGCAACCAGTACCCTCATGAATTTTCAGGCGGGATGAGGCAGCGTGCTCTCATCGCGATGGGTTTGGCCTGCCGGCCCAAACTGCTAATAGCAGATGAGCCCACTTCCGCCCTCGACGTCACTGTCCAACGCAAGATCCTTGACGAACTCGAAGAACTCACCCGCAAGATGGGGACTTCAGTATTTCTCATCACGCACGACCTGGCCCTGGCTGCGGAACGTGCCGACCGGATTGTCGTGATGTACCGCGGTGAGTGCGTGGAGTCAGGAGCTGCAGCGCAGATCCTGGAAGATCCCCAGCATGAATACACCAAAAGACTCCTCAGCGCAGCGCCAACCCTTCACACCGCAAGCAAGTCGAGCGCCATGTCGATTCCGATGCGGTCGCCTGAAGACGCCTCTGGGCGTGGGCCGCAGACAGAAAACATCCTTGAAGTCAAAAACCT
Organism: Pseudarthrobacter sp. YAF2; assembly: GCF_052113345.1. Classification (NCBI taxonomy): domain Bacteria; kingdom Bacillati; phylum Actinomycetota; class Actinomycetes; order Micrococcales; family Micrococcaceae; genus Pseudarthrobacter; species Pseudarthrobacter sp. YAF2. The sequence continues at coordinate 120,536 of NZ_JBFRDA010000005.1, read as the reverse complement.
CACGAAGTCTTTCGAAATCAGGAGCGCAGGTTTCGGGAAGAAGTCGCACTTCCTGGCTGTCGACGACGTAAGCTTTTCAGTGCCTCGAGGCAAGACCGTTTCCATCGTCGGTGAATCAGGCTCAGGAAAGTCGACAACGGCTAACCTGGTTCTTGCACTGGACGTGCCAACAGCGGGCGAGATTCTCTGTGACGGCGACAAGGTCACGTCCTTCTCCCGCTCGGACCTGCTGCACTTCCGTAAGAAGATCCAGCCGGTCTTTCAAAACCCCTTTGCGTCTCTGGACCCTCGAATGTCCATTGGTGACGCCATCGCCGAACCGCTGGTTGTTCACAAGATCGGGGACCAAATAAGCAGGCGTGCCAAAGTACACGAACTCCTGGATCAAGTCGGCCTCCCATCTTCCTGCGTGAAATCACTGCCCCATGAGCTGTCCGGCGGCCAGAACCAACGAGTTGGCATCGCCCGAGCCCTGTCCCTCGACCCGGAACTCGTCGTCCTGGACGAGGCAGTCTCTGCCCTGGACGTCCTAGTCCAGGACCAAATCCTAAAACTACTCAGCAACCTGCAAAGCGAGCTGGGCGTGAGCTACCTCTTCATCAGCCACGACCTTGCGGTAGTCCGAATGATTTCGGATGAAGTACACGTAATGCGCAAGGGAAAAATTGTCGAGTCAGGCCACCCCGAGGTCCTGTTTGAGATGCCCCGCGAGGAATACACGCAAGAGCTCCTTGCCGCCATCCCCGGATCCCGCCTCGTCAGCTGAAACTGGGCAAGCCGAGCCCTGGCTCCGCACACATCAGACCGAATGTCCGTACTCGCAGCGACGCGAACGGCGATAGAAAGAGGCCCCAGATGGCTGAAGACCAGCATTACCCTGCCGAATGGCACATGCAGTCACTGCTCAAGAGCATCGACATGCCATCAACCGGCGGGACACTGACCCTTGAAGGCGATGAAGTGCCGTGCGACAGCCCCCACCGCCTGGAGTGCGCCGCCTCCGCGGCCTTGGGCGCGCAGGCCCTCGCAGCCGCACACCTGTGGCACATGCGCACCGGCGGAAACCAGGAGATCACCATCGATCGGACCCAGGCGATCAACGCCTTGCGAAGCGGTCTTTTCCAATGGATCGAAGATCACGACATGAACATTTACACCAACGGAGCCAAAGGGGCTGTCAGTAACCTATTCGAAACCGCAGATGGACGCTGGATCTACCTCGTAGGGCCATACCCTGGATTGCGGGACGGGCTGCTCAGCCTTCTCGAATGCCCCAACAACGAGGAAGCCATAGCTGCAGCGGTACGAAGGTGGAACTCCTTTGAACTGGAAGACGAAGTTGCAGCACGCAATCTTGCTGGAGCGGTAGTCCGAACCCGTGAAGAATGGGACCAGCACCCCCAGGCAAAGGCGCTAAAGCAAGCTCCCCTAATTGAAATACGCCGAATCGAGGACAGCGCCCCCCGGCCCCTAGGACCAGCCAGCCGACCGTTGGAAGGCGTCCGCGTCATCGACTTCACCCACGTCATCGCCGGACCATCCCTCACCCGCACACTGGCAGAACACGGCGCAGACGTCCTCCGCCTTATGGCACCCCGATTTCCGGATCCAACAGAGTTCCTGCTTGACACCGGCTGGGGGAAAAGGTCAGCCTATCTGGACTTGGATGTCCCGGGGAATATGGACAAGCTGGACGCGCTGTTGGAGGACACTGACATCTTCGTCCAGTCCTGGAGCCCTCGGAGTATCGGCCGACGCGGGCTCTCACCAGAGGAGCTCTGCAAGAGGCATCCAGGGCTCATCTACGTACAGGTAAACGCTTTCGGATTCGCTGGCCCATGGGCGGAACGAAAAGGGTTCGAGCAGATTGCCCAATCAGTGTCGGGAATGGCTGCGGCGGAGGGCGGCAGCGGCCGGCCCCGCCTGGTTCCGACATCGCTGCTGGCGGATTATCTTTGCGCCTACCTCGGGGCGGCCGGAGCGATGGCAGCACTGAAGCGGCGAGCCGAGGACGGCGGTAGCTATGAAGTCAGAGTATCCCTTACCGGAGCCATCATGTGGGTCCAGGGACTTGGACAGAACGTCGCAACAGGCGGAGAATTGCCCGAGCCCGTGCTCGTTGAGCGGGAAACGCCTTTTGGGCGGCTCCGCCATATGCCGCCAGTCACCAAATTTTCTCAAACCCCCGCCGAGTGGACACTGCCACCTTCCACTCCCGGAGCCCACAAAGCCCAATGGTGAACAGTCCCCTTGCCCAGCTACTGCAACAGCAAATGCCTGGGTGGGTGACCCCCGGACAACGGTGACCGGCCCAAGCGCTGAACCGGCAGAAGCGCCCCAGACCTCTCCAAACTCCGCTCCAGCACCCGTGCGGCCCCCCTTGGGCCCACATGAAAGGCCCCCGATGAATCCCTCATCCTCTCCCGTCATCCTCGAGTCACGCAAAGGGAACACCACATTCAGCCCCGCATACACGGTGGGTAACCTCGTCTTCACCTCCGGCCAAGTCGGCGTTGACCCCGCCACCGGAACCCTCCCCCGCGACTTCGAAGATGAGGTCCGCCAAGTCGTAACAAACCTCGAACAGGTTCTCGCCGCGGTCGGGTCCGACCTGAGTGATGTTGTCAAAACCACCTGCTTCCTCAGCGATATCGCTCAGATTGCCGCGTTCAACAAAGTCTATGAGGAAAGCTTCTCCCTACCCCGGCCAGCACGTAGTACCCTTCAGGCACGCCTGGTCGGAGATTTTCGTGTCGAGGTCGAAGCAATCGCAGTACTCCGATGACCAGAATTGATGCAACCTGCTCCGGCATAAGGCGATCACTTACGGTGACGCTGTCCCTCACCTCAGGATGAATGACTTCAGAACCCTATGAATTTTGAAAATAGGGACTGGGACAGCTTCACCCGGGGAGATGAGGTAGAAGTACTGGATGGCACGCTGGTCATTGCTTGCGGCATAGTCGACGACTTTACAGCCGACGGCCAGATTCTCTGGCTGCGATTGTCCTACGGCGGAGGAAGGCGGATCTTCGCCCGTAAAGATGGGTGGCGGGTTCGTCTTCCCCCGGCCTGAACACGGAAATCCCCGGCATGCCATCAGGTGAATGGGTTGCGTCGTGCCCCGGACCCCTTACCACCGGCGAATTGCATCGTGGCCGAGCACAGTACAAACCATTCAAGACTACTTGCAGAAGGGCCGCGCCGAGTGACCATCACGATTCTTGGAGCAACCGGAGAATACGGACGATACGTTGTCGAAAACCTGCTCGACCTGGGCGTTGACGTTTCCTCAATCACGGCGACGGGACGGCGACTCTCGTCCATCCAGGACCTCGCCGAGCGTGGCGTACGTCTGGAACGGGTCGATTACAACGATCCCGACACCCTAGAGCCGGTAATAAATTCAGGCGACCGCATCCTCATGATCTCGGGAAATGAACTGGATCGACGCGAAGCCCAGCACACCGCCATCATCAAGCGAGCCCGAGATGTGAATGTCTCTCTTCTGGCATACACATCGATCATCAGAGCGACAAACACCCGCCTGCCCGTCGCACCCCACCATGCTGTGACCGAGCGAAAGATCGCCGAAACCGGACTGCGTTATGCGATGCTCCGCAACGGCTGGTACAGCGAAAACTTTCTCAGCCAAGTCGTCACGGCCTCCATCATGGGCAGCATCGTTGGCAGCGCAGGTAACGGGCGTATCGCATCGGCGACCCGGTACGACTATGCGGCGGCTGCTGCACGCGTGCTGAGTGACCCGCCGGGCGAGAGCAGGATCTACGAACTCGCACCAGCGCCCGGCTGGACGTTCTCCGATCTTGCTGCCGCAGCGACTGAACTTCTCGGCCGGGAGATCAGCTATGAAGATATGACTCCTGAGGAGCACTGGAAGGCCCTCATGACCTCTGGGGCGAAAGGCCCCCTTGCGGACATCGGTCGACACACATTCCGCCAACGCGCCTTTGATGAAGGCGGAATTGAAGGAGTGGCCAGCTTCCTGGTCGGGATCGATGCGGACATCAGAGACGGCTATCTGAATTCGTATTCCCGCGATCTGGATTTGCTATTAGGCAGGAAACCCCTGCCGCTCGTCGACGCGCTAAGGAACCCTGTCCTGAAAGCTCTTGGAGTCAAGCCTGCTAGCACTGTGAAACTGCAAGGCGGGATGAACTGAGCCGACAGCCAAGCCGCAACCTTCACCCTCGGAAGGTCCTACGGCTACTGAAAACTTCCCCCGGAACAGCAGGCAGCCTGTAACGGGCTGAGCACATGCAGACACAACAACAATGAAAAAAGGAGTTAGCAATTTCAAATCAAACAGCCGCCCACCCGCTGGCCCGCATCATAATGCTAGGGACAACGGGAGGTCCCAGCTGGTGGGGAGAATCTGCCGGCATCTCTACCGCCGTCCTCGTAGGTAACGCCGTCTACATAGTCGACTGCGGAACGGGCCTTGGGCGCCAGTTACGCGCAGCAGGCATCGCCGTCCGTGACATTCAAGCGGTCTTCATCACTCACTTGCATTCTGACCATGTCGTGGACCTGGGAAGTTTAGCCTCCTTTGGAGCCTTCGAACTAAACGACCGGCCTGGCGATCCACTGCCCATCTACGGACCCGGGCCCCGTCTGACGCGCACGCCGGTCTCACCCCAGGCCGAAACAAATCCCCAATTGCTGTACCCGGAAGAATTCGCCCCAGGAATTTCCGGGCACTGGGATCATCTGCTAAGAGCCAATGCCACCGATCTAAACGATCGGGTTCGTGACTCGTTGAGGCGGCCGCCCAAAGAGCTGTTCCGGGCAATAGATATAGAAATCCCTCAAGAACTCGGTTTCCACCCTGACTCAAACCCTGAGCCTGCCATGGAACCCCTGCTCATCCATGAAGACCATAATGTGCGGGTTACAGCCGTCTTGGTCAGGCACCCACCGATGGCACCCGCATTCGCCTACCGCTTCGACACGGAAAAAGGCTCCGTGACAATCTCCGGTGACACGGCCCCGTCATCGAATCTCATCCGGCTCGCACACAAAACCGACCTCCTCCTTCACGAGGTCATAGACGAGGAATGGGTCTACTCCCGCTACAACGGAGGACGGACAGCCCAAGAAAAATCCATGGTGGAGCACCACCTTTCAGCACATACGTCCATTCCGGAGCTCGCCAAGGTTGCCACAGCGGCAGGGGCTCACAGCCTCGGCCTCCATCATTTCGTTCCTCCCTCAACTCCAACTGAGCGCTGGGCCGAGGTGGGCAAACTCTACGCAGGTTCTCTTCACATCGGCCACGATCTACTCGAAATCCCATTAGAGCCGTGAGCTCGTGGGTGGGGAGATCGTCCTGTTAGTGCACACCCCATCCTGACGTCAAAACCGCCTGACCAGGGAGGCTTTGGCCTGGGGGCGACGTTCCTACTTGTTCTCAGCGGCCCGCCCAGTCACGACATGTGACATAGCCACCCCTGCCCCGAACGGACTTCATTCAGTCCAGATTGTTTGGACTATTTCGACGATTCTCGAGCTACTCCACCCCGTTTCCTTCCCCTTCGACTGTCAGGGTGGGATCAGAGAACATCATGAGCCACCGTCAATAAAGCGGAATTTCGCCACTATTCTGACGCCACCACACGAAGCGGCGGGAGGACCGGATGTGGATTTTGCGCTCCCAGCCAGTGATTTCGGGTGTGATTGGACCGTTGATACATACTGCTGTTTCGTGACACCATGAAAGCATGACAGCCGTTGCAGGAGCCCGTGGAGGGCTGAAAGCGCACCAGGATTCCATTCGGCTTGCCGAGCCTGAACTGGTCCGGGACCTGCGGGACATCCTGGGGGCGAAGCTCGTTGCCTACATCGGCTCGGTCAAAGAAACCCGGGCCGTGCGTCAGTGGGCCGACGGTGAGCGGAAACCGTCAGCCGAGGTCATGACCCGTCTGCGTCATGCCTACCACGTCGCAGCTCTGTTGGCTGAGCGGGACTCCCGCTCGGTGGTCCAGGCGTGGTTCCAGGGAATGAACCCACAACTGGACGACGTGCCGCCAGCGCGACTACTGCGCGAAGGCCAGGTCGACGAGGCGGCACAGGCGGTCCTTGCCGCTGCCAGGGCATTCGCGGCAGCAGGCTGACGGGTGCTTGACGAGCAACAACTGGCAACAGCTACTGCTGACACCCGGGTATGGCGTATTGGTTTCCGCCCGGATCCTTGGGCGTGGAGTGGCTGGGAGTGGGCAACCGATGGCAGGTTCCCCGGCCGGTGGGATGACCTGCACGGAAACTTCCGGACCGTCTACGCCGGCTCCAGCCTGAGGGCATGCCTGCTCGAGGTGCTCGCCGCCTTCCGCCGTGACGCGAGGCTAGCAATGGAGCTGGACGAGATCGTCGAGGATGACGAAGATGCGGTGCTGCACCCGACACTGGTATCCGGGCAGGTGCCCCGGGAATGGCTTGAGGTCCGCGCAGCGACGTCAGCCGAACTTACCGGCACCTACTGCGCGGTGACGGACTCCCGGTCCATCGCTGTCCTCCATCCGCACTTCATCGGAGTGGCTCTCAGCCTCGGACTCTTGGACCTTGACGCCGCAGCCCTAAAAGATGCCCGGCCGCGCCGGTTGACCCAGGCAATCGCGGCTTGGATCTACGAGACAACAGACCTCGCCGGGGTTACCTTCGCGTCCCGCCATGGCGACGACCTGAGGCTCTGGGCAATCTTCGAAAGGCCAGGCGACCCTTACGTCAGCCCGAAGCTAACGCACTCCAGGCCCGAGGAACTGCACCACGACAGCGATGCGATCAAGGACGCCTTCCGGATGCTCGGCCTGACCTGGAGAAGCGAATAGTCCGCTCCCCCGCCGCTCCTCGCCCTAGCTTGACGGAATATCCGTTATCGGCGTCCGGCACCGGAGCATAGGTAGCTGCAATAGCTTCCTATTCATGGATGAATTGGACGCCTTGGTAGCTCGAGCGCTGTTACGCCAACGATTGGTTCGCCCTGATATCGACGGCGGCGTTTCCGAGGGGCAGGTGCCCGGCACACTGTACGGACGCCTTACGTTGGTTGCCCACCAGCGGAAGAGGCGCGGCCTGGCTAACCGGTTAGTACTCGTTGGAGAGGCGGATGACGGAAACCCCGAGTGCGGTTGGCGGCATCCGAGAGAAGGTAGACCGCGATGGCCGCGGGTTCATTCATGCCGAAGCCAGAGTTCTCGGCAACTGCTTCGAGCGCAGCCTCCCCGTCCGGCAGGCGCGTTCCATCCGTGCTACGTAGGTGAGTTGGACAGCTGGAATCCTTTGGACAGGAGAACTGTAGGCTCCAGCGATCTGCGCGCGGTAGTTTCAACCGCTCTTGCCACTGCACGCGTTACGCCGCTGCCCTGCCAGTCCGGAAATACCTGATCACGCTCTAGGTCCTTCTCCGCGACGATGTCGGCTATGGCGCGCGCCGCCGCGACCTTCATGTCCAGGGTGATGCACTTGGAACCGCCGTCCAGGGCACCCTGAAATGTGCCTGGGAACGCGAGGAACTTGTTGATCCGGGTGGAGATCACGGGCCTCCCAGCCCCAGCGGTCGGCTCCGTGGCGGGAACAAACAAGGGGTGTGACGGAACGAGTTCAAGAGCAACGGCGTCCGGGGCTAGCCCGTCAAGGTGCAGGTCAGTGATCACCTCACCGCCCGATGCGATAATGGCGTCTGCCCCGTTGACCGCTTCCTGCAATCCGCCTATCCGATTACCTGGGTTGGTGAGCCATGCTAGATCATCCTTCACGGCATTCAACTCACTACGTTCCCGGGAAACAATGCCTTGGGAGTCTACGAGAATGATGTCTGCGATGCCCTGGGCGAGGAGAAGTTCGGCTATTCCGGTGCAGGCGGGGCCATCTCCTGCTATGACCACTTTGAGTTGCCCAACCTTTCGGCCCCTTAGCCGAGCAGCATTAATCAGCGCAGCAAAGACAACGATGGCAGATCCGTGTTGCTCATTGTGCATAACGGGAATTTGCAGCTCATCATTCAAGATGGTTTCTATTTCATAGCATTGCAAGGTTGAAATACTGTCGAGGCAAACGGCATCAACGTAGCGGCTGACCTGCTTCACACTTTCGACAAACTCAACCAGGTTTTGACTCCCCAAAGTTATCGGGATCAGTTCCAGCTGATCACAGACCCGAGAGCGGGCTTGCGTTGCTTCCTTACCGGGCCGGGAATCGCCGCTCCGTGCGCTGGGCTCAATGATCCGTGATGACATGCCACTGACCACCGCCACCTTTCGCAGGTTGCTATGTCGGTCGAGGTGGCGGCCCCGCGATACAGCCGAGCCGTTCTCAAGACGGGCCGGCCCCGCCTCCACCCTCATGGAGGGTTTAGGAATGCCTCGAGGGTGTCCATGCTTGGCCCATGATTCTTTCACTTTTCTCGGCTTTCACTTTGTTCTCAAGGGTTATCGGTAGTCCTACCTCCGGACGGCGGAAGATATAGGACTTCTGTTCAGAAGGTCGTTTGGACTTCGTTGACCGTTTCTTCTCGCTGCGGCGCCCTCTTCATGGCTGGCACCTGAAGGTCATCGACGAATTTTGTCCGCACCTGGAGTGAGTTTCTTTGGTTGCGTCAAAGAGCTAAAGAATCGAGGAATTGCTCGATCATGGCAACTACTTCGGTACTTTTTTGCTCCATAAGAGGGATGCGGCCACCTTCAATTTCCACTATCTGAACAGATTTTGAGTTTGTATATGCGGCCGCAATCTTGGATGTGTGCGGGTAAGAGACCGGGTCTTCAGTGGGGGCGAGCAACAGGATTGGAGCGGTGACGAGCCCAACACGGTTTTCCATGACATACCGTGCGCAAGCACGGTGGCCCTCGGCTGGGTCGACGCCGGGCGTCAGCGCATCCCTGATGAAGCGGTCCAGGAGATCGGGCCGCCCCTCCGGATAGAAGGAGTACCGCTTCGCCCACAGTTGCTTGAGATGCTCACCGTCCTCCTGCCCGGTGACCACGTCTACGCCTTTGCCCGGGGACGTGCTTTCGCTCATTTGGCGGGTGGTGCGAAAAAGCGAATCGGCGAAGGCCCCGGCTGACAGGACTGACGCCGAGACGCGGTCAGGCAAGGCGGCAGCGACCTCGGAGGCCACAAACATTCCTGTGTGATGACCGACTAAAGCGAAGCGCTCCAATTGAAGGGCGTCAGCGAGTGCGATCACACCAGCTGCGTACTGCTCAATGGTCTGAGGGCAGCCTGGCGCGGGTTTGGCGGACATGCCGAATCCGTACATGTCCATCGCTATCACCCTGCGTTTCGCCGCCAGCAGTGGGTGCACCTCGCGGAACTCATCAAGAGAACGCGGCGTCTGGTGAAGCAGGATCACAGCTTCACCTTCACCTGCCTCGGCGTAATGCAACTGACCGAGTGGCGTCTCGGCATACCCGTAGCGGAGTGTTACTTCGGACATGGATTTCCCTTCGATGTTTGCTGTCAAGCATCGCCCTGCTGTTACTGCTCTACACAGCGAGTGGTCCGCTCACCGGACCGCTCGCGTAGGATCCGTGGTTAAATAATGAACAATCTGGATAGCGGCTCGAACCGCTGCGCCACCATGGACTAGGAGAATGCAAGTGAGTACTGTGCAGCGAAACGTCCAAGCACCGGGACGGCCGGACGTCAGTCAGCCCGACTCTGTACTCTCCAAGGCGCATCTGTTGCTGAGCGCATTTAGGCAGGGTGTTTCGACGCTGGGGTTAACGGAGCTTAGCCGCCGTTCCGGCGTCTCTAAAGCCAGCGCGCACCGGCTTGCTACGGAACTGGTGGAACTGGGCTATCTCACGCGGACTCTTGGCGGCTACCAGTTGGGTTTGCAAGTGTTCGAATTGGGTCGAATGGTCCCCGGTCCAGCGATCCTCCGCGATGTAGCGCGGCCAGCAATGCAGGATCTCCGGGTTGTGACTCGTGGAATCGTGCACCTCGCGGTCCCTGAGGGTGGCGAGTGTGTGTATCTCGACCGGATCGCTGGACGGAACGAAGTCGTGGTCATCAGTTCCGTAGGTGATCGTGTCCCGTTTCATACGACCGCGTCAGGTCGTATCTTCCTGGCACACTCGGATCCGGACACGATCGATCAGCTTGACCCCGCCGGCCTGGCGGCACTCGGTTCGCGCAACCACGCTGAGGCCACCGCGGTACTAGCCGGGATCAGGACCCGTCGCTATGCGGAAGAACGATCGACATGCTTCCGGGGGGCCAAGGCGCTGGCAGTTCCGGTTGTCTACCCGGACTCGGAGCAGGTGGTTGCAGCAATCTCTGTCACTGTGCCTCTTGAGCGTCGTGACGAGCAGCATTTGTTGCGCGCTCTGTGGGCAACGTCGAGCGATATCAGGGGGGGTCTCCTGCGGACGTACGACGACAGCATGCCGTATCAGTCAACGAAAAGCCACCACTAGCTGTCAGGCGAAATCAAAGGCCAATCCGCCCAACGGACCAGGCACTTCCGTTCGACCCGCACGGTAGGGAGAGTGGGGGCATGGACGAAAAAGCCACCACCATCGACACCCTCGTTAAGCGCATCGAGATCCTTGAGGCTGAAGCGGAAATCCGCCGGATACAGGCCCGCTACATGTTCCTCTGCGACACGCCATGTCCGGAGTTCGGAGTGGAAAGCGATCAGGAGCGTATCGAACTAATACTCGACCTGTACACCGAGGATGCGGTGTGGGAGGGGGTAGGCGAATACTACGAAAACCAGTTCGGCCGTTGCGTCGGGAAGGAAGAGCTGCGCGCTCATCTGAACCGGTTCTGGGCATCCGACCAGGACCCGAAACTCCTGCTGAACGCGCACTTTCTGACCTCAGAGCAGATCCACGTTCACGGCGACGAAGCGGACGGGCAGTGGATCCACTTTCAACCGTGGCTCTTCACAGACGGAACGTCTCTGATCCGGAGCAGTCGACTCAACAACGCCTTCCGCAAGGTCGACGGCGTGTGGAAGATCGCCCGAACCCGTACAGAGAACGTCGCGATCGTCGACCTTCCGAAGTTCTTCGCCACGAGCTACCCCGGCAAGTCTGTGCTCATGAAGCCTGCGGAAACGAACCAAAGCACCAACCACGTCCAAGTAGACGCATAACCGGTTGCACCTCTACCGGAGCTGGGCGAAAAACGGCCAACAAGCGCCGATATAGGCCAGCAGCCGCTCAGACCTTCATGGTTCCCGCGACGATGAAGGCAGCTTGACCCAGGAAACGTGCACCCTTCTCTAACCGTATCGGCGACGACGAGGTGTTCTGGCCGTGGACACCCGCCCTGGTCCCGGTGCCCCTGATGCCAGTGAGCCGGCAGACGACGGCTGAGCCTGCGTGCTGGCGCTGCTGCAGGACCAACCGCAGACGGAGTTCGACAATGATGTCTCATTACTGGTGAAGAGGGTTCGCAACAATGGCCGCCAGGTTTGTCTGGAAGGGACGAGTCTTAGAGGTGCCGCTCAGCCCACGCCGCTGCACGCAGCGCCTGGATTTCGGTTGCGGCAACAACCTGGAATCCCAGGGGAAGGCCGCTGGCGTTGCGGAGGCCCGGGACGGCGACGGCAGCCAACCCCAAAGCCTGCCAGGCGCGGCTCAGGACAGGATCTCCGGTGTTTGTGGTTCCGAGCGGTGCAGACCCAGGGGCGGCGGGACCGATAATGGCATCGTGATGCGCAAGTACACGGTCAACGTTCCGGCGCGCGTCGGTCACCAATCGTCTTGCTTCCGTGTAATGTGCCTCGGGCATCGAGGATCCGGTCGTGAGGAGGGTAGCAAGGGGTTCACTGAGCTGGTCGATGTGTTCAAGTTCCGCGGCGCGTTCCCGCGAAGCTTCATAAGCCATGACAACCCGGTGGGCGGCCGTCACGTCGGCGATCAGCGCCTCATCCGGAAAGGGGTGGATTTGTGCTCCATTGTCGGAGAACGAAGCGCACGTGGCGGACATGGCCGTGCTCATCTCATCGGTGACCACCCCTAGCGGGTCGGCGGTCCAGAAGGCAATCCGTGGTGCCATCATTTTCCCCGGCAGATCTGGTTCCCCGCTGAGGGCCGACCACGCCAGTGAAAGGTCGGACGCAGTGGCGGCGAATATGCCATGTGCATCCAGGCTCGAGCTGAGGCCAACCACGCCAGTGAGTGGAAACTGCCCATTTTTCATCACCAGTGAGGCCACGCCGCAGTATGACGCGGGTCGGGTGACCGATCCGGCGGTTTGTGATCCGATTGCGATCGGTACCTGGCCTGCAGCCACCGCCGCTGCAGAGCCGCTGGAGGATCCCCCTGGTGTGTGATCGAGATTGGCCGGATTCCGGGTGGGGCCGGGCTTAAAATAGGCAAACTCGGTAGTTACCGTCTTGCCCACTGGGATGGCCCCTGCAGACCGCCAGGCTTCGACGATCGTTGCGTCCTTCAGTGCCGGCTTGGCCGCTGTGCGTAGGACTGAGCCGCACCGGGTGGGCATGCCTGCGAGATCGATGATGTCTTTCACCCCCATGGGGACACCTCGGAGCGGCCCGACGCCGGTAATTGCGGGGGTCGGCACTAGATCGACCCAAGCCTGCACAGCGGAGTCAGTCTCACGGATGCGGTTCAGTGCCCGTTGCGTTCCTTCTTCGGGACTTGTACGGTGCGCCGCCAAGTCCGCCACGAATTCTCGAAGGGACCACGGCTGCAGTAGGTTCATTCGTCACCCCAGGCTGCGTCCGCTTCCCAGTAGTCCATGCCATTGGCGCTCTTCAGGTGACGCCACTCCGAGGTCCGTAGGAGGGTGGGCTCAACAGTTGCTGTCACCTCGTCCGCAGCATCGGGACCATCAGCCGGCACCCCCCAGTGAACCCAGTTCAGTTCGAGGCCGCTTGCCTCCCGCACGAAGAGGTCAACATGTTTCCACCCGTAGCCGTAGGTGTCGTTGTAGCAAGTGAGGGTCATATGAGGTCGCGGATCAGCCATAGACCCATGCCATCGCAAATCTGCTTGCTGCACGAGCCAGTGGTTCGCTCAGCGGTCCAACCCCTGCGCTTGATCGGCCCTGATGCCTAACCATGGGGTTATCAGATTGCGAACGAGGAGGACCACCATGGGCAGCATGCGTACATCGTCGAAGGAGGAGATGTGGGATGCGGTTCTTGCAGAGCTCGCAGAGCGTCGTCAGGAATTCCATGTTCTTGGCTACGTACCACGCGATTTCATCGAGAAGTTTTTTCCGCTGGGGCTCTACCGTGCCGCGACTCCAATACAATTCGGCGGGGTCGTTATGCCTCCTGCGGACTTCCTGAGGAGCATCGAACGCATAGGCCGGATTGACGGCTCTACTGCCTGGGTCGTGGCGTTTGCGTCGAGCAACACCTATTGCGGGGCCCTTCCGCTCGAAACGCAGGCCGAAATCTACAAGAACGGCCCTGACGTTGTCTTCACTGGCGGCCTGTTCCCCATGCAGAAGGCTGAACGCACTCCTGGAGGTTTCCGGGCCACTGGTCGCTGGAAATTTGCCAGCGGATCCATGGCTGCGGACTACATCAGCGTAGGGCTGCTTGACGATTCCGCAGGGGGCAAACCTCGAGCTGCGGTGCTTCCCGCCGACAAGGTCAAAATCGTTCAGGACTGGGACGTGAGCGGTATGCGCGCCTCCGGCTCGTTCGACACCGTCGTCGAAGACCTTGAGATTCCCCTGGAATGGACCTTCATCCGCGGGGGCGAGTCACTCATTGACGAGCCGCTTTTCCGTTACCCGCTCATCGGATACCAGGCTCAATGCCATGCGGCCATTGGTCTCGGAGTCGCCCAGGGTGCTCTTGATTACGCGCAGTCTGCCGGCTCATACCGGGGAATCACAGGGGCCCCGCCGGTGGGGGAACGCGCCTACTATCGCGTCGAGTTCGCTAAGGCATTCGTTGCTCTCCAGTCAGCACGTTCCTACCTCCTTGATGTCGCGGAGGAAGTGTGGGAAACGGTGAGCAAAGGGCAGGAAGTGACCGACGATCAGAAGGCCCGCGTCCGGCTTAGCGCCGTCAACGTGTCAGATACCGCGAGCCAGGTGGTGCACGACGTAGCGAAGGTCTCCGGCGCTGCAGTCATCAACAACTCGCATCCACTGCACCCGATACGGATGGATGCCCAAGTCCCGCAGCTGCACGCATCACTCAGCCAGCACATGTACGACGACGCAGGCGCCGTACTACTGGGTTTGCAGGCCACCACTCCCGGATTCCTGTGACATCAAATCCTGTTGCCCACCACCCATCAACACTGGAGCACTAAGACCATGACCATTGAATTCACCTCAGAGAACATTCATGACGTACATCCAGCAGACCTTGTCCAGGCTGACCGTGTGGCCGCACGGGTCTATACCGACCCGGAAATCTTTGAACTCGAGATGAAAAACATCTTCGAGAAGACTTGGATCTGGGTCGCGCATGAGAGCGAGCTTCCCAGTCCCGGCAGCTTCAAATCGACTTACGTCGGCCGGAACCCGGTCATCGTCACCCGGGACCGCAAGGGGACCTTCAACACTTTGGTCAACCGGTGCCGCCACCGTGGCGCCAGCCTCTGCGAACAGCGCACAGGAAAGTCCAATGGATTCACCTGTCCCTACCACGCCTGGTCTTACGGCCTTGACGGAAAGCTTCGTGGCATCCCATACCCCGAGGGATACGAGGGAGTTATCAAAAAGGAGGAGATGAGCCTGCAGAAGCTCCGTACCGAGAGCTACCGCGGCATCATCTTCGCGACATTCAATGCCGAAGCAGAGCCCCTCGAGGAGTTCCTCGGCGACGCCAAGGTCTGGATAGACCGCTTCCTGCAACAGGGTGGCGACTACCCGATCAAGGTCATTGGAACCCACCGCTTCAAATACAGCGGCAACTGGAAGATCCAGCTGGAGAACACGAGCGACGGATACCATTTCCCCATCGTGCACCGATCCTGGATGGCCACGGTTGACGCGGAAACAGCCAACATGCTCAGCTTCATGACCGACCCCGCCTCGACATGCCACGACCTGGGAAATGGCCACTCTGTCATGCACATGGTGCCCGAGCACATGGATCTGGGCGCCGACGACGGAACCGAACCGCTCCAACCGCGCTTTGACGACCTGGTCGCCGAACTGAAAGCGGCCGGCGTTGACGACAGTCAGATTCGAAAACAAGTACACGCCATGCACGGCACAGGTTCGAACCTCGTTCTCTTTCCCAACATCGGGCTCTCTTCAGCGTTTTTCCGCGTGCTGCGGCCAATCAGCGCGAACGAGACGATCATCGAACACCTTGCCATCGGCCCCGACGCGCCACCTGAAATCGCCGGCCCGGTGAGCCGTGAACGGCTGCGCGTCCACGAACATTTCCAAGGCCCGTTCGGCTTCGGTACCCCCGATGATGCAGAGGGATGGGACCGCGTGCAGCGAGGAGCGCAAGCATCTCCGGAGATGCCGATCTTGGTCAACCGAGGGCTGAACCGTGAGGTCAGCACTTCCGAAGGCTGGCCCACCTCACACAGCACCGACGAAACCGGCATGCGAGCCGCCTACCAGATGTGGAAGAAGATGATGAGCAATGACTGAAGCCGTAACGATTTCAACCCCGCTGAACACCCCAATCGACGACGCCCGGGTCGTGCGGGCGATCCAGCTGATTTGGCGCGAAGCCGACCTGCTTGACCGCAAGGATTACATCACCTGGAACGAGCTGTACGCCGACGAAGGCATCTACGTCATCCCCGTGGATTCAGAGACTGATGATTTCGACAACAACCTCAACATGGTTTATGACGATGCCCGCATGCGAGCTCTCCGTGTGCAGCGTCTGGTGGAGGGTTATGCGATTTCAGCAGTGGACTCAGCGCGGACAGTTCGTACGGTGTCGAGGTTCGTCCCCGGGGAGGTAAGCGAAGATATCGTTTCCCTTCGCGCCGGCCAAGTGCTGGTGGCACACAAGCGGGGCAACTATGACCTGTGGGCCGCCGATGTCGACTACGTTATCCGGCTGGGACAGACTCCCGTTGATGACCGCATCGTCCGCAAAGCCATCCGCCTTATCGACGCCGGGGACGTGGTGCCGGCTGCCGGATTCCTCCTATGAGGGACGTACTGGTCGTTGAGGTCGCGGAGATCCTCCACGAAGCCGAGGAGATCCGCTCACTGCGGTTGAGAAAGCTCAACGGGGCTCCCTTTACGGCCTTTGAAGCCGGGGCCCATGTCGACGTCGCCGGCCCGACCGGGATTGTGCGCCAATATTCGCTGGCCTCCGACCCTCGCGACTCCTCTTCAATCATGATCGCCATCAAGCGCGAGCCAGCTTCGCGAGGCGGGTCCGAGGCGCTGCACCAACTTCGGGTAGGCGATCACCTCAGGATTGGCAAGCCCCGGAATCTGCTCTCGATCGCCCCCAACGCTGACCGCCACCTGCTCGTTGCAGGGGGCATCGGTGTCACTCCCCTACTCAGCATGTCCTATGAGTTGCACAGCCGCGGCGAAGAGTTTGCCCTCCACTACTTTGCACGGTCAAGGGACCAGCTTGCCTTCGCAGACTTCCTGGAGAACCGTGCGGAGTTCCGTGACCGAGTCACGATTCACCTCGGCACTCCGCGCACGCAGCTTCCTGCAACACTGTCCTCTATAGGGGAAGGCCTCACGGGATCCAGCCACGTGTACACGTGTGGCCCCACCGGTTTCATGGCCAAGGTGGCCGAAACCTTCACGCCGGTGGTCGGCACCGACCACGTCCACATCGAACACTTCGCTGCCGAGGAGACTGAGACTTCGAGCAACCGGGCCTTCGATGTCCAGCTCGATACTGGTGAGTCCTTTGAGATACCGGCGGATCGTTCGATTCTGTCTGTCCTTGAGGAAAACGGGATCGAAGTTTTCAAGTCGTGTGGAGAAGGTGTCTGCGGATCGTGCGTATCCGGGCTGCTGGAAGGAGTTCCCGACCACCGCGACCACTGTCTTTCCGAGGCGGATAAAGCGGCGGGGAAGGACATTGCGCTCTGCGTCTCCCGCGCACTGTCGGACAAGCTTGTCATCGAACTCTATTAAGCCTGAACAAAGAAGGACAGTCAGAATGCGCAGCCAGAAAGAGCGGACAGATACTCCTCCAAGGGATCACCCGGAGCGGAAGTCGCAGTGGCGTCAGGTTCTCGGAAAGTACCCCACCGGCGTCACGATCATCACAACGGTCGATGAGGCCGGACAACCAGTCGGGATGATTGTCGGGACGTTTACGTCGGTCTCCGAAGATCCTCCTCTGGTCGGTTTCCTGCCTCAAAAAACCTCATTTACCTATGCCAAAATTGAGAGTGCTGGTCGCTTCCGCGCGTCGGTCCTCGGGGCTGGACATGAAGAGCTGTGCCGCGCATTTTTCCGCGCGGCACCCAATGACCGTTTCGCCGGCGAGGAGTGGGAATTCGACGAGGGCGGCATCCCCAGGCTGAAGGACGCTGTTGCCTGGTTTGACGCCACCGTCCACAACATCCACCCTGCCGGTGACCACGTGATGGTTCTTGGCGAGGTAATGGACTTCGGGCTGGGTCCTCGAACAGGTGGACTGCCATTGGTCTTCCTCAACGGCGGGTATGGTTCATTCACGATCCCCCGGCAGGATTTCAACCTCGACAACCTGGGCGGCCAGTTGCGCCTCGCGACAAGCCTCGGGGATGAGGTTGAGGAGTTATCTCACAGCTTGGGACTGGAGTGCTCCATCTCAACGGTAGTTCAGGACACTGTGGTCGTGCTGACGGCATCTGATAGCCGATCACCGTACGTCGGCACTTACTTTCCCTTCGTCGCTCCAATCGATCCCGGCTTCGCGGCCTGGTCAACGCCCGCACTGCACCGCACGTGGACCGAAGGCTCCCGACATCTGAGAGGGCGGGTAGATGCGGCGCTGATCGAGGAAATCCTGACGCTCGTGCGGAAAAACGGCTATGCAATTTCCTTTGGACATACGAGAAGTGAGCAATTCAGCGCAGCCTTTTCGTCAGCTAAAGGCGACTGGGGCACGCTTTCGCCCGTTTGGGATTCCCTCGTGTCCGCCTATGAGGAATACTGCCGGCACCCCGAACCTGCAGCCCATGCAACCCTGATCCAGGTACCAGTCTTTGGACAAGACCAATGCGTGGCCTTCGAAATCGTGGTGAGCGGATTCGGGCCTGGCGCCACCAGGGAACGCTTCCGGGAAATCGTATCGCGCACCCTTGATTGCGCGGCCCGGCTAACGGATAAGATCGGCGGGCGCGCCCCTAGCGATTACTCTATCCAGTTGCCCTAAAGGCAATGAACCGCACAAGCATAGGCCCCGGTCCGCACCAATACGGCGGCTTTCCACTAGGCCTTGGAGTCAAGTAGCAGTCGCTAGTGCTGGGCAGGTTTCGGGGTCATCGTGCTCCTGCGTAAACGAATACTTACCTGCCCACACCCCGCTCCTTCCCATGCGCGGGTTGCCGGAGCTGCTCAACGCCATGTGGACGTGGTGGCCACAGACCTTCACTCCACTTTCAGACGAACGATTTGCGAGGAAGCACCATGACCGCTCTGCACTCCATTCCCCTGACCCTCATCGACGGATCGGCCACTGATTTCGGCCGCTTCAAGGGCGAGGTGGTGCTGGTGGTAAACGTCGCCTCCCGGTGTGGTTTCACCCCGCAGTACGCCGGGATGGAGGCGCTGCACAACAAGTTCCGGGAGCAGGGCTTCACTGTCCTTGGAGTTCCTTGTAACCAGTTTGCCGGGCAGGAACCAGCCGTCGACACCGAAATCGCCGAATTCTGCGAACGCAACTTCGGTGTGACGTTTCCGCTGACCGCCAAGGCCGATGTCCATGGCGGGAATCAGCACCCGCTCTATGCTGAGCTGACAAAATTCCGGTCCACTGGACTCCCGGAGCAGGTGCAATGGAACTTTGAGAAGTTTCTGGTCACTCGCGACGGGGCCGTCGCGGCACGTTTTGCCTCCGCTGTGGCGCCGGATTCCCCCGAGATCATCGAAGCTGTCCGGGCCGCGTTGAACGAGCCAGGGCAGAACCCCAGTGCAGGCTCCTATAGCTCTTGAGGAAAGAACCCGCATCCGGCGGCGAGACTCGCGGCGTTCCATTATGAGCCTCTACGAAGGCCTCACTTGGAACGGGTAAAGGTTCCCCGGGCACGGGCTACGCCCCCCTTCTCACGCCGGCCTGAAACTGTGGACGTGGATGGGCCCAGCAGCAGCACTGGGAGGGCTCCCAAAACGCAGGCAAAACAGTCCGTTAGGAAACTCGTCAAGCAATCACGTGGGTAATGAACCGGTACCGGCCGGGGTCAACGATGAGCAGCTGTAGTAAAAGCAAAAACAATCGGGGACCCCGGCTGCATCGGGTTCTCCCGCGCTGTATAAATTGCCGGCTCGGCCAGCTCCCCCTACGTGGTGTTAGATCCGGACCCAAAGAGCGTCAGAACAGGGCCCATCACCATTCCAGGACCCTGCCAAGGCCAAGACGCAGATCCCGCACAGAGGCGCCAATGCCAACGGTCACTCGCGTTTGTCCGCTCCCACTACCGGCTTCATTCGTTCACCCAGCGTCTACTC
The DNA here is from genome assembly GCF_052113345.1 of Pseudarthrobacter sp. YAF2. NCBI lineage: Bacteria > Bacillati > Actinomycetota > Actinomycetes > Micrococcales > Micrococcaceae > Pseudarthrobacter > Pseudarthrobacter sp. YAF2. The sequence goes on along the minus strand of NZ_JBFRDA010000005.1, from coordinate 100,967 downwards.
GATGTGATCCGTGTGTTCGTGGCGACATGGCGGGGGTCGGACTCCAGCATCCACTACTTCCTCGTGAAGCCGGGCAACATTCGGCTGGATGGCGATGTGGGCGGAGGTGCGGTAATGGACACCGGCTATTGTGGGTGAACGACCCCGCATCGATCTGCAAACCGTCTTCGTGCCGTCGTTCTCCCCGGTGGTGCCAAGGGCACCCTGGTTTCCGTCTCCGGGACCGAATCCGCCAAAGTGTGGCCCCTCTATCAGGGTGAATCCCATTCGTTTGTATGTGCAGTAGGCGACGGAGCGGTCCCGGATCTCTATGCGGGAACCACGGGTTTAGAAGGTTTCTCCAACTCGGCAGGGCGTCCAAGGCATGCAACAGACAGTTGCGTGAAGGTTTACCGCACCGGCGACGACGAGCGGGGAGCGACCGTCCGGCAAGAGTCGGGGTACGTGGCTGCTGCCGAGCTCTGGTCGGCAGACAGATAACTGAGGGAGCCGCTGCTATACCGGAAAAGGAAATCCGCTTTCGGGGTGATCTGGCTGCCTCACTTCGGCCAGGCCTAACCTGACTGATGCAGGTAGACTCCGGCCTATTTGACGTCCGATGGGTGCTTTGCGAGCGGCACCACCGTGATGTCCATATAGGGGAACAGCGGAAGATTTTGCAGGACCTCGTGGAGTTCATCGTTCGAATCGACGTCGAAGATGGAGTAGTTGGCGTACTCCCCCACTACGCGCCAGATTTCCGGCCACTTGCCGGTGCGCTGCAGATCCTGGGAATAGGCCTTTTCCCGGGCCTTAACTTCGGCGGCTTCGGCCGGCGCCAGGTTCTCGGGCAGTTTGACGTCCATGTGGACCAGGTACTTCATGGTGTCCTCCCAATGGTTAGCGGTCAGTGCGGTAATGGTCCAGCTTGTCCTCGTCAATGGCAGTGCCTACGCCCGGTTCCTCGGGAACGCGGATGCGTCCGCCTGTGATGGCCAACGGCTCGGCCAGAAGATCGTCGGACATGTCCAGGTAGTTGGACAGTTCTGCTGCGCGTTTTGCCGTATGTGCGAAGGCTGCGCCGAAGGCAACGGACGCGACCGTACCCACTTGGGTGTCGATCTGGTTCCCAATGTAGACATCGATACCCATGCCCTCAGCCATCCCGACGATTTTGGCGGCCTCCGTAAAACCGGAGCGCGCTGTCTTCACTGCCAGGAGGTTTGCGCCGCCGGTCAGGATTTCCCGCGCTGCTTCACCGAGGTTGGCAGCGGATTCATCAGCAGCGATGGGAATGGGCGCATTCTCCACCAGGCGGCGGCGGCCCAGCACTTCGCGGGCGTCGTCAGGTTCCTCGAGGAACTGCAGGCCCAGATCGGCCGTGCGCCGCAATACCTCGGCCGCCTCGTTGGCGGACCAGCCGCGGTTGGCGTCCATGTAGAGCTCGGCGTCCGCGCCGAGCCCTTCCCTAAGGACTCGGGCGGCTTCGATGTCAAGGTGGAGCGGGTTGCGTCCGGTTTTAAGCTTGAATGTGTTGATGCCATATGTCCCACGAAATTCCAAGGCCAATGCCAGCAGTTCCTCCGCTGGTTTGAAGCCGAGCATGTGGGAAACCCGCAACGAGTCGGAGTAGCCGCCCAGGAGTTTCGTCACGGGCTGTCCAAGCGTTTTGCCGATAGCGTCCCAGACCGCGATATCAACGGCGCCCTTGGCTGTCTGGTTGTGGACCGTCCGGTGAAGTGTTGTCTGCATCTTCTCGCGGTCGAAAATGTCCACGCCGACCAGCTGAGGGGCGAAAACGTCTTCCACGATGGCAACTATCGATTTTTGCGTTTCACCGTACGTGTAGGGGCGCGGCGGCGTGTCCGCGGTGCCCACTGCCCCGTCGTCCGTGCGCAGCCGGATCAGGACATGGTCTGCCTCGTGCACGGAACCGGATGCGAAGTGCAGCGGTTGGAGGTACGGGATTGAGTAGGGTATCGCCTCAATGGATGCGATCTTCATCGTTCAGGAAGCCTTTCATCAGGCAACAGATGTGGACCCTGGCAGGCGGAAACGGGTGCACCGCGGGATCGGCGTCTTGGGGAAACCACATTCGCGGGCGCCAAAGAAGTTCCGTTTGGCGGGTACGACAAGGTGAAGCCTCGCGAGGAGGCTTCACCTTGTCAGGAGCGTTTTGGTCTTCCCTGTCTATCAGTCCTCAGGGTCGAGGATGAAGTCGTAGGTCACTTCGCGGCCGTTTCCTCCAGCGCGTTCCGTCGGCACAAGGATCAGCTCGGGCTTTACGGCCGAAGCGATGTCGTCATCAACATGTTGATCACCCGGGAAGTACAGCTGTGTGGTGATGAGCTGGTGTCCCGGCGCCGAAACCTTGACGTGGAGGTGGGCTGGGCGCCAGGCATGCCAGCCCGCTGCTGAGATGAGTGCTCCGCAGGCGCCGTCGGTGGGAATCTGGTAGGGCGCTGGCTGCACAGTGCTGATCTGAAAGTTGCCCTGTTCATCCGCAACGATAGAGCCGCGAAGGTTCCACTCCGGCAGGCCGGGGGCGAACTGGGAGTAGAAGCCGCGGTCATCGGCATGCCACAGCTCGATCAGGGCACCAAGGAGCGGTTCGCCGGCCGTATTACGGACCTGTCCCTGCAACAACAGCGCGGTGCCCGGCTCATCTTCTCGCATCGGAAGGGTTGCCGGTGTGCGCAGGGTCGGCGCGTTGGGAATGTAGTAGGGACCCTCGATAGTGCCCTTCGAGCCGTGGCGATTGGCGTTGGCTACTTCCTCCACCGAATGCTCGACCCAGACATCCAAGAACAGCGGCCACTCGCCGTCTTCCCCCACCTGGATAAGCCAAGCCTTGAATGCGTTGTATTCGTCGTAGCTCACTCTTTCTTCAAGGACCGTTTCATTAATCGCTTTAATGACGCGCCCTGCGAGAGTAGCAACGCGTTCTTGGCTTGCGTCAGCCGCGAACTTCTTATTTTCTCTGAAGCGCGCGGTTGCTCCAGCTCCCGAAGCTGCTGCGGTCGCTTGGGTTTCGGTCGTCATGTTGACTCCTTTGTCGCTGCACGCTCGGCGTGCCTTTTTCGATGCCCGCCAACTCAATTCTGGCGGCGGATAGAGGATAGATCTGACATTTTGCGCGCTGGCATACCTGCGCGGTTTATTCAGCACGCGGGACGGGATTACTTGGATAGGAACACCACGAAATGCCGGTCCCGCAGCGCCGACTGACTTGATTTGCAGCCAAACACAAGCGGGTTGGTACAGCGATTAGATCTTTGCCTTATACTTCGCGAGAGGATTGACCAGCAACCGCAGGGCACGGTCGAAGAAGAATCCCAGGACTCCCAGAGTGATGATGCCGACAAATGTCCAATCGATACGGCCGTAGTTGCGGGAGGTCCATATCAGAACGCCGAGCCCTTGATCAGCAGCGACCATTTCAGCGGAAACGATGGTCAGGAAGCTGTTTCCCAGTGCCAGGCGCGCGCCCGTGACGATATGCGGAACAGCGGACGGAAGGACAATGGAATAAAGCGTCTGGAAACGGCTTGCACCCAAACTGGCTGCCGCCCGGAGCTTCGTCCCATCCGTTGCTACTGCGCCAGCCATTGTATTAATAACCACAACGAATACGGAAGTATAGAAAATCAGGAGAATCTGAGATATGTCGCCGAGACCGAACCAAACGACGGCAAGCGTCACGAACGCGATCGGAGGGATAAAGCGAAAGAACTCAATATAAGGCTCGGCGAATTCGCGAATTATTCTCACACGTCCCATAAGCAGCCCCAACGGTGCGCCAACGGCAACGCCGAGCAGCCATCCGAGGATAATCCGATAGCTTGAAGCGGTGATTGCCTCCCAGAGCGTCCCATCAGTCAGGAGCTCCAAAGCTGCTTCTGCCGTCTTGACGGGGGAAGCAACCAGAGCCGGCCCGAACTGCAGAGACAGAAGTTGCCAAATGACCAACCCGGCCAAGATAGACATACAAGGGATTGCAAGCTTGCGAAATTGAAAACCATACCGCGCACTCGGTCGTGCGATCGGCGGCGTAGCCCGTTGGGCCACCTGTACCTGCGTCATGAATTCTCCTTAGCGAGCCCCTGGTTACGGAGCGCTGCTCGCACTTCTTCGCCAATATCTGAACGGAGCTTCTTGTGCAACTCGATTGCCCCTGCCGAGGTCTCGTCCCTCGGGCGGGGAAGATCCACCTCATAGCTGGACTTGATTTTCGCTTTCGGTCCCGCAGACATAACCAGGATCCGGTCGGCGAGTAAAATTGCCTCGTCAATATCGTGCGTGACGAAAACTATGGTGCAACCGCTTTGCTGCCATATCCGATCCAATTCGGTCTGCATAATGTGACGCGTTTGGGCGTCCAACGCGCCGAAAGGTTCGTCCATTAGGACCACTCGTGGTTCGTTGGCGAGGACCCGGGCGATCTGCGCTCTTTGGCGCATCCCTCCGGAAAGCTGCGAAGGAAATTTATCCGAGGCTCCCGTCAAACCCACCAACTCAAGGTGCCGCTCTGATATTCGACGCCGTTCCGAAGAAGCCACGCCCCGCATCTTGGCGCCGTACTCGACATTCTGCCGGATGGTGAGCCAGTCGAATAGCGCCTCGGTCCCCTGAAAGACCATGCCCGTTTCCGGGCTCGGTCCATTAACCGGTTGGCCGTCAATGAGGAGGGAACCACCCTTGATCTTGTCAAAACCGGCCACAGCGGTAATGAGCGTCGACTTCCCACACCCACTTGGACCGAGAAGGCAGATAAACTCGCCGGGCGCCGCGGCAAAATCAACGCCATCAACCACCATGAAGTTTCCGAAGCCTAGTTGGACTCCTTCGGCGGCAAGGGCCGCTCCTGCCTTCGTCGGAAGGGTTTCTGTTTCGGGCATCATACTGACCTCAATCACTTCACATTTTCCGAATACCAGGACGGGATGAAGATTGTCTTCAAGGCTGGTGCTTGTTTCAAGGTTCCGGCCTTGACGAAGAAGTCGGCCTGCTGTGCTACGGCGCTGTAATCTGATTCTTTGTAAGCTCGGGCGCCATAGTTCACAATCGCCATATCCTTTTCGCTCTGGTTTTTATCGCCCCCGGTCGCTTTAGCAATAGCAGCAGAGGCCTTTTCAGGTTCGCTCCGAATGAAGTCCGAAGCCTGTTGCAGGACCTTCGCGATCGTTACCACTTCGGTTGCATTCTGGTCAATCCACCCCTGGCTGCCTGCCATGACCTGCATGATCGGCTGACCAAAGGATCCGCTGTCCTTCAGGACTGTCAGCCCCATCGCGACTCCTCGGCTAGGCCAGGGCTCCCAAAGCACGAACGCGTCCACATCGCCTTTCTGGGCGAGGCTGGGAAGGGTCGCCGGGTCGCTGGAAACGAACTTAATATTCGCGGGATCGATGCCTTCAGATTGCAGATAAGCGTGGGCGAGAAAAGTACTCAACCCTGGAACTACGCCGAAGGTCTTGATGTCAGCGGCCGCTTTGATGGCCGGCCGTGCGACTACCTTCGTGTAGGAACCTGAATCCAAGTAAACAAATGGGGCGCGCAGATCCGGGTTTTCCGCTGCAACCGAAAGAAGCGTCGTCGGACTGGAGCCCGCGAGCTGGACCTCTTTGCCGGCAATTGCTTGGATCGCGTCGCCGCCAGCGGCGAATTTCCTGATCTTGACGTTCAGGCCGGCCTTCTTGAAGAGCCCCTGGGCGTCCGCTACAAAAAACTGCCCATAAGTGGCATCGGCACCTACGCCGATAGTAATTTGGTTGGTCGAGCCGGATGTGCCAGAGCTAGCCCCATCCGCACCACTGGCGCACCCGGCAAGCAAAAATATGGCAAGAGCACCAAAGAGCATCTTTAGCACCCAACGATGACGTGTCTGCATGGGTTCAATTCCTTTGTCTGGGCCAGCCCAGCGCTGACCTGAGCGGGGCATAGGAATCAAGGTCCTCCTCGATCCCTGTTGAACTCAACACACAGGTTCGCTGAGCGGACCAAACAGCTGGGCCGGAGCCTTTTGTGACGGGGATAACCACTCAGAGGCGGCTGGTGGCAGTCACCCGGAGATGGCGGGTCCGCTCAACGAACCGAGGCGCCCAATCCTTCAGTCGGACGATGCAGGCTATGAGAACCCTTACTCCTAGCGTGAGAGGCATTTCCATGCGCGCCGCCCTGATTCACGAGTGGAACACTCCCCCCCTCATTAGCGATGTTGTCGAACCGCACCGTCTTCCCGGCGAGACTCTCGTCCAAATTGATGCTGCAGCGGTAGGCCACCTTGACATCACCGTGGCAACCGGCGAGTTCACCCTGCAGCCGCCACTGCCCTATGTCCCAGGCGTGGAGGGATCAGGGACTGTGCTTGAATCGGACACGTTCGAGCCCGGGACTCAAGTAATTCTCCGGGACGGAACGATAGGCGTGGACCGTAACGGCACCTGGCGCGAACGGGCCGCTGTTCCTGACGCTGCGCTGACTCCACTCAGAATTCGTGTAAATCCGAGCGTCGCGGCGACCTTCTTTGTCCCGACTGCAACTGCTTACATCGCCCTGCACGACCTCGGAAGCCTCAAAAACGGCCAGACCGTCATCATTTCTGGCGCTACCGGAGCCGTGGGCTCAATGGCCGTCCAACTCGCGCTTCAAGCGGGCGCAAACGTGATCGCACTCGTCTCACGGTCCTCACGTCTGGCGCACCTGCCCGACGGCGTACGTGGGATAACAGCAGATGATGCGGCAGCGTCCGCCCTTCTCGCAGCCGAACGACCGGCCGACCTGCTCTTAGACACTATCGGCGGCTCCAACCTAAGCCAACGAATCAAATGGGTAAGGACAGGAGGAAGGGCAATTTGCGTGGGATACACAGCCGGCGCGAAATTCACTATCGATCTACCAAACTGGTTACTCACTGACGTCAGCATCGTGCCCCTGAGTCTGATAAGCAAGCAAGCACGCGCCAAGGAAGTCATAGCGCAGCTGTTACCCAAGATCGCCGATGGAACTATCCGCGTCGATTTCACCGAGTTCCCGTTCGAACAGACAGCAGACGCACTCCACCTGCTCATGAGCAGGGAAATTCGTGGACGGGCTGTAATCCGCTTTTAACCATGGGCCGGCCTGCCAGGCCCGGTACCAGTACTTACCCTCGGAGGAGCCACGGGTCGCCTGCCCCATGCGGAATCATTCGTCCAGATTCTTTGGACCTTTTCGACTGTTCTCAATGACCGCACCGCCGGTTACGTCCGACGCCGCTATGCGTAGGGCCCATAACTTGAAAGGAAGTAAGCCATCTTGGACCTACCAAAATACCTTGCCCTCTTGTTCGATCAGCAGACTTTGGACTTCGCGGCTTGGGAGAAGGAACTCTCACGCAGTAGGGTCACGTTGACATCGTCAGCATGGGCTGGCTGGTATGACGAAGACAGTTAGCGCAACTCCTGCAGTGCGGCCTCTCCGTGGGGAAACAGCGATTCGATGTAGCTCCCGCCAGCCCACCTGTTAAGCCGGGGTTTCAGAATCTACCCGTCCCGCTTTGATGTGATGCCTCCGGCGTTTCGCGGCTGAGCATTCGATGGTGAGGGCGGCAGCACTACAGCGGCGTATGGCTGACCTACACCCCAACTTGACGTCGGTTCAAGTCCTTTAGGACGTCAGGATAGGGTCTGGTTCCTGCTTTTTTGACAGGACTTCGAGAAGTTCTAGAGCCCAGCCTGACGCGTCGTCTGTGCGGACCCAACCAAGGCGCCATGCCTGCGTCGGTCGGGTCACTTCACACAGACACGAAGGTAGGCCTGGATCGCTCCTCCGTTGGACCAGGAAAATGCGGTCATGGATTTCTTGACCATGCCAACGTATCTGCCAGCTGTTGACACGATGTTGCTGGAAAGTCCTTGCAGGTTTAGTACTTGCTGTACAGCCGAGATGTTGTAGCCCGCATCTGTAACGAAGTTCTTTAATTCAGCGTATACATCGCCCTGGGAGTGTGATGCTGTCGTTCCCGCTGCGGGAATGCTGGTCGAGGGGATGGTCGACGAAGCATTCATCTCGTTGGCGAATGCTGAGCATGCCGTTTCCTTCAAGATCGACGTTGCTGCCTCCCCCATTTTGGCTTCGAACTGCGCATTCCATTGTGAAAGTGATGAACCATGAAGCAGCTTCACCGCATCCGTGGTGATCGCGTCCCTAATTCCGTCGGCCACGCCGAACATGCCCGCGATCTCACGGAGGGCAGCTGCGTGTTGTGGGCTCCTATCCAAGACGGCTTGCTGTTCTGGTGTCAGTGATCCTTCATTTGTGACGTCTTTGGCCATATCATCCAGTTTGTTTGAGAGGCCATTTAGCTCAGAAGCATCCACTTCATGGGTGACAATCTTTCCTGCATCGTCCAAACCACCAGCCAGCTTCGTGACCGCCTCTTTGGCACCAGCACAAGACGCGGCGGAAAGAAGGATGATGGCGAGTAGCAGCGTAAGGAGACGATAGGATTTTGTTTGACGTTGCATTGATTGAGCCCTCATAGCCGTTCGCGCCCTGGAAGCCTTTCGGGGTTAGCCAGGGTCCACAATTCTTTCGTGATGATCGCCTTCTGCCGGCACATCATGTTGGCCATTTCCAGCAGTCTCTTTAGTCTTGGCCAGACCATCAGCGGCTGCAGTTCTCGTCGCGTCCACGCCCATTTTGGTTGCCTTTCCTCCGAAGTAGAAGCCGGCGATCGCCGATAGGAGAGTGCCGATGAGGGTAGAGGCGCTCTGGGCAAAGTCGACGCTGGCAGGATGTTCGGCAGCTAGCCTCACTTCATAGGTACGGGCTGCAGGGTCAGCTTCGGGGTTCTGCACATTCAGCTGGAGGATACGATTCTGCGGCAGTGCCTGCAGAGCTTGAGCAGTCACACCGCGGGAAATGTAGCCGTCTCCCTCCCCGAAACGGATCTGAGTGAAGAAGAAAATCGTAAAGCTGGCGAACACTAACAGAAGCATTAACGCAATCACTGCGCTCACCGAACCAGCGGGCATACCGAGCGCTTCGGGCTTGCCGTTTTTCCTTCCGGCAATGAAATTAGTGGTTAGGGCAACCAACATGAGGACGACCATGAGTACTGTCAGTCCAATGATGAGGAATAACGGGAGCAAAATCTCCGGAGTTGCTTTTCCGAGATCTACCTTCCCCGCCAACGCCGCAGCGAGTATAACGAGGGCGCCGAGCAAAAGGACGAGGAGAATCAGCCCTACGTAGCGTCTTCGTAGCCGCGGGGGCTTTCTGTTTCTGCCAGTAGCAGACTTAGCATTACTTTCCGACATTTCGGCACCTTCGCTCTCGGTACTGGGGATACTACTACCGGGATTTAGGCTCTGCTATGGAGCACTGGGCAAAGGGTAGATGTTTCGTGATAATTAGGGGTTTATCTCATGGCTCCCACATGAGAAAACCATCCCACGGCACTTTTGGTCCACGGTCTACATGTTTCTGTATATAGCAGTCGTAGATTCGCCGGAGAGGACAGCGGATGACGCTCAAAGTGATGGTCGGTGCTCATTGGATCAAGCGCTGATGCCCGGGGCTCCGTCGACTAGCACGCGTTCCCAGGCTTTCCCGCTTCTCTATACGGGAGACGGCTCCGTGGGTGGAAGCGGACTCGATGGACCATTTTTGCGTCGCGGTCGTCGACGTGGCCGGACGTATCTGGATAACAGTTGTTCGCCCACAAACTCTTCGACCGATTTGAGGAGCTTGCTACCCGGATGGAGGGCTGCAACCACCTGTTGCGTGATTCTCAAGAGCACATGTGGACAATTGTTCCGCTGCTCACAGCCCGACCCAATCTTGATGGGTTATCCACCGCTACTGCTGCTGAGGGAGCTTCCCCAATGGCTCCCGATCCCAGCCGTGGATAAGCCGGATTGACCCCAGCTGTGGACTGCTCACTCCGCGTAGCGTGCCGCGGGTCGTGTGTCTCTCTTCTTTTATGCCTTTACCTAATCTCAGGGCCAACGCGCCACCGGGAATGCCATCGCCGCCTCCGCTTGTTCAACAAACTGCTAGCCTTAATTCATGGCAAAAAAGACAGTCGTGCTGCTGGAAGATGATATCGATGGCTCGGAGGCGACCGAAACTTTATCTTTCGCCCTCGACGGCAGTGGATACGAAATTGATCTCAATGAGGGCCACGCTAACGAACTCCGTGAAGCCCTGGCACGCTTCACCAACGCCGGCCGCAAAGTATCCGGCGGACGTGGCCGTCCTGTAGCCCGTACCAAGTCCTCTGGTGGTGGCCCGGACGCCAAGGCGGTACGCATGTGGGCGGCCGAGAATGGCATCCCGGTAAACACGCGCGGTCGTATCCAGGCGGAAGTCGTAGGGAAGTACGAAGCCGCTCACTAGAACCAGACAAACAAAATCAGGGCTGGAACCTATAACTGGTTTCAGCCCTGATTTATATTTGGATCCTAGGTCATCCTGCAACCATCCCTGTCAGGCAGGAATAGCCCGAACATCGGGGAACCACCCAGCCGGGGCCTTTTTGGGCTCCAGATGCTCGGGGTCGCGGTGCTTTTGCATATCGCATTTATAGAACGGCCCGCGAGGGTCCAAAAGCACACTCATATGATGGTCTGCATGGTCTTTGAACCACACACTGATGCCGGTGGCTCCGTCGAGTCTTAGATGTTCCCAAGCCCGCCAGAGCGCTTCCACCCGGGAGACAGCTTCCGGGTGGAAGTACCATTCGATGCACCATTTTGCAGCGCGCCCGTCTACATCGCGGACGTAGGTGGGGAGCAGCTGCTCGTGCAGGAATTCTTCGGCAGAGCCGTAGACCAGCTGCGGGGGCTTCTGCTGCTCGCCGGCCTTAGCGCTACTCTCCTCTACGTCCGAGGTGGGAGCTTCACCGAACCGGCCGATATCGATAGTCATGCCCTCCTCCCCTACCCGATCACCCATGGATTTGCGGCCGGGGCCGCAGCCACCGGTACTGGCTCTTCCTCCGGCTGCGGGCTGTACTTCTTGATGGACGCTTCCACAGCGTCCTTGTGCGGCCCTGTGTACCAGGGCATGGTCCGGACCAGCGTGGCGGGGGCGCCGGAGGCGAGGACGACGGCGCGGCCACGATCCAGCTCCGCGAGGTTGGAGACATCGAAGATGCGCTCTTTGGACTCCTGGCGGGAGCGGCTGGCCCCGGACTTCCCTGAGGAGACGGAGACGTTGATATAGCTGTAGTCCCCGATCAGGTCAGAAAGGGCGCGGAGGAAGCCTTCTTCGGCGACACCGCCGCCGTAGACCTTGACGTTTGCGGCCGACCAGATCTTCCGCATGTTCGCCTCTCCCCAGAGCTCGACGCCCTGGGACCAGGACTGCAGGATGCCCATAACGATCAGGCCCTTGGAGCCGTAGTGGCTGAACTGGTCCGGCAGGCCGGCCCAGCGGACGACGTTGGCCAGCTCGTCTAGGGCGAACAGCGCCGGCTTGGGCAGGCGGCCGCCGCTGCGCTCGGCCCGTTCCTCCATCGCCTCGGCGATCGCCACGGTCAACGCTGTGGTGAGCGGGGCAGCTGAACCAGCCCCTTCCTTGGAAAGGATGTAGATCGTCTCTTGAGAGGCAGCAAAGGCGTGCGGGTTGAACTGCCGGCGGGCATCACTGCCCACGCTGACGCCGCCTGCCGGGGCGACCCACCGGAGCGTGTTCCTGCTTTTGAGGCACTGGATCATCTTCTCGGCGGTGCCGAAGATACCGTCGCGCTGTTTGTCGGCCAGCTTCAGCGTGGACTCCAGTCCCTTGTACTGCAGCTCGTAGTCATGCTCCCGGAGGATTTCGATGGGTTCCTGGCTGACCTGCTCCGTCACCCACAGGTAGACCTGCGTGATCGGCAGCCCGCCCAGTGCTGCAGCGAGGAAGTACGAGGAAAGAATGTCCTCGGCTTTGGGGTCGAAGTAGGCGTCCGGCTTTGACCCAGCAACCCGGGAACCGACCGCGAAGTGCTGGGTGAGCTTGTAGGCCTTTTCTTCGTCGGTCACGTAGGACAGCGGGTTCCACCACCAGTCAGGTTCTTCCTGCGCGATCTTCTGCGGATCGAACACCCACACCGGGGCCGTGGCTTCCCGGACGCCACGGGTGCCGTCCACGACGTCACGCTTGTTCGACGTCGAGACCACCGCGCCGGGAGCATCCAGAATCGCGGGCATCACCCGGGAAGTCGATTTACCGGTCCGGGGACCCCAGATGTCGAGGCTGAGGTCTTCCCAGGACTGAACAAACTTTTGCCCGGTGGAGACCACCTTGCCGACGACGATGCCCGGGGTGTCCTTTACCCCCAGCCGCTCAGCCTTGGCCTGCGCTCCCTTCTCGGAAAACGCGGCCAGGGACTTGCCCCGGCCCAGGTAACGGGCGGCCTTGTCCACGCGGGCACGCTTGGACGCGCCCTGCCGCCACGCCACCAGCACGACGACGGCCAGGGCCAGGAGCAGGCCTGCCATGACGCAGACGACGATGGTGGACTGGGTGGGCCAGGGCACCTTGCCCTTGATCAGCCCGGCGATCAGGTCAATGGGGTGGGCCGGCGGTGCGTCGATGCCTGCCATCCAGGAGCCGATGTGCACAGCGGCGTACGTGCCGCCGCCGAAGACGACGATAAAGCCGATGGCGAGCCAGACGAGGATGGCGTCACCAAGGCCCATGCCTTTGCGGTTCGGTGCGCTCACAGGGAGCCTCCTTTAGTCGGCAGGATGGGTGTGGCCGGGTCAAGGATCGGTTCCGGGGATCCGTGCCATTTCCCCTCGGTGTCGTTGACCCCGTCGGGGCCGTGCTCCACGGAGGTTAGACCGACCTGAACCGGGATCCCGGGACGGCCGCCGACCTTGATGAGGAACTTCCCACGCCCTGGCGGTTCGACGTCTACACCACGGGAGTCCCACGCGGGCGGGTCCTGCCAGGAAATGAGCTTCTGCTGCTCCTGCCGCGACAGGGGTATCGCGGAAGTCAGCAGCGGCATCTCTGAGGCGGGGAGGCCACCGCAGATGACCATGCCGGAGCGTTCGACGAAGCCGCGGGCTTTCATCCGGTCCTCCTCGGCCGGCAGTGCCAGCAGGTCGGACATGGTGTGGGAGATCATGATCTGCCCGACGCCGACCGATCGGTTGAGCCTGGTCAGGGCGTCCACGCGGTCGACCATGCCCTTGCCGGCACGCAGGGCCCGCCATAGCTCATCAAGGACCACGAAGTAGTTCCTGCGTGGCTCCAGGCCTGCGTCGGCGAGGGCGTTTGCGACGTTTACGGTGCCGAAGCCGTAGGACCAGCAGGCCAGCAGCACGGCGGCCTGGAGGTCGGTTTCGGTCTCGTCGATGCTGGAGACATCGAAGACCACGGCCCGGTCGCGCTTCATCGGGTTCGTTGTCTGGCGGGAGAAGATTTCGCCCAGCTTCCCGCCCCCGGTCAAGCCCAGCAGTGTTGCTTCCAGCGCCCGGGTCTCCTGCAGGTAGACGTTCATATCGCCACGGTCCAGCGCGACTTGGCGCAGCTCGTCCGGGGCGGAAACGATCACGTCCAGCAGGTCTTTCAGGACCGGGACGCCGTCAAAGCGTTCATCCAGGACGCGCAGGGCCCGGTCCAGGATCGTTTGTTCCTGATCGGTGGGCGGGTGGTTCCGGCTGATGGTGATGAGGGAGACGACCATGGTCAGGCGCCGGCCGTGGGCGTCGGCGCGGACCCGTGCGGCGTCTTCGTGGTGGCCGCTGTCTTCCAGCAGCTGTGCTGCTTCGACTGCCTGCCCGGGGTCGAGGATGTTCATGTATCCGACGCCGCGGCCGAGCTTGATGACCTGCCCGCCCAGGGCTTTGACGGCTTTGACGTGCTCGCCTTTGAGGTCGCCGAGGATCAGGGGGTGGACGCCTTGGGCGGAGAGGCCGATGAACATCCGGCGGACCACGGTGGACTTTCCGAGACCGGGTTTGCCGAGGATGAACGCGGACGGGTTGGAAATCAGTCGTGCGCGCTGGAACCAGCTGATCGGGTCACAGCACACGGTTGCCTGGGTTTCCTCATGCCGGCCGAGCGGAACACCGATCATGGGAGATGACGCGCCCGAAGAGAACGGCCACAGACCGCAGACCTGCACTGTCGTTCCCCGGTACTCCCGGACGGAAGGCAGCAGTTGAGCCATGCCGCCGCCCCTTCCGGTCCAGCCTCGCGAGCCCGGCCCTGCTTCCTTTGCCTGAGCTTTTACTGTCTTTACTGTCTTTGCCTTCTTTACTGTCAAAAGCCTCATGCGGGTCATTAGAGGGCGTCCTTGATCTCGGTGGGCACCATGCTGTGCTTGGGCAGCACCAGGCCCAGGGGCAGGGATGCGGCGAAGGCGGTGTCCTGGGAGCCATAGGCGCGGCGCAGCAGCACGCGGGCGGTAGCGGAGGTCTGTTCAATGGCTGCGACCGCGTCGGGCAGGCGTTCTTTGTCGGTGACGGTGGCGGTGACGACCATGCCGAAGTTCACCAGACCCGCACCTTGGGCTTCTTCCTCCGCTGCCTGCAAGGCGGCGCGGGCATCGACCAGGGCACGGGCCGTGGGCCGGTTGCCGGAGGTGATGCGGACGTTGGCGTTGTTTCTGTCCCCCTCGACTACCGTTGCGGCGCGGGCGGAGTCCATTGGGCGGTAGAGCAGGGATATGCGTTTGCGGTCGATGTCCCCGTGCGGGGCGAGCAGCCGTGACAGGACGGAGGAGTTTACGGACCCGCGGGGAGCCCGGGTCATGGTCCAGGAGGCCGAGAATGCGGAGTCGTGGCGGTAGTCGTCCCAGCTTGCCTGGGTCGCGGTGGGTCCGACCTCGCCCCAGGTCAGGGATACCGGGGTGCCGGCCGCGTGGGCTTCGTCGATGATCAGCGCTGCGGGCGGGTCGTAGGCGATCCGTACGACCTCGCAGAGTTCCTGCGCGGACATGGGCCGGGCGATCCCGGCCCCGGTGGATTGCAGCCGGGCCGAAAGGCCGGGGATCCGGGAGGCCAGGTCGCGGGCAACGTCTTCGGGGGTGCGCTTCTTTGAGCCTGCGCGCAGGGAGGCGTTGAAGGTCAGGGACACCCAGGCGCGGACCGTGGCCGATCCTTCCGGGTAGGTGTCTACGACCTCGTGGAGCATGTCCTTGGCGAACTGCGGGGCGTCCGGGTCGATGTTCATCAGGACTTCGTTCCGCAGCCGGTACCCGGAGTCCGGGGCGGTCTCGACGGTGACGGCAGCGGCGTCCAGGCCGGCCTCGTCAGCGAGCCCGGCGAGCCAGCCGCCCCAGTTGGCGACCCAGGCATCGACCTGTTCGGGGTCAACGAGGGAGGCACCGTCAGGTTCGGTGGAGAAGATGACGGTGAAGTGGTTGGTGGCCGGGACGTGCAGCATGGCGAAGGGGCGCTTGTAGGAGTCGGTGAACTCGTACAGGGTGGATTTCGCGGCCAGCCCGGGGAGCTGGTACATGCCCCACTCGGTCACACCAAGTGGGCCGGAGCGGTAAAGGTTGGTGCCGGAGGACTTGGAAACTTTGAAAGCCAGTCGGGTACCGAAACGGTCTACTACGGACTGGCCGTGCTTGTCCTTCACTGTTAGCAGCAGTGCGCAGGCGCCGGCAACGGCGAGGACGCCGAGGCCGACGAACAGACCCCAGATGGCGAAGCTGAGGATGCCCAGCAGGAGGCCGACCATGACGATGCCGGTGCCGATAGCGCCGAGGTTCCCCAGTCCGGCTGAGCGCGGGACGCGCCAGTTGCCGTAGGACGGTTCCTTGTATTCGGTGTTAATTGCTGCCACTGGGGCCCTCCCCGGTTGAATCCTGCGCGGTCGTCTTGATTGCCTCTGATGTCCTGGACGCCACCTGTACGCCGGCGGCTACAGCCAGGCCGGCCGGGCCCGTGGCTGCTGCTCCCGTCGCAGTCCCAGCACCTCCGGCCGGCGCTGCCGCTCCCGCCTTGCCTGCGGTGCCGGCGGCGCCGCCCGGACCCGCAGAGCCAGGCGTCGGCTGCCCTCCCCCACCGCGGGGGCCTGAAGATCCGGAACTACCCTTGGGAGAGTCGCTGGTGTGCGTGCTCGTTGTGGTGCTGGTGCTGGTGCTGGTGCTGGCGGGGGTGGGCGCTGCATTGCCCCGTCCACTGCCAACCCGGCCCATGGACACAGCCCCGGTGGCGAGGACACCCACAGCGGCGCCTGCCGCCGCCCCACTGCCAGCGGCAACGGCTCCCACCATCGGCGTGACGAACCGCATCAAGGCTGGAAGGGCGAACAGGGCAACGATCATCAACGTGAACCCCGTGATGGAGGCGATCAGGGCATCTTTCCCGCTGGTCTTGCTCATCAACAGGAATGCGACCGAATACACGATGGCGGCAGCCGGCTTATAGAGAATGAAGGCGATGGTCCAACCAACTGCCTTCTGGAACCACTGCCTGCCCATCTCAGTATTCGTAAATGCGGCCGTCGTTGGCAGGATGCCGGCCAAGATCACCAGCATGCCGCTGCGGACGACCATAAGAACGATCTGGACCAGGGATGCAATCAATCCGATCAAGCCGAGGACGATGAGGATGAAGACCGCGTCGCCTGTCTGAATAGCGGCGATTTTCTGGAACGCGTCGGCAAATCCCTTGCCGTCCGTGGATCTTTTGATAATGGCACTGGCGAAGGCGTCGGCGGCAACCACCAGAATCGAGATGGTGCCAAGGCCCATGGCCGATACCAAGGTAAGCGTGAGCAGGGAGCGGAGCAGGTCCTTCAGCGGTGCCCCGCGCTGCTCCCAGATCATCCGAATGCCTCCAATGATCACAGCGAGGACTGCCAGGGTTAGCGTCCAGGGCATCAACTCGCTGTTCACAGCGGATACCACGGGGCTGGCCTTAGCCCCATCCTCGCTGGTGAGGTTCACCGTCGGCATGGAGGCCCAAAAGGTAGACAGAGTCGTCACCATCTGGCTCATTCCCTCCATGATGGACTTCGCTAAATTCCCGATTGCGTCGTTGGCCAGGTCTTCGAGTGCGTTGCCAACACCACAACCTATGTCTCCCCAACTGCATTCAGCCATGTCAGACCCCGGACCAGAGGATGAAGCCGCTCAGGTCCCTGACCTGGGAGATATGACCGAAGGTGGCTCCGTCGTCCGAGGGTTTGACCTTCCAATCTCCGTCCAGCCAGCGCATGGAGAACGTTGTGCGGGCCAAGTCCCCCGTCTCCGTGGCGAAGGCAAGATCCACGGAGGCTTCCGCCGGTGTGTAGGACTTAAGTAGGAAGCCCTTCACTTGAATCGATGTGCTGCTGCCACTGGATGAGGTGCCACTGGCCGTCTCCTTCATCGCGGCGTCTCTACCGGCTCCCGGGACAAGGAGCTTGTCGGCGACCTGCGTGAGAATCTCGGGTGAGCCAGAGGATCCAAGAGCAGCGACGTTCATAGCCGCGTAGAGGGAACCTGCTGGTGAATGAGCGAAACATGAGCGGAAGCCGTTTGCATCGGCTTTGCCCGGTCCAACTTCTGGATCTGTGGGGGTCGCCATTTTGCCTACCAACTCCCACTTTGAGGTAGGGGGTGTACCCAGTGAGGTCTCCGAGGAAGGCAGAAGCCCACAAATGCTCTTGCCTCCGTCACTTGAAGCGCTGGGGCTGGCGGTGACCGAGCTGCTTGAAGCCGGTGCAGGCTCAGCGTTGTTCTGCCCTTTAGGGAGCAGGAAGATGACAATCCCTGCCGCAACCAGTGCGACCACCAGCGCGGCCGCGATGATGAAGCCGGACCTGGTGAACGGATTGCTTTCGGTGGTGCTCTCTGTTGACTGGCTCATACGGAACCTCCCGTTGATGGTGCTGACTTAGACGAAGGCCTGGACGATTCCACCGGCGCCGGTGATTACGATGCAACCGGCGAGAACCCAGCCCAGCTTGGCCAAGTGATCCCCGCCCTGGCCGCGGTTCCAAACTATGAGCATGCCGATGCCGGAGATGATGACGCCCAGGACACCGAGGACCAGGCCGATGCCGGAGGCCCAGTTCAGGATGGTCAGCAGGCCCCCGGCCTGCGCCGGGACGACGGGGGTGGGGTTGGGAATAACGCTGGTGGAGAGTGCAGTGAACGTGTTCATGGTGAGACCTTTCTGTGGTTGGTTGCCGTGACCAGAGCGGTCACGTCGGTAATGAAGCGCTGGTATTCGCGGACGGCTGGCAGTGCTGTGGTGTCCGTGTGCCGCCACGCATCCACCCAGGGCAAGGACCAGAACCGGGGTGCTCCGCCGCCTACGAGGGCGGTGAAGTCCCGGAGGGCTTTGGGTGTCTTTCCCGGGGCGTCTGCCAGGACGGCGAGGCCGAGCAGGTCGACCTGCGGGGCTGCGCCTGACGCCCACTGGGTGAGCGCGTTCCTGGCAGTTGTCAGGCCGCGCATGTCTGCGCGGCAGACAAGCAACACCTGCGGCCTGCTGCCGCCGGGGAGGACAGGCCAGCAATGATCCGTGGAACGGGCTGATTCGATGAGGTCCGCGATTCGGCTTTCACCCGCTCCCCCATGGGTACCGACAACCCAGAGACGGGCTGTGCCGGCCATGGCGCGGGTCGCCAGCCGGTCTGCCGCATCGGGCCCAACCATGCCCCGCAGCGGTGTGCTGATGACCGCCGCCGGCGGTGCCGCCGCAGCCCGGGTTTCCTCAGCCGGTTCTTCCGTCGTGGGGCGGGTCACCCAGGGGTTCTGGGTCTGCTGCATGGGTCCTCCTCTCAGATTTCGTAGGAAGGGTTCTTAGAAGCCTTTGGCGACGGCGGCTGCGGCCGCGAGCCATGCCCGTTGGGTGGCGGGTTGGAGCGCTTCGTAGCGGATCGGCCCGTTCCCCAGGGCCGGGTCATAGGGGATGCGGACGACGGCGCGGACGAACGGCTCGAAGCCGTCCGCGATCCGCTGCGCCTCGGCTTTCGCGCGCTTCAGGGCATCCCCGGTCATGCTGCGCTTGGCGTCGGTGGATTCGGAGACGATCACGACGGCGTTGCGTGCCAGCTCGGCGTCGTGGCCACCGCGGGATTCGAGGGTCTGCAGTGTCAGTCGCGCGGCTTCTGCGCGGTCCTCGATGGCCGTGACGGGGACGACGAGCTGGTTGGTGTGGTCGATCATCCGCCGCCAGTTGGCGGCCCGGGCGGTGTTGCCGGAGTCCATGATGACCAGCCGGTAGTAGCGGGTGAGGACCTGGTGGGCGATGTCCACTTCCTCGGCGGTGACTTCGTGGTCGCCTTCTTCGTTTTCGTCTGAACGCAGCACGTCGAACTTGTCGGCGGTCTGGTGGTGGACGAACTTGACGATCTCGGCCGCGTTGGTAGACGGTGACAGCAGCTCGGTGGAGGAATCGATCAGGTCCAAGACGCTGCGGTCGTGGGCGCCTTTCTCGGTCCGCCATCCCAGGGTGCCCTGGGATTCGTTGTTGTCCCAGGCCACCGTTGCGGCGCCGCTGTAGCGGGCAAGGATCGCCGAGAGCATCACAACGGTAGGGGTCTTGTTGGCCCCGCCCTTGCGGTTGACCACGGCGATGGTCCGCGGGCCGGGCCAGTGCTGGCTGACGGTACGGATGTCTTCACGCTCGGACAGTTCCTCCGCTGAGGGGTCCATCCGGAAGCCCAATCGTGTCAAGGTCCCGCGCCAGCCCTGCCTGGCCGGCTCCAGCACAGGGGCGCTGACCAGGAAGGAGGTCTCCTTCAAACTGCGTCGGGTCACCGGCTCATCGGCTGCAGCAGCCTGCCGCGGTGCCGCATCGTCGTCCGGAACCACGTCCTCGACCAACGCCGTCTCCGCTGGAAGGGGCGGCCATGGTTGGCGTTCCACCGTCGGCTGGGCAGCTTCAGGCTTCACCGGAGGCGTTGGCGCTGTAGCGGTGTCGCTAACTTCGACGGCGGCCGCAGCAGGCGTGCCGGTGGGTGCGGCGGTGCGGCGGCGAGCCGGTCGGGGCTCGTAGGAGACGGATTCGACATTGCCGCCCGGGTGGACGATCAGTTCGCCGCGGCCTTCGGGATCTTCGATGCGGACCCGGACGGGGCGCTGCAGCGTCGTGGCTTCGGCCACGACGAGGGCCAGGGCGTTGTCGCGCAGGTCCTGCAGTGTCTCCCCTGCCGGGACGACGCGGGAGTTTCCTGCGACGGTGACTTCGGCGGTGCCGTTGTCGCTGATGATGGCCTTGATGTTCGGGAAGGCCAGGACCTCTGTTGGAGTGGTGCTCATGAAACCTGATTCCTTACGTTGACGGGGGCTGGTGAAGTGCATGCGCTTACGAGGTGGGCGGGGTGAGCCGGTTGACCTTCCACGGGGCCTGCGGGCCGGTGCGGAGCAGCTGCAGAGTGTAGGTCCCGGCATCGGTCGGCACGGCTGCCATGACGCCGTAGCCGTTGGCCTCATCGACCGTCAGCGTCGCGGGGCCGGTGACCCGGGTCGCGGGGACGTTGGCGGGATCCACGGCTGAGTAGTCGGCGGTGGCCTGCGGCGTGAGCCGGCGGGCCAGATCGTTGGCCCACTGTTTGTCCGCCACGCCCGGGCGGGCGAAGTCCGCCATGGCCTTCTGGGCGGTGTCTACGGCGGCGTCCTTGCTGGCCTGATCCCAGCTGATGCCGATGGTGGCCTGCACGGTGCCGCCAGGGGCCTGCGGGCCGCTGCCCGCGCTCAGAGAGACCGGTGCCGAGGCCGTGGCGACCGTGCTGGTCGCCGGGACCGGCGTGGTGTTCGCTGCCGGTGCACAGGCCGTGCACAGCAGGACCACCGCGGTCAGTGCCAGGGATTTTTTCACTTCTTCTCCTCTTGGGTGGGCAGGTACAGGAAGGCTGACGGCACCGTGTTGCTGACCGTCCGGGTGTAGTAGTTGTGGTCATCCGGTGGCGGGTTGCCGTTGTAGCCCTCTTCGACGTAGGTCCCGTTGTCCTTGACTTCCTTGACCACGGCAACATGTCCAAAGGTCGGGTCCGCTCCCCCGGCCCCGGGCGCGTACCAAACGACCGCGCCGACACTGGGCGTCTTGCCGGTGGCCCAGCCCTTGGCGTCCCAGCCGGCCTTCCAAGTCAGCGCAGAACCCAGCTTCTGACCGTCGGGACGGAAGGTGCCGTTCAGGAACTTGAACGGGGCGCTGGTGGAACCCATCTGCTGGTTCACCCGCCACAGGGCAAAGTCCACGCATTCGCGGTAGAACATGCCCAGCGGCGATGCCACCGCTGGGCCCGTCCCGGCCTGCACCCAGGTCGGTGAGTTCTTCCACGGGTAGTCATCCCCGGCGCCGGACTGCCCTGGAATGGCGCAGCTGCTGCCTTCCAGCGAGAACTTGCCGTCCGAGAGTGCCAGGACGACCTTCACTGCCTCCGGCCAATACCGCTGGTAGTGGTACGGGTCAGCGTTGCGCTGGACCTTGTTGCCGGCAATAGTCGGCTCCAGCAGCTCCCAGCCATCCACCTTCTGCAACGCCTTGATGAAGTTCGTCGCGCTGATGGTCGGGTCCATCCGATCCGCGTACGAACCCCACGCACCGTTCCCGCGCTGCTGGAACAAACCCCGTGAATCCGGGCCGGCGACGTCGCCGCGGTCGAGAACACGGAGCCCCGACTCCCCCAGGGCGACCATGACGCTGATCATCTGGCCCTTCACAGGCAGATTCAGCGCTTTCCCGGCACCCATGATCGCCGCAGCGTTCTTCAACTGCTCATGAGAGTAACCATCGACCTTTGTCTCGCCGTGGATCGACACCGAGACCGTGGGGCCGCAGTCGGCAGCGGCGGTCTTCGCCGGGGCAAGGAGCAGGAGTATGGAAAAGACCAACCCGAACATGAGGCCGGGGACCACGATCAGCGCCACGACGCCAAGTGACTTCCGCTGCATCACGACTGACCCTGGCCGTGGCGGCGGGGGTCGAACCACAACCTGGTCATCGTGCTTTCCCCCAACTTGAATCTGTCTTCACCTGATGCGTTTGACTTCCGCCTCGAGCATAGCGGTTAATTAAACTATCCGCTACGGTGTTGCTATGCGAGGACACGCGTGGGTACGGCAAGATTGCAGGTATGCCCAGGTACGCCCACCCGAAGACCGCAGCTCATTTGGAGCCGGTCATTAACGCGTTCGGGAACCTGACGCGAGTGGCCATTATTGGATTCCTGGCGCAGAACGGTCCTGCCACGCGCGGAGAGGTGGCGGTAGGTCTCAATATCGGAGTAGCGACGGCGAAGCACAACCTGCAGTTGCTCACCGATGAGGGAATTACCATCCAGGATCCGCCAGCTACGGAAGAACGCAACGGGATGAGGGTGCAGTATCTGCTGGCGCGGGAAGAAGTGCTGAGGCGCTACCAGCTGCTTGGCGAAGCTTTGGGCGTAGTTCCACAAGGCGACTAGACGCCCCATGCCGCCAGCTCCACGACCGCCGTTGGCAGTCTGGTGATGGTCAGGGCGGCCCGAAAAGCGACTTTCGGGGGCCTGCAGGTAGCGGCGCATGCACCAATCTTACTGAAATAATTTCAGTAGTGAATTTCTTTCAGTTGGGCGGGGTGCCTTCAGGCCGGGACCTGCTCGGGAGATTTCTAAGCGCCTCGGTTACTGCGCGGACAGCTTCGATGTTCACTTCTCCGAGGACGCGTGCAGCAAAATGCTCGACCTCTGAGATACGCAACGCCTCAATAAGCCGAAGTTCGGCTTCCACCCGCTCGGGAACAGGGCCGCTGCGCTGCAGCAGGTAGTCGGGGTCCACGTCGAAGAAGTACGCGAGAGCTTTCAGCAGCTCAGGGTCCCACCGGTTATCCGGAGAGCCGGCCAGGAGCCGATGCCACCGGGTCTTCGTCAGATTGAAGCCCTGTTCCGCCAGGCCAGCGCAAATCTCTTCGTAAGTGAAGCTGGCAGCATCTTTGGCGTGAACGATGTCGAGAAGGAGTTGCAGCTTGGACGCCAAGACCTCCCGGTCCGTCCTGCTGTCAACGGGGTTCGTGCCCTCAGTCATTATTCCTGCTCTCGGAGCTGCATCTAGGCCGTTCGTAGTAACCGGTCAGCTGTTCCAAAACTGGGGACCCTGAACGTTCAGAAAAAATACTATGTCAGTTCAGAATCAGCGCGCAGGCCGATCCAAATACGACAAGCCCTGTTACGAAGCCGGCCAGTACCTGCGAGAGTGTGTGATCCTTCAGGTACACCCTTGACCAGCAGACCAAAGGCGCCGCGATCACGAACGGGATTGACCAGACTCCGAAGAGCATTGCCGAGGATATCGTCGCTCCCCCAAGCGTCATGGCGTGCCCGGACACTTTCCAAAACGGGCTGACAATGATGAGTGCCAGGATTCCGCCGAGAATCCCAGCAATCAATGCCCATACCGTTATGGGGGTGTTGATCAATGTCAGTATTCCGCAGCCAACAAGGGCCGATGCCAAGGTCCAGAGCATCACCGGGCGGCGCTGGTTTTTGTCTCCCACATGGTGATCCGTGAGTTTCCCTCGGCGGGCAAGTATCACCACCACCAGCAACGGCGCCAAGCAGATCGTCACGGCGGCTACGACCCCAGGAAGCAGGGCGGCGATCCCTCCCCCGTCACGCACCGATGCGAGAACGAGCAGAAGCGAAAGAACGAGAGGCGGCTGCGCCACCTCCGTCGAGATGCGCGCCACGCGCTGAACCACAGAAGGGGTAACGACTGCGAATTGGGTGTCTGTAGCCACCTAGATTTCCGCCCTTTTCCTAAGCTCCAGCCCGAGGGGCTCGAATGTGTTGGTCAATCGCCGCTGAGCCAGGACAAGCGTCCTCTCAGCCGGCGGGGAATACGTTGCTTGCTGGCCCGCGGCGCGGAGATCCCCGATGGCGATAACCAAGGTGTATAGCCGTTCAGCCGGGCGGGGACCCAGGACGTCTGCCACAAATGCGAAGCGTTCTCCCTGGGCCTTTAAGGCAGGAAACTTGCAGTGGAGTACGAGAATCCAAAAACGCTCTACGAGGGCCAGCCGGCGCCAGAGCCGAACTATTGGCGGGATACCAAGGCCCAACGACGTGAGCAGGATCCCGCTGTAGAAGAAGGGCGTGAACAGTAGGTACGACACATAAGCCAGGGAACCGTGGAAGCCGGCGAATCGGAGGCTCATGTAGATAATTTCGTCAATACAGCCCAGGACCATGAGGCCCATTCCGATACCGACGACCGTGGCGCTGGCGCGCACGGTTCGACTGTCACGTGGACCAATGCTCGCCCGCAGGACGGACAGGCCTAGACCCCCAAGAATCGCCATGTAGACCGTTGCGTAAGTGTAGACCGCCGGCTGGTGCACGGTTTCCGGTATGAAGGCATCCGTCGTCGGGACGAAGGATTGAAGCGTGAATGGGATGACTATGGTCAGCAGGAGAGCGGCCAGGAACAGTGGCCTGCGAGTCACACGCTGCTTGGTCTCTGCTTCGGTGGACAGTGCACTGAGAACACCTTCCCGAACCAGCCAAACTGCAGCGGTAACGAGGAGGTTCCTCACCAGATGGAGCCAGTTTGTCCCCCCGATGAGAGCGTCAAGGGTACTTTCAGGGACGATTTGGCCGGTACAGAAGAGACCTACGACGCCGACGCCGGTTGCTCCCAGGAACGCCGTCGATGCGTTGTGGCGCGCCACGAGGTACAACCGCGCAACAAAAACAACAGCCAACAGCCAGAATGCAGCCTGAATCACAGTCCAAAGATCCGTTCTTCGTCAGAGACGCAGGAGTCCGGCCCTGCCACCAGCCGTTGAGCCAGGGCATATGCGAGATCTTCAGCCGCCTGCTCGGCCTCCTCCAAGGGAATGGCGGCCGGCCGGCACATCCAACTGATGCCGCGCCGCTTACCGACTCCCGAAAAGAAGCCCGCCGACTGAAGGCCGTCAGCTGGTTCACCCTTGTGCCCCAAAAGAATGTGCCCGAACTCGTGGAGAATCACATGCCGGCACCAGAATGCGTGACCGCGACGGTACTGAATGAGACCCCGGTCCGGCATGTCGACCCACCGCCCGGTAACCCCATCCGCCAGGACGTCCTCCGCTACTTCGTCGAACTCCAAGGGTTTGCCGTAGGCCCGCTCTACTGCGGTGATCAGGTGCGGGAGGGTGGGAGACGCCGGCAGTTGCAAGGACTGGATCGTCTGCAGGGACAACTCCGTCGGTTCTAGCAATTGGTTCGCCATCAGTTCCCACCCCAGTAAACATGCCACTGAAATAATTTCAGTGAAGTGTAATATAGATTCAGCACCTGACCCGAGGGTCAAACAAGGGCACACCATATCAAGGAGTCCCTCGACTCTGCTTGTCACATGGGCGCCAAATCGGTCGTGACCAGCCACATTGCTTCGGGGCGTAAGCACTCATTGCCAGAAAGGAGGCGAAGGGCACACGCCTGATGAAGGGTGCTGCCGTTTGTGAGAGGGCGCCACCGGAATCCGGCCGCCTACTCTCGATGCCGCCCTGGGCCTAACGCTTCTAATGGCGTGGACAAGAGCCCCAAGTCACAAACGCGACACGCATTCGTTTTCTGAAAACAAATCCCGAGCAGTTCAGGCGCCCGGTGATAGTTTCGGAGCAGTCGCAGGGACATTCAATTAGGTCCAGTGGCAGCAACACAACGATGAAGCTGTATCCGTTCAGGCGGCTACAAAATCAAAGGACACAGCAAATGACGGCAGTAGCAGTAAATCGAGGCGGCGGGCGCCCCAGCAAAGGCCTGCGCAAGTTCATTGGTTTTCGCTCACCCGAACCCACCGCTGACGGTATCGCCAAAGTGGCAGCTCACAAGGGCCTGACTGTCACTGAATATCTTCTGTCCGTTGTCGAGCCGCAACTGAAAGAGGACCTGGCTGCCCTCGACCAGGACGACTACCAGCAGGAGCTGCCCATCCGCATGGCCTCATAACAAAAGAAGGCCCGCACTAAGCGGGCCTTCGAAGCTTGAGACTTACCCTCTGGATTGCTTGCCGGCGGATCAGATTGTAAGTCGTGGAGGGCCCATCAAGGCCATCCTTTGTGTTGCTATGAAACCGATCTGGCAGGATCGGCCCTTTTTCATACCTCAATCCCCGAAAGGATTAGTCACATCGTACCTCAGCATGTCTCCGTGCTGCCAGCATGCCCGGCTACTGGCGTGTCACCGCAGCGAGAGGACCCCGCCTCCGTGTGGGCAGCGCTATCGCCATTCTTGGCGGGACAGCCTCGCGTTCGTCTTTCGCGTGATGGGGGCAAGACCTATCCGCAAAAGCACGAACGGAACCTAACCGAAGCACTCCCCTCGCTGCCCGCGGCTGTGAGAATTTTCGGTAAAGACGGTACGTGCGCGGCAATCTTTCTCGACTTTGACTCCTCAGTAGCGGGATTAGATTGGGTCCAGGCTGATGTGCGCGCGGTCCAATCTTGGTTGCACTCAACCGGGGCCCGCTGGATTGAGGACTATTCCCCAAATGGCGGTCGCCACGTCTACATCCCGCTCGCACAGCGGGTCACCTTCTCCGAAGCGCGTGATCTTGTCGAGGCGCTGGGCACCCGGTACCGGACCCTGGACAAGACCCCGCACCAGAACCTGCTCCACGGCTGCATGCGAATCCCCGGCTCACCGCACAAGAGAGGCGGGCACCAGGAGCTGGCCATGAGCCTCTCCATGGCCTACGACATCGCCCGCCGGCCCAACAGCGCGGCGGTCTGGGCCGCCATGACGAAAGACCTGGCCGCCGAAATCAAAGCTGTCCGGGCGCTCCGCCAGGAGGCAACCTTCACGCCGGCGACCGCCGAAGCACCCGCCATCGACCAGTCCGGCGGCCGGATGTCCCGAACCATGCAGGTGCTTGCACAGACCGGCCTGTACGACACGAACCGGTACGCGACAGACTCCGATGCACGCCAGGCAGTCATCGTCAGCGCCGCGGCCGCAGGCCTCGAGCTCGTCGACGTGGAGCGGCGGATGCTGCAGGGAACCTGGCCCGGACTGGCCTCCTTCTACGCCCGATATGCAGCCCGTCACCGGCTCCCGTCCCTGCGTAGGGACTGGATGAGCGCCCTCAGCTACCTCAGCAAAAACAAGGCCAAAAAGGACAGGAAAGACAATGTCCGCAAATCCCCCACTAGCCAGCCAACTACACAGGCGGGCCCAATAAAGGGCTCTAATCCTGTTTCGAATCCCGATGCAGAGCATCGGTTCATCCGGACCTGGCGGAACGCTCTTCGCATCAGAGAGGTGAACTACCAGGAATCCAGGACGGGAATGGCACGTCGGATGGTGCTACGGGCACTGGGGGAAGCAGCCCACATGACAGCCTCCCGCTTTGTTGAATTTGGGATCCGGTCTATCGCCGTCGCCACCGGCTTGGATCACACCACCGTTGCCTTGCATCTCAGGGTGCTGCGAGCCGAGAAAGATCCCCTGATTACCCTGGTGGAAGAAGGCAGGGGAACCAAGGGTGATTTGTATATGCTGACCGTGCCCGAAGAGTTGAGGGCGGTTGCCGAGCAAGCCACTTGGCAGAAGGGAAAGGTTCATGCTCTTCGGCCGGCGTTTAGAGAGCTGGGTCTGCCTGCGGCCTTCGTGTATGAAGCCTTGGAGCACTCCCCTGTGTTGTCCACTGCCGAGCTCGTCAGGACTACTAGGCTCTCTCGCTCAGCGGTGAACGAGGCGTTGGACGTACTCGCCGCATGGAACCTGGTGGCCAGGAGCACCGGGAAGTTCTGGTCAATTGTCACGGCGACGTCGCTGCGGCAGCTCGCTGAACACTTCGGTGTTCTTGAGGCCGTCGCTGCCCAGCTGCAGCGCTACCGGCAGGAGCGGATCATCTGGCGAGAGTGGCTAGCTAGGAACGTCAACACCGTCGCGGAACTTCTGTCCCCCGGTGAAGACTATCCATGGCACGAGTTCGAAGGGCCACCCGACGAATGGTCGCTGTCCGATATGGCTTTCAGCAGAGCGCGATAGAGAGAATGCCGAGTTCTTCCCGCCTTGCGGGCCCCTCCCCGACCGCAACTTCGACAGTTCCCATTGCAAGCCATAATTCACGCCATAAGTTAGGCCATAAGCACTACGGGAAGATGTGCCAGGGCCGGCGTCGCGAGGTGCGGTTTCATTCTGCTTTGGTTTGTCCCGCTTGAGTGTGGAGCCCAAAGACAGTCGAGACGAGGGCGCTGCGTGATGGTGCATCGAATTCGATGACCTTCTCATCCAACCAGGCAACCTGCAGCCCATCGAGGCGCAGCTGGATCTGGATACCGGCCTCTCCCCGTTTCCGCGGGGCGCGGCGGGGCATCCCGGAATTGGTCAGCGTGGTCTCGGGGATGAACTCCTTGGTGATCTGCTTGTCATCGACGGCCTCGAAAGCGTCGATCAGCAGGTCCGCATACGTGGTCCTCTGCCGATAGACGGCATCCTTGACCTCAGCCAGGAGTGCCGGCGGCAGGTACACACCGACGTTGCGCAGCGCTCCGGGAACCAGTTCGGAGGCTTTTGTCGCGTTAGCTGCCTTCTTTGCAGCAGGCTGCTGCGGCGTTGTGGCCTTTGGGGCCTCGACGGATGTGGAGGTGGCCTGCTCCCCCGCTGCATCCAGGGGCGCCTCCTCAGCAGGTGCCTGTTCAGCGGACCCCTTGTTGGCCTGCGGCTGCTCTATAGGTACCTGCGTATCAGCCGGCTCGGGTGCTGTTGCTGGCGGTGCCTGGAGAAGTTCTCGAGTCGGTGCCGGTGCCTCTACAGACTCATCGGTTTCTGGTTCCGGTGCGGGGGTACCCCTCCCCCGTTTGGGAGCTAGCAACCCTTGTAGGGCTGCACCTCGGGCAGGGGCTATAGGTGCGAATGCCCCTGCAAGGTTCTGTCGGCCGCTCATGCTTGGTTCTCGCTTTCGATCTCGTTAAGTCGGGCGAGGATCTCGCCAGTCAGCTGCTCGTACTCCTCAGCGAGTCCTCCGGCATTGCGCGAGAAGAATCCGTCCGCCGGCTTCTCCCCTGCCCGGAGCGCCTTCAGGCGTTTCTTCTGGGCGTCGGTAACGGCGCCTTCAAGTTCGTGGAAGAGTAGGCCTTTGCGGCGGGCGTCGGCGCTTGCGCTTTCCAGGTTCCTGATACGAGTTTCGAATACCGGGGCCACGGTGCCAAGCATCTCTTCTAAGGTGTCCCGAACGCTGCGTTCCAAGCGCAGGGAGCGCGGCCCGACCCCGAACAGGACGACGCCGGCTAACTGCAGGGAAGGGTTCCGGTCTCGTACGGCCATAAAACGGCGTGCGATGCGCTCGACCCCGTCGATGCTTGCATCATCTGAGCGGGTAGGAATGACGACTGCGGTGGAAATCGCGAAAGCGCCTTCAACCAAGATCCGCTCCCCTGGCGGGGTGTCGATCAGTATCAAGTCGTATTCGTCTGCCAGCGGGGCCAGGACGGCATAGAGCATATCGCCAAAGTCACCGGCGTCCGAGCGGCTGGAGCGGGACACCATGAGTCCCTGAATGTCTTCGAGATCCTGGCCGCCGGGAATGACATCAAGGTTTTCCCGTACGTCGCGCAGGATCATCGGCGGCGTGCCGGCGATAAGGGCCTGGAAGAATTCCCTGCCCGTCTGTCGCTCGTATCCTAGGTCTCGTGCCAGATCGCCCTGCGGGTCAAGATCGATTAGCAGAACGCGGGAACCGGCCAGGGCTACGTACCCTCCAACGTTGGCGGCCGTGGTCGTCTTCCCGACTCCGCCTTTGCCGTTCGCCAAAGAGACGACGCGGTCAATGGCCCGTGTCGCTTGGCGTTGCGGGGGTACGGGGGTTTGCAGTGATCGTGCCATCGCCCAGCGATTCTCCTACTTGGTGGTTGCATGTTGTCCTGCTCTTAACGCTATGTGCACTCCTCTGGGAGTGCTGGTAGTGACACGCATGTGGGGGATAACTGTGCGTGGAGCAGGCTTCTACACTGTCCACCAGGTTGTAAATGACGTTTGGTTGCAGGCAGGACTTCCTACGTGATTACAGGGTGGTGTCACGGTAGGTGTGTCAATGATGTTAAAGGCTGGAGCCGCTATGGCCTTATAGGTGTGGTTCTGTATGGTCCATCAAATGCACATTGCAATTGTTTTTCCTGTGCTTTTACTTATGTGCCGTGACATTTGTCGTCTAGCGTTTTTGCCCATTTAGCGATCTATTGCGCGTATGGCTAGTCGCGATGTTTGGCGTGAAATGGTCTGGATGGCCAGATATCTGGTCGGGCGGCTGGTGCGGCCCCTACTTGGGTGTCCAACAGGAGATATGGCATGGGTTATGGCATGATCGATTGTTGAGTGGAAAGTGGGGAGCAGGTCCTATATGGCAACAAGGCAGGAGTAGCGATTGTGATTGCCCGTCCTGCATTCCACGCTAGCTGGCTCCGCTTGGCACCGAGACCAGCATGGTCTAATGCTAGCGATTAACACAGATGTGTTACTTCGGTGATTGCTGATGACGAGCGCTTCGGGGCCCACCAGGGGAGGAGCGGGCTAGCCCTCCCGCCAAATGCCCGGTCTGCCCTTCGGGGCCTGGGTGCGCCTTTTTGGCGTGAACGCCGAGCCCGGGGGAGAAGCTGTCGCCAGGTGGTGTGACAGAAAGGCGGGGCTGGCAGCGTATGAGCTACTGCCCCTACGGCGGTCCACGGCGGGGCAGGCGAACTCGGTATAGCGCGGCGGCCCACCGGACTGTCACGCGTGCATTGAATCCTAGATCTTCGCCCTTGTCGGTAACCCGGTCCTCGCCGACACTGCCTCCCGCTAAGTCCCAATACGATGTTCATCAGAGTCGCCGCGCCCCTACATCCCAATATGAGCCGTCCAAAAACGGCTGGCTGCTACGCAAGGGTCACAAACGACCGTTTCTGACCTGCGATCGGCATGCCTCCGGAAATGTCATTTTCCACACTCGCGTGCACGGCGGCCCCCTTGTTTTCGAGGTTGTGCAGGCGGGTGTTGAGCACTGGTTTTTCCGTACTCCTCTGCACTAGGGTCGTTTTTGCTTACTACTCCTCTGCACGCCGAGGGAGGTGTCGGAGTGGATGCGGAATCGGCGCCCATTCGTGAGCCGGGCACGTTGACGATGCCGGATGATCTCTGGGAGCGGACGAAGTCGGTTTCGGCCGTGATCGGGCACTTGGCTGTGCGCGCGGTCGTCGGTAGGGCAGCGGTTGATGCTGCCGCCGCGGTGTTGGGCATATCGCGACGTCAGGTGTACGTGCTGATCAGACGCTATCGCGACGGTTCTGGGTTGCTGACGGATTTGGCTCCTGGCCGTTCCTCCGGAGGGAAAGGAACCGCACGGCTGTCAGAGGAGGTCGAGGACCTTGTCCGGGCGATGGTGCGGAAGCAGTTCCTGACTCGGCAGAAACGGACTTTGGCGGCGGTGTATCGGGATATTGCTGCGGCCTGCCACGCACGGCAGCTTCCTGTCCCGGCCCGAAACACTGTGGAGCGGCGCATCCGGGCGTTGAATCCAGTTGAGGTAGGCCGGCGCAGGGGAGGGCCCGATGCAGTGCGGCCGTTGCAGTCTGCTGGGGACGAGGTGCCGGCGGTCGGCACGATCTTGGAGCAGGTGCAGATCGACCACACCGTCATCGACGTGATCGTCGTGGACGAGCGGGAGCGCCGACCGATTGGTCGGCCGTATTTGACTGTCGCGATCGATGTTTACAGTCGGTGCATCATCGGCATGGTTGTGACCCTGGAGGCACCCTCGGCAGTGTCGGTCGGGCTGTGCCTGGCGCATGCCGGAACCGATAAAAGGCCATGGCTTGAAAGTCTGGGTATTGAGGCGCGGTGGCCCATGAGCGGGAAGCCGCGACTGCTTTACCTGGATAACGCCAGCGAATTCAAAAGCGAGGCACTCCGGCGAGGATGCGACCAGCACGGTATCAAGCTGGCCTACCGCCCGCTGGGCCGGCCTCATTATGGCGGCATCGTGGAACGATTGATCGGCACTGCAATGCAGCAAATTCACGAACTTCCCGGGACCACCTTTTCCAACCCCAGCGAACGGGGCCGGTATAACTCGGACCGGAAGGCCGCGCTGACCCTGCGCGAGCTGGAGAAATGGATAACCCTGGCCATCACCAGCTACCACGGCACCATGCACAGCACGCTGCGGCAGACGCCAGCTGGTCGGTGGGCAGAAGGGGTCGCGGCGACGGGGCTGCCAGCGGTTGCCACGAACCCGACAGCGTTCCTGGTCGATTTCCTGCCCGTCGTGCGGCGCACCCTGACGAGGACGGGTTTCGTCATCGACCACGTCCACTATTTCTCGAATGCGCTGAAACCTTGGATCAGCCGGCGTGAAACGCTTGGGCCGTTCCTCATCCGCCGGGACCCCAGGGACATCAGCAGAATCTGGGTGTTGGAACCAGAGGGGGCTCACTATGTCGAGGTCCCTTACCGGACGATGGCCAACCCGTCCGTGAGCCTGTGGGAGCACCGGCACGCCCTAGCGCGGCTACACGAGCGCGGCGTCGCGCAAGTGGATGAGGTGGCGTTGTTCCGCACGATCGAGCAAATGCGGGAAATCGCAAACACTGCCTCGAAGACTACCAAGCGCATGCGCCGCGACGCCGAGCGCCGCAATTTAGCGACGACGCGGCATTCGAAGACACCATCCCCATTACTCCCGCCGGAAGCCGCTGCTGAGCAGAAACCGGACACGGTCGCGGATGCGGCCCCGGTGCCGCTATTCGATCAGATCGAGCAGTGGTGACCATGCCCGAGTACGAGGCACCGGAGTTGTCCCACCTGCACCCGAGTGTGCGGGACGCGGCACGGTTGCCTGCGAACGAGCGGGTTGAATTGATCCGGGCCGACCGGTGGATCGGCTACCCGCGCGCGGTGGAAGCGTTGGCCCGCCTGGAGTCCCTGCTGTCTTGGCCGGACAAACAGCGCATGCCGAACCTGTTGCTGATCGGGCCGACGAACAACGGCAAGTCGATGATCGTGGAAAAGTTTCGCCGGGGACACCCGGCCGTGGCCGAGCCGGAGCGGGAAAGCATTCCGGTGTTGTGCGTACAGATGCCGTCTGAGCCTTCCGTGCTGCGCTTCTACATCGCGCTCCTGGTGGCGCTTGGGGCACCGCTTCAACCACGCCGGCGTTTGGCTGACGTGGAGCAGATCTCGCTGCAACTGCTGCGCTTAACGGGAGTGCGCATGCTCGTCATCGACGAGCTGCACAATGTCCTCGCCGGGCAAGGCAACAGCCGCCGGGAGTTCCTCAATCTCCTGCGGTTCCTGGGCAACGAGCTGCGCATCCCGATCGTCGGCGTCGGAACGCGGGAGGCATATCTAGCGGTCCGCTCCGATGATCAACTGGAAAACCGGTTTGAACCGATCGTTCTTCCCTTGTGGAACACGGGTGCGAACACCCTGTCGTTGTTGGCCAGCTTCGCCGCCGCCCTGCCGCTGCAGCGCCCCTCGGACATCGCTACCCCTGATATGGCGCAGTACTTGCTCACCCGAAGCGAGGGAACCATTGGCGAACTCGCCCGGCTCTTGACGACAGCGGCGATCGCCGCCGTGGAAAGCGGTGAAGAGCGCATCAATCGCCGCACCCTTGTCATGGCCGACTATGCAGGACCCACAGAGCGGCGCCGCTTGTTCGAACGCGAACTGATGTGAGACCACCGGAGCGCTGGCCCCTGCATCCGGCACCTGCAGCAACGGAGTCCTTGTCCTCCTGGCTGCGGCGGACGGCCGCGAGCTACGGCATGTACTCCTACCAGCTGCTCGAACACGGACTCGGTCACCGGGAACTCAGCGACGCGGAGCTGGATCTGAACCCACCACTGCACCTGCTCGACGAGCTCGCCAAACGCACGGGCCTCGACCACCACCGCGTACATGCGATGACCATGTCCGGCTGGGTGCCATGGCTCTTCGACAGCCTCGCTCCCGCCCCCGACAGTTACGACACCTATGTACACCAGCTCTCGGTCCTCCTGCCACCGGCGCGGCGCCAAATCTACACACCGCGGAAGTGGTTGCCATGGCTCCCGGAAAGCGGGGTGCTGCGGGCATGCCGCGAATGCCTGGAGTCCGGCCCGACGATACTGCTCTTCTGGCAATTGCCGCTCATGGCCAGCTGCCCGGCACATCGGCGCAGGTTGGAGACCTATGAAGGACACCCTGCGGATTACATCTCGTGGGCAACTCCCGCCCATGACCAGCGGGAGCCTCCGGAGTCGTTGATCGCCCTGGACCGGCGGACGTGGCAAGCGATAACTACAGGATCCGTTGACCTTCCCCGGCGCTCGGTGCACGCCGGGGTATGGTTCCGGCTGCTGAGGACCCTGCTGGATGAACTCAGCACGCCTCAGGGACGATACGGCCGGCAGCTGGAGGACGTACGCCGGGTCTGGGACCACTGCGGCCACCCGTTCCGGGCGGGCTTGCACTCATGGCAACCTTTCGAGTCCCTCCGCTGGACCAGGCAGCAGCAATTGCTCGAAGCCGCTGCCGCCCTCATGGCAATGATCGAGGACGGCACTCTGACCGCCCTGGGTACCTCCGCGCACCTTCTGCGTCCCGAACCGAGCCGCCCGATCAGCGACGGAACCCCGCCGGGATCACTGACAGGCACCCCTGGTGGGCAGAAGCAGCCGACACTGGACGAGCTCTGGAACCAGGCGACGACTACCTTGGACGCGTGCATCGCAGCAGCCAAAACGGATCCCGTGGTCGCGAAGCACCTCTTCGACTTTGCACGCTACGGGTGCCGCAGTGAAGAATCCGTCCTCTGTCTTCGGGACACCTTCGCCGAGCTTCAGATACCTCTCGACTTTCTGTCACAAACAGAAGGAGACGAACCCTTTGCCTGACGTAGAATAAGTAACGGGTTAAGTGACGTGTTCTGATTTCGAAGCGAGCTGAAGTTCTTCTGTCACTTAAACGAACATATAAGTGACTGCGGGAGTGGGCCATGCTGGTTGGGTACATGCGGGTCTCAAAGGCGGACGGATCCCAGACCACTAACCTGCAGCGCGACGCGATCCTGGCCGCCGGTGTTGATACCGGCTCGCTCTACGAAGACCTGGCCTCCGGAAAGAAAGACAACCGGCCCCAGCTTGTGGGATGCCTCAAAGCACTGCGGCACGGGGACACCTTGGTTGTCTGGAAGCTCGACCGGCTCGGACGGGACCTGAGGCACCTGGTCAACATCGTCCACGACCTGACCGAACGCGGCATCGGACTCAAAGTCCTCACGGGGCAGGGCGCCGCCATCGACACCACCACAGCCTCCGGAAAACTCGTCTTCGGAATCTTCGCCGCCCTCGCCGAATTCGAACGCGAACTTATCTCCGAACGAACCCTTGCCGGCCTGGCTTCTGCCCGGGCCCGTGGCCGGAACGGAGGCCGCCCCTACAAAATGACCGCAGCCAAAGTCCGCCTTGCCATGGCATCCATGGGCAAGCCAGGAACCAAAGTCAGCGAACTCTGTACCGAGCTCGGCATCACCCGCCAGACCCTTTACCGGCACGTCTCACCCACCGGAGAGCTGCGCCCCGACGGCGAAAAGCTACTTAAATCGAAGTGATCACGGGGAACCGACTTTTCCATGGACACCAGCCAGACTGGACGCGGCTAACGCATTGGTTGCAGTAGGCGCCCCCCGTCAACGTGCAAATCACCGTGCGGCCCTTGCGTACGTAGCCCGAACGCCGCGCGAACATGGCGGATGCCTTTGTCAGCACGATGATCCACCGGCTTACGGGCACAGGGGACCTCTGCCACGGACGCCTGGTGTTTACCGTGCCAAAACCTGGCATGAGGCACGGCGATTGATCGTCGATCGACGGCGTCCGTTCAGGGATCCTCTACCGCCCCTTCCCAAGTCACCCCTTTCAACGGTGTCCGGGGGCTCCGCGGGCGATGAAGCAACAGGACCGTTTCGTCGGCGGTCAGGACCTGACGCGGCGTGACTCGCGGGCCGGACGGACGCTGGCCTTCGCCGCGCACTGACTCGGCAGGGTACTTGGACCGCAGGATTGACCCGGAAACCGTAATTCGGGCGGGCCATACCCCGCGTCACAGGCTCCGAAGGATTCGCCAAGGGTTTCCCCACCAAACCCGTAAGAGGCCTTTCCTGCCGTGAATGCTAGGGCAGACTGATTCAGGCTCCGCCTGATCCGGTGCCGGTATCGGGGGAGTAGTGAAGAAGGAATCGGAACGCGGCGCGGTCGCGGTCATGGTGGCGTTGTTGCTGGTGGTGCTGCTCGGCTTCGGAGCGCTGGCTCTGGACGTCGGGATGCTGTACGCCCAGAAGGCCCAGCTGCAGAACGGCGCAGATGCTGCAGCCCTCGCCATCGCCCAGGACTGCGCCAAGCGGGGGCTGAAGTACTGCCAGCCCGACGCCGCAGCCACAGCCCTGCAGTACGCCAAGGCCAACACCAACAGCGGCATGGCAGACGCTCCGGCCCCCACCTTCCCTGCCGCTGGAACTGTCATCGTGAACACGGCGGCCCGGGATGCAAACGGTCCCGGACTGACCCTGTGGCTGGCCAACATCTTCGGCATTTCCCGCGCAGATGTCGGCGCGACCTCCACAGCGAAGTGGGGCGGGCCCTCAGCTATGACGACGGCGCTGCCGGTCGCGTTCTCCGATTGCCAGTTCGATCTCTCCGGCGCCACACAGGTGCTGGTCGTGCACGGACCCAAGTGCGCCAGCCACAATCCGTCGGGGCAGCTCATTCCCGGGGGTTTTGGCTGGCTCACCCCGGACAACGGCAACGTCTGCGGAGCGACGGTGACCATCGCAAAGCCTGCTCTGCAGGGCAGCAATGGCAACGCCGTGCCAAATGCGGTGTGCAAGACGGCGTTTTCGAACCTGCAGGGGCAGACGGTCCTGCTGCCGGTGTTCGACACTGTTACTTCAAGCGGTGATTACAACATCAAGGGTTTCGCTGCCTTCCAGATGCTCGGCTACCGTTTTCCCTCCATGAGCTGGAACAACACCGGAAACCCCTCCTGCACCGGCCAATGTTTTGGGATTATCGGGAAGTTCGTCAAGTACGTCACGCTGGCCGACCTGCCGCTGGGCGGGGCGGATCTGGGCGCCGACGTGGTGAAACTCAGCCTGTAGGTTCCAAATGTATGAGGACCAGTTTCCAGAACGGCAGCACGAAGCCGAAAGCGATGAATTGGCCAGCGAATCCAACGCCCCGATCATCAGCGCGACCAGGGCCGACGGTGTCGTGCCCGTTCCACGGCACGGCCCGCAACGGTGCCGGGTCCACCTGGGGCGGCGCCGGTCGGGCATGGGCCTTATACAGGTCCGGGCCGAACCCGGTGACGCTCGGTGCGGCGAAACCAGTCAGGCGCGGCAGTGAGAAGAAGTCTTGGACGCGGCCAGCAGGCTGTAGTGCTTGGTGGGCGGAAGTGCCGGCCTGAGGGGTGAAGGGTGACAGGAGGGCCCCGACCTGACCGCCGCTCGTCTTATCGCGTCAGTTTGGTAATGTTCCCGCCCAGGTCCGGGCCGCCGAGAGTGAAGCTCTGGTCCATCGATACGTACCGGACGAACTTGCCGATCAGACCTTTGCAGCTGCCGGTGCAGGAGGGGTTTCCGGTGTTGTTCCAGCTATGGCCGGGGAAGTTGAATCCCTGCAGCTGAAACGCTGCAAAGGCCTTGATGTGGAACCACGCGTTCGTGCCCTGCCCGCCCGCATCGTCGTAGACCGGCAGCAGGATGATCTGGTTTTTCAGGTTATCGAAGGTCGTGCTGCAACCCCCCGGTTCGCTGACGCCTTGCTTTGAGGACACCGTGGGGTTGGCAAGGGTGATGGTCGCTCCGCACTTGCCCGGGTCTGAGTCCAGCCAGCCAAACCCGCCGGGAACGACATGACCGGACCCGTTGGAGCTGGCACAGGATGGCCCGTCATGGTAGGCGAGGACCTGGGTGGTGCCGGTCAGGTTGAACTGGCACTCCGAAAAGGCCAAGGGCAGGGCGGCGGTCCCCGAATACGGGCCGCCCCAAGCGGCGGTGGCCGTTGCACCGACCTGGACAGTGGAGATGCCGAAGACATTGGCAAACATGGTCAAGACGCCCGGGCCGTTGCTGTTGCGCGCCGAGGTGGTCACGCTGACCGATCCGGGAACGGTAAAGGAGACGCCCGCGTCCGCCAGCCCGGAGTTCGCGTTGCTTCCAGCAAGGTTTTTCCCGGTGGTGGTAGCCCTGCTCTGGCATGAGGTGCCGTTCAGGGCGCAGTCCTGTGCTATCGCCAGGGCGCCGGCATCGGCACCATTCTGCAGCTGCGCCCGGGTGGCGTACAGCATTCCGACATCCACCGCGAGAGCTGCGCAGCCGAGCAGCACCACCAGCAGCAACGCCATCATGACCGCGACCACCCCGCGCTCGTTCCCGTCCCCACGCCCGCGCATTCTGGCCCACCAACCCATATCCCCAACCGTTCACTCGTCGTACCCTCACGGCACGCCCACGTGGGGGCCATTCACCCCTGCGGCCCAACCTAGAGTGCGCATCAGGCGCCAACAACCGCACCCGGTACCTGTCTTTTACTCACGCCGGGGTATGAGGCGGCCAAGTGGTACCCGCACCGTCAACCGTAAGAACTGGGCGCGGAAGTTATCCCGGCTTCCGGGTTCACAATCCGTATCTTGCCCGGACCCGGCTGAAACCGGCGAACGTCCGGCAGCGGATCCTGGTTCCACTGCGTTCATAACCCGCCGGCGCGGGGCGCGGCCTTGCGGACAGTCCTGGCGACGCGGCGGGCTTCCCGTGCGCTCGGGAAGCCACGGGCCGAGTAAACCATGCAGTAATTCACTGGTTGAACTGCCCTCCAACCCCAGCCGCCGTCCGGGTGCGGGAAAATTTCATACCCCACGCTGGACGCCGACGCCCGGAAAGCCGAGGCTTCCTTGTGGGCGAATTCCAGGGAAGCGTAGTACCGGCCGGCCCAGGCCTCGAGTTCATCGTTGGCCCCGTAGAGCCACCAGGACGGTTGCCCATCCGGGCTCATTGCGACATGGAAGATCATGTTCTCAACTCCCTTGCCCCGTCATGCCGGTGCCGCCGATTGAAATGGTCCCACCTGGTGAGGTTACTGGGAGTCTCGGCGCCGGGCACCAGTGGCGTGTACCCCAATCTGCCTGGCGGCGCCCTCGGATCCGGTCCCGGGCACCCAGACAGTACTTCCCCTGTACTTATTATGCGCAGGTTCAGACCCGGCGGCACGCTGCGGCGGCTGCGCCAATACCGGTAACCGAACCCCCGCCTTATCTGAACAAACGGGTCCCTGCCAGCCTACGCCGCGGCGTCGGGTACTCAGATTGTGAGGTGCTTTTGCAGGTGTTCCCTGGTTTGCTGGGAGCACCGTTTGAGTCTGGTCAGGTAGGTGGCGGCGAGTCGGGGAAGGACGATGGCCGCGTCATCAGGGGCAGTCTCGCGCAGGGACCGCTGAAGGTCTACGGCGATGGCCGCGAGACGTTCGGCGCCGACCATTTCGCTGGAAGTGCGAAGGCTCAGCGTGGCGTCCATCGCAC
Source organism: Pseudarthrobacter sp. YAF2 (assembly GCF_052113345.1). Taxonomy (NCBI): domain Bacteria; kingdom Bacillati; phylum Actinomycetota; class Actinomycetes; order Micrococcales; family Micrococcaceae; genus Pseudarthrobacter; species Pseudarthrobacter sp. YAF2. The sequence goes on along the minus strand of NZ_JBFRDA010000005.1, from coordinate 61,562 downwards.
CAGCGGAGTCACCGCTGGTCAGCGCCAGCCGCAATCTTCCGTTCCTGCGTGCAAGCTCGCCGATATAGCTCCGGAGGAACGTCAGCCAGATTCCCTCGTCGTATTCGAGCTCTGACCGCAGCTTTTCCAGCACCCCGGCATCCAGCAGCGGCGGGAGCACCTCGGTCTGCTGCCCGCTCACAAAAGCCGCTTTGAAGCAATGGCCGCTACGGACCCTGATACTGCTCGATTCATACCGCGCCCCCGAACACGAACTGTGCAAGCCGTGACCTGTTGTCTGAAACCACGGCCCAGCCTCGAGGCTACGGGACGAGCAGGAAGCGCACACGAGTAGCAGGTACTCGAAAATGATGTCCTGGCCGGTCCCACCAAAAGTTGGCGGCCGTGCAGGTGCAGCCGCCGAGGAGCAGGCTGATCCTGTAGGGTGAGCCGGCGTCAGCTGAAAGGAGACGCCGGCAAGGGCGGTTCCAGGTACCCCCAGGGGATGCCGTTAACTGGGTGGTGGCAGGATCTTTACCTCAGGCCGCATGACGGTTTGCACCTCATCCTGGACGGCAGCACTGCGATTGGCCAGCAGCTGCAGCCCGGAGCGTACGGGTTCGCGCAGACGGACACCATAAAAGGGCCCCGATACAGGTCACATCTGGCGGATCTACCAGCGCCTTGACCACATTCCCATGTAAGTGGAGGGAGAGGTGGTGCAGTTGTGTCCCGCTTGGTCCTTCGTGTCTGGCCGCACACCGGCTCAGTAACAGCGCGCACAATGAGAATCTCTACGCAGGCTCCGCCTTGCCAGCCGTGCACGCTCCATGGATGGGTAACCTACATTCGAAAGCCTCCAGTTGCTCCGCATGGTCGAGGGAGAGGACCACTACCTAGTCGTCACACCTGTGCCTGTGAAGAGGGCTACTAGAACCGGCGGAACGGCAAGGCTGGCGCGCACCACCGCGGCAACCCTGCGCCCCCGGCGACCCGGCCATCCAGGGGCTGCGAAAACCATTTTTGAAGAGAACCGCCCATCGGGCGATGCCCTTGCCGATCACCGCACAGATGTCAGGCTGCAACGAACAGAGACGGATTGCCGTGTAGGTCCGGGTGGGCTGCGCGCAGGATCTCGTGTGCGGTCTCGTGCAGTGCAGTGACTTCCGAGGTAAGGCGGTGGATGCTCAGCAGGGCCAGGTCGAATTGTTGTCCGCGCACGAGGGGCTCGAGTTCCAGGCAGCAGGCTTCGGTGGTGAGGGCGCCGCACATTGAAGAAGCGAATTTCAGGCTCAGGACGGCGTCGAGGGCTGCTTCCCGGTCGTGCTCGCGAATGGCTTTAAGGATACGTTCGAGCCGGCCGGGGAGCATTTCCAAATATGTTTCCAGGAAGTCCAGGGCAGCGGCCGGGTTCTCAAGCTGAGCGGCGAGTTCATGGAACCGGGCAAATTGGAGGAGGGTTTGGACTCGGTTACACAACACGCGCGGCTTTCCCAGTGGCGTCGGAGCCGGCGGCAGGGGTGTCTTCGGGTGATTTCCGCCAGATGTTGGCGAGCAGGCCGATGACCAGCACGCCCGGGGCGCCGTACATGAGGATGTTCATGACGATGGGCTGGCGCAGTGCCCGGATCGCCTTCCCGATAAAGGGGATGGTGACGACGTGCCGGTCAACCATTGACCCCTGGATTGTGGCTACCCAAGGGTCGAGACCGTTGTTGGCGTCACCCTTGGTTTGGACGGCAGTGGTTCCGTCAGGGTTGGTGGTGATCTCCGTGACCCGGTGCGTTTCGATGCGGTGGTCTTCAACGGGGATGGCGTAGGTGATGACGTCGCCGACCTTGATGTCACTGACCGGGACCGGCTGGGTGACGACGACGTCACCGGGGTTGATCAGCGGTGCCATCGAACCAGTGAGCATGGTGGAGGTCTGATAGCCAAGGATGCGGGGCCCGATGGCCATTGCCAGGAATGCGGCTACGGCCAGGACCAGCAGGGTGGTGGTCAGTGCGGACACGGAACGGCGCAGGAACCGGGTGGCCCGGCCGCTGGAACGAGGACCCTCGACATTGTGCGTCCTGGCATCTCCCGTGTGGGGGATGGAGACGAAATCAATGGCGGCGCTCATGGGTGGGTCCTCGTTCCGGGGTTGCGGCTGTGAATCGGTGGATTACTTGGTGACGCCGGTGCGCTGGGTAGCGGTGAACGTGAAGTCGACGGTGCTGTTCAGGTTCTTGAAGCTGTTATCTGCGGTGTCCGGCAGGGAGGTGATGACCTTCAGGTTGTCGGTATTGCCGGCGGTCAGCGCGGTCGGAAGCGTCAGGGTCTTCGCGGTCCCGGTGATGATCGGGGCGCTGGCCAGGACGACGGTCTTGGTGCCTCCGCAGGTGTACGCTCCGGCCGAACCGGCCCATGGGGTGGTGCAGTTCTCAATGCTCAACTGCAGGCCTTTGGCGCCATCGATTGTCAGGGCCGTGGGGGTGCCGGTTGCGGCCGTGCTGAGGGTCACGTTGTTCAGGTCCGAGGTGCCGGTATTGGCCAGAGTTGCGAGCCTTTCGACCTTGTCGCCTGGCAGCATGTCAGTGACGGGATTGTTCAATGTGTTGGTGGCGCCCGGGCCGGCGAGGGCGATGGTGACGTTGCCGCTGGCGACGGCCTGGCTGGCGGAGGTCGTGGAGGTGAAGGCACCGTAGGTGCCCATGCCGGCGACGGCGGCAGCGGTGCCGACCAGTGCGGCGGATGCGATGATCTTGCCGGTGGTGGTTTTCAAGTTGATGCCCATGACAGTGTCCTCTGCGTGACGGGCCTACCCCCAGTGGGCCGGCCGTGGATGTCTACAGGCCCGATCGACCTGTCTGAGAGCAACTCTGCACTTGAAGAATCAAGGAACCCTCTTGCCGACGATCAAGAAAGAATCAAGAGATTTTCGGTGTTTTCGCAGTTCAGGCCCATAACTGGTCGAGTGGCCGGACTTTTGTAAGGCGGGTCCCGGCCACTTCGGAGATTTGCCCAGACCCTGATTCTGCCTTGATTATTTCTTGAGATTCATGCTGAAAAATTGGTGAGGACCCTGGGCCGTGGCGCAACACGCGGCGTGCCCCAGTGGCTGTGAAAGGGACAGAAGTGCGGCATTTGAGGGGCGTTGGCCGCGGGGGGCAGGTCCTGCTTGCCGGTGTCATGGCTGCGTGCCTTCTTGCCGGAGCCCCCGCGGCGAACGCTGTGTTTACCAGGACCGTCGACGCCGGGACCGTGTCAGTCGGAACGTATGCACTTCCCGCCCCCACCGGAAACACGGTACCCGTCGCCATGTGCACACAGAAGGGCCATAGCGGCAAATACACGTTGGACATCACGGTGACCAGCCACGGGACTGTTCCCAAAGCAACGGGTTACGTCCTGAGGATCTGGGATGGCAACGGTCTCCTCCAGGATTCAAAACCCCTCAATCCCGGGTATGTGTATTCCACAGCTACGGCGGCCAAAGGGTGGGGCTATACGATCGACGCTCAATATACGGTCCCCACACGGCAGACCAATATTTGGTCCAGCTCCGCCACACCTGTCACCCTTTGCAACTAGGACGTCTCTGCCATAACTAGGTGGGCTAGGGACTGCCCCGGCTTTTGTTGACTCGGGGTCTTAGGCCGCTGTGAGCGCGGTCCGGTTGATTGTTTCATACTCGATGGGCGTGAGTTTGCCCAGCCGTCTCTGCCGTCGCCGGCGGTGGTAAGTCCTTTCGATCCAAGTCGTGATGGCCAGCCGCAGGTCCTGCCTAGTGAGCCACCGTTGACGGTCCAGGACGTTCTTCTGCAGTAGCGAGAAGAACGATTCCATCGCCGCGTTGTCCGCGCACGCACCGACCCGGCCCATCGAGCCGGTGAGCCCGTGGTGCCGGAGCGCTTCGACGAAGCGACGAGACCGGAACCCTGGGACCCTCGATCCGAGTGCACCACTGTCCCCGCCGGGCGGCGTGCCCGTACGGCGTTCTCCAGCGCGGTGACGGCAAGCGAGGACTTCATCCTTGAGTCCATGGAATAACCGACGATCCTGCCGGAATAGACATCCTTCACCGCGCAGAGGTAGAGCTTCCCCTCTGCAGTGGGGTGTTCGGTGATGTCCGTCAGCCACAGCTCGTTCGGCGCCGCGGCCGTGAAGTCGCGCTCCACTAGGTCGTCGTGGACCGGTGGGCCGGGTCTGCGGTTCAGGCCACGCTTCTTGGAGAACACCGACCAGATGCCGTGGACCCTGCACAGGCGTTGAACCCTGTTTTCACCGGTCAGGACGCCTTTCTCCTGGAGTTCGTCGGCGATGAAGCGGTACCCGAATGCCGGATCATCTGCATGGATGTCCAGGGCGGCGTTGACCAGATGCGCATCGACCCAGTCCCGTTCCGTTACCGGACTGGCCCGCCACCGGTAATAGCCTTGCTTGCTGAATCCCAATACCCTGCAGGTCACCGCCACGGGAATACCGTCGGCGGCAAGATCCGTGACCAGCGGGTAGATCATTTTGGGTTGATGTCCCTGGCCAGATAGGCAGCAGCCCGGCGGAGAATCTCGTTCTCCTGCTCCAACAGGCGGTTGCGCTTCTTCAGCTCCCGCATCTCCGCCGACTCCGAGGCTGCCGGGCCGGCCCCGGAATCTTTACGTTCGGCGATGGCAATCCAGCGCTTGAGCGTGGTTACCGAAAGTCCGAAGTCCTTCGCGATCTGCGTCAGCGGCGCTTCGCCCTTGCGGGCCACATCGATAACATCCTGGCGGAACTCCGCCCCATAAGGCGTGGGCATGGTCAACATCCTTCCACGAGCACAAGCTCGTTAGGTCAAGGAGTCAACAAAACCGGGGGCAGTCCCCTATTTGGAGAGCTTGCGGTGGGTTACCGCTTTGTTGTCCGACGCCCCGCGTACTCTAAGTGCCCCACTGGATGCCTGATTCCTCGGGAAGCCCGCATGTGGCGAAATCCACGGCACGCCCTACCTTTGATGGCGCTGGTTTGCGCCGAGTACGCGAAGACGAGCGCGTAGAATTGGTGGCGATCCCCGTTTCAGACCCATCGAGACTACCTGAACCAACGGCTTGGTACGGGCCCCCTCGACTGTAGAAGAGCTGCTCTTTGACAGCGCAACCCACTCCTATGGTTGCTTTTCATGAGGTGTACTTAACTCCTAGACAGGAGGCTCCGTCTATGAGGAAGCCGCCAGCTCCGAAAATGCCGTCGCCAAGATCCCAGCTGGCCTTATTACCGTCGGTTAATTCCTCTGCTCCAATGACGGCTCCCGCGCCTTTGTAACGAGACCGCCGGCTGCGGACCCTGCGGGCATCGGCCGCCAGAGGATCTGTCAATTTCAGTACCCGCCTGCGCAACTGGCCGCGTGTTCCCGGGGTTGCGCAGACGAGTATGGATACCGAAGTGTCAGAAGTCGCCTGCACGAAACGGCATTGCGCTCAACACTCCTCTGCACAATCCGTAACTTTTCAACCTGCACAATATCTGCGCCGGGCTCTTGCCCACGGACGTGCCGGTGTCTTGTTCCGCGGGCCGGCCGGCAGGTCATGGTTTCGCGAGGTGCCGGTAGATCGTGGGACGGGTGACGCCGAATTCCTGGGCAATGTGTTCCACCGTGTGAGCACGCTTCCCGTCCGCGCCCTTTTCTTCATACATTTCCCGGGCCAGCTTCACCTGGCGCGGGCCTAGCTTGGGTTTCTGCCCGCCGGTTCGGCCTCTCGCCCTCGCCGCGGCTAGACCATCACGGGTACGTTCGGACATTAGGGCATGTTCGAACTCGGCGATTGAGCCGAGGATCTGGAAGAACATTCGCCCCATCGGGGTGGACGTGTCGATGCTTTGGTCCAGTACGACCAGATCGATCCCGCGCTCCTGGAGGGCCTTGGAGACCTCTATGAGGTTTTCCAATGACCGGCCGAGTCGGTCGAGTTTGGTGATGACGAGTTGGTCTCCTGCCCGGTTGGCCGACAGTAACGCCTTGTCCAGCTCGGGCCTGCGGGCCAGTTTCCCGGAAGCCGTGTCAAGGAAAACCTGCTCACAGCCGGCAGCCATCAAGGCGTCGTACTGGGCTTCGGGATGTTGATCGCGGGTGGAGACCCGTCCGTATCCGATTCGCATCACCGAAACGTATCACCAACCCTGCTGAGCATTACACAGGCGCGTACACGGGAAGCATTACAAAACAGGCTGCGTGTTTCCGGGCCTTGATGAACATGCCCTGGAGTGTCTTGCGAACGATCGATCGCGAGACACGTTGCGATGTGTTCATCATGCAGCGCCACTTATCCGCCACACCGTTCCTAACCAGGCGCTTCCGCTATGACGATTGTTGAAGGGGTAGGTTTCCCCTGTGAATGGCGTTCAACTGTTATGGCTATCCGTGGTCGCCGCGGCTTTGCTTATGACTCTTCTGGTTAAACGCGCAGCGGCGTTTTCGAAGTCAGTTTCGAATACGTTGCAACTAGTCGTCCTTGCTGTCGGCTAAGTCTCAGCCCTGACAGTCGCCAATGCCTGCGGTGGACTACCAATACTTCACGACCGCCGCCGCGCGGCGGGGAGCGGCTTCTAGGCATAATGGTCAACCAAGCCCAGTACTGTATTGCGTGGTACCCAGGCAGCTGGAAGCCCTGCTAAATCCCTAGGCCCGAAATATAGACATTAGTGTGTCCGCGCGGGATAAAATCGCGCCATTGGTACTTCTGCCAGGTTCACGCTCTATTTAGGGACTCACTTGAAATTCAGCCGCATCGACTCGTCCAATGTCATGGTCCCTGCACTGACCGGAATCCTACTAATCAGCTTGTCAGCTTGTGCTGCCCAAGCCGGGACACCCACTCAGGGTAGCCCATCGGCCGCGCCACCAGTCACCAGCACCCCCTCCTCGGCGGGTCCAGAGACGACCCCGGCTGTAGCTAACAAATACACGTTAGACAGCCTAAAAAGCATGTCTCCGGAAGCATTCAATGTATTATCGAATGCTCAAAAAGGACCTTATCTTAAATTCCTTCTCTCAGAGACGGATAAGCACGCCGAATGGTTTGCTGGACCAACTGGGGATCTCTACAAGTTTAATCCGCTTGATATTAGCGCCGAGACAAACACAGCCGAGCAAATCATTAGGCAGTTTGAGTTTCAATCAGAATTAGCTTACGCTCAACCACTAAACAATGTTATTGGTGACTTCACGCTCAATAAGAATACATCGAAAAAAGCACTGTCAGCACTCTTCTACGACACTATAAGCGAGCATACCCCTCCGCTCTACCAAGCAAGAATCGCGGAAATCGATAGTGGGGTTCAGGCTATCACCTACTCGGTCCCTCTGACTGACGCGAAGTTTGTCAAAGGCCTCATCGAGGGCGTTGATGAAAACGGCAAGCCTATAAAAACAGTAATAGTTAGTGCGTCGGCCAACAAGGTACAGCATACTTACCAAATGGTCTACGACAAACTTGATGATAAAACATCTATCTGGAAACTATACAAAGAATTACCTAATGGCTAGTGTTTTTTAGGGCCGATGGCCAGGAGATGGTGACCGGCTCGGCCCGGGCACCATATTGACGATGCAGGGCAACTTGTTGGCGTCGTCTACGCGGGCGGGACGAGTCAGTACGCGGTCCCCGTCGAAGTTCTAAAAGCGGCCCTCTCTAACCCCGGCGCCTCTTCCAATACCGCTGCGTGCGACGGCGTCGTGAGTGGGCCGAGATCCTAGTGTGAACCCAGCCCGAAGGCGCCGCTGCCCTCAAGCTGCGCCCCGGCAATTTGATCCGCTACCTGACACGTAGGGCCCGTGCAGACGACTTTGGACATTTCGTGCAGACGACTTCGGAAAATGACACCGAAAAAAGTCGAAAAGCACTCATATCGTTGGTCAAAACTGGTTTTCAAAATGAAAGCTGGTCAAAACCTGCGATGGAGGCTTTTTGACGTGTCGGGCAACGTAATTGGGTACGCGAGGGTTAGCACCCGAGGGCAGTCGCTGGATTCGCAAGTGGATGCGCTCGTCGCTACGGGGGCCGTGCGTGTGTTTCAGGAGTACGCCTCTGGGGCCACCCAAGCAAGGACGCGGTGGAAGGAATGCCTGGACTACCTGCAGCCCGGGAATGTCCTGACCGTTGCTGATCTAACCAGGCTGGGCCGCAGTACGGCTGACTTGGCCGACATTGTGACCGTACTGGGACAGCGGGGGATAGGGTTCCGTTCTCTCGCTGAACCGTGGCTAGACACTACCAACGCCCATGGAAAGCTCATCTTTGATATGTTCGCCTCGCTTGCCGAGTACGAACGATCACGGTTGTCTGAACGGACAAAGGCCGGCCTGGTTGCGGCGAAGGCGCGTGGTCGCCTTGGCGGCCGCCCTCGAACCATGACCCCGTCCAAGACAGAGGCAGCCCGGCAGCTGCGCAGCCAGGGTAAAACCCTGAAGGAGACGGCCCAGATACTCAGCGTCAGTGTTTCCTCACTGACCCGAGCTCTTAGCCGAAATGACGCCCCAGAAGTCGCAAATGCTGCTGCGTAGCGCTCTTTGAGTTTTGGAATAGCGTTCGCGACCCCGCCAGCCGCAGAGGAGACGCCCTTAATGCCTGATTCGGGCCGTGAGACTTAGGACCGGACACGCACCCTGGCCGGCACTCTGACCTGTTGCGTCAGCAGTTGATGAAGATCTGCCTGAACAAGATGCTGGTCTTCAAGGGTTACGGCCAAAGCGTAGGACTGCCTCTCATAGTCGGGGTTGGATCGCGCCCAGGTTTGGGCTTTGTGGGTGACCACAATGAAAAACGTTTCATCGTCGTCCGTGAAGGAATTGCGTGCAGCCCATTGCCGCACCTGCAACGTGCTGTTCGTGAAGGAATTGCTCCCTGGGGTCATCTTTAGCCTGCGCTTGTCCTTGATGAGGTCCATCGCATCATCCGGATCCTGCTTAATCAGCATTTCAGCCAGTTCATCTGGATCGATGTTTCGGTATATATCCAATTTCATTGACGAGGCCAGATACTCGCGCCGTTGTCTTCTTACCGGAGGATCGAAGGCAAGCGCGACAGTTATCGTTCGTTCCCCTCCGCTCCCGCGTCTGAATATTTCGGGAAGTGGCAGAGGATGAATCTGTACCGTGTCGATCGGCATGGCGCCGTCGTATGTCATGGTCGTTCTCTTCGCTTCGCTATCGATGGAACGGCGGCTGGACGGCCGCCCGTTTCCGTACATGCCCTTGCGGCGATGTAGGTCCCCAATTGTTGAAGCGGGTGCTGTGGGAGCAGCTCCTGACACGAGAAGTGCCCGAATGAGGTTTGCTGAGGAGTCCGAGTACGCGTGAGCAATATCAGCTGCCACACGAGCTACTGCGGGTGCAGCGAAGCTTGTTCCGATGACCGATGCGAATAGCCTCCCGTCACCACTTCGGTAGGACGGGGTGACCATCCCTGTTCCGGGGTCGTTACGCACGACGTAGCCGGAGTCGTTGATGACTAGGTTGCCACCGTAGTGAGAAACATCTGGCTTATTCATGCGCTTTACCGCGGTACCGAGCCCTGGTCCAGTCCGGCTGAAGCACGAGAGTTCGTCCTCAACCGAGACGGCCTGCCACCCATACCTGTTCGGTATCTCGGCAGGAGCGCCGCTCAATGCCATCGAGCCGACAGTTACGGCGAGAGCAGCCGGACCGGGCTCTGCCAGCCGGTGCTCCGGAGAGAAGAAGTACTCGGGCTTGTCGTGCAGTACGTGGTGGCCGCTGTCAGTTCGTCCGTCCATGGTTGTACCTATGTTGCCGGTGGGAACGACTATGACGATGTTGAGTTCCCTGACCAAGTCGTCAATGGTCTCGGTCAGCGGACCAACGTGAAGGTCGTCAAATGGCTCTGCGTAGCCTACTGACAGGTTGAAGATTCTGACACCATAAGTGTCGTGAAGATGCCGTATGGCTTGGCTGACGATTTCGTGCGGGAAATCGTAACCCGCGAACTTAGGTGGTGAATCGGCACGGTGCGGATCCGGCTCCAGTATCCGGACCACGCGGACAGCACCTACAGCTGTTATCGGACGAAGCTCTCGTATTTCCTCCGCCAGGTTCGGGTATAGAACGCGACCAACAACTTCTGTGCCATGATGGCCCTGCATCTGCCACTGGTATCCGTCAGGAGCGAGTGAATCCACAGACTGGACCAGCCCTGCCAGTAAGGGGTGTGCAGTAGCGGGGGCGTCGTCCAGGACACCCACCGTGGCGCTCGATTCTTTGGAGAGAATGAGTTCGTCAAGGGACAGGTTCCTCCACTCTCGAAAGTCCAAGAAGGGTACCGGGGGTGTTCTGACCACTTCAACGAAGCTAATTTCCAGTAAGTCTTGCAATCCCCGTTCATCAACTTCAACGCGCAGAAAGTTCCTTCTGGCCGAGGTGGAGCGCAACAGAACGCGCCCTTGAGAAGACGCAAGGACGCTCTCCACTGTGCTAGCCCTCTGAACGGCCTCGGCATGGGTGCTGGCAGCCCAAAGGGCAACATCGACGACGATTGTTCCGCTGAAACCGGTCAGCTCTCGGACACCGGCTCCTCGCCGATCATCCGGACCGTAGGGTTCGATGTCATTCACGGCATTGAAGAACGAGTGAAGTGCCCCTCGACTGGAATAGTTCGAGATAGCCCCCGATAGCGCCGTACCGTTGTCTTCCGACATGACGAAGTAGGTGTAATCAACGGTTTCGCCGAGAATCTGAAGGCCGCGGCCTTCAAACCCACTGTCTGTAGGTCTGGACGCAGCTCGGATCTTGAAAACGAGGCCAGGGTCTATCCCTTTATCGATTCGTCGCGGTGCTCCTACGACTTGGGACAGTTGGGCCTTCAAATGATTTCCGTGCTGTCCCCATTGCCGTTTGGGGCCCCCACCTCCGCTTCCGGATGCTCGCCGTGATGGAAGCCGACGCGGGTCGGGCAGTAGGAGATGATCTGGCATTGGTTCCTAACTCACCAAGGGCGGGATACTACGGCGGAAAGCACGGCATCGAAGTCCTGGGGGCCTACGGCCTCGGCGTTCCTAAGCAGTGCTTCACGGCGTGCATCAGCAATTAGTTTGTCAACGGCGGCGTGGGGAAGCCCCTTCAGTGCACTCGCGTATTGATCAACGTCAACGGTGGAATGGGCAAAGTTCCGGAGGCGCAGCCGAATGAGTCTGCGAATTTCATGCACCGTTGGTTTTCTGAAGGTGAGGACTTCGTCAAAGCGGCGCCAAAGTGCCTGATCTAACAAGCCAGAGTGATTGGTGGCTGCAAGAAGGAGGCTCGGCCCCCTGTATCTATCGGTCATCTGCAAGAAAGCTGTGACGACCCGCTTCATCTCTCCGTGTTCCGATTGGTCATCACGGGAGCGTCCCAAGGCGTCGAACTCATCAAAGAGAACTACGAACGGGGCTTGATCTGCGTAGTCAAGTATGCGTCGCAGGTTACTGGCCGTCTCTCCCAAATAGGAAGAAACAACGGCATCCAGCCTGACCAAGAGGAACGGACGACCTAATTCTGCCGCCAACGCTTCTGCAGCGGTTGTCTTGCCGCAGCCAGGCGGGCCCTCAAGGAGGATGCGCTGCCGACGACCGATCCCGGCTGCATCGAGGGAAGGCCATTGCCGCACTTCCTTGCTAAGGCCGTCGAGTGTCTTGACGACTTTGGCATCAAGAATGAGGTCTTCAAGAAGCCGCTCAGGCTCTTTCACCTCACCAAGGTCCCATTCGCCCTCACGATCCTTGGGTGGCGAAGGGACAATTACCGTGGCTCCCGAGTCGATGGAGCCCCCGCCGGAGATAAGAAGCCTCTGGAGATCTCGCGCCAATGCGTTGTGATGCTTGGCTTGCTCTTCTTCAATAATTTCAGTTGCGGCACGACGAAACGCCAGCTCATCACGAGCATGGAACGCTTTGAATATCTCTTTCAAATGTCGGCCGGCCATCCCCCCATCGTAGCCTTGCGCTAGCTGATCTTCGGGCGCCTCACGGGAGTATAGAAAGGCAGACCGCACACATCGCGACCCTCACGCTGTTCGTCGACACCGTGACACAAAGTCCTCGCAGGAACCATCGCACAACTACCTTTGAACCACCAGGACGTATTTGGCAGCCAGCTCCAGCACTGGCGCAAGTTCAGCGAGAGGACCTCATGGATGCCATAGTTTTTTCCTCTTTGGGGGAGTGGTTGGAGCCTATGTCCTGGGTAGCAGGAGTGCTAGCTCTTCTTATTGCGTTGCCCCCCGTCTTTAGGCAGGTACGTAAAAGTCTTGGGAAGAAGCGAGATCTTCGAAAAAACCTGAGCCAACTTCCGTTAGGCACTCCAAGAAAGCGGGTCTATGACCTACTAGGGGATCCGGTTAGGGCCGCAGAGCTCAGTAGGACAAGCTTTGCTACCTCTGACGGTCGAAATGAGTTCTTTGAGTTTCCGGATGTAGATGTGCAAGTGATCTTTGAGGGCGATGTACTCGAGGTTCTGTCGGTCCGCACGAAGAGCTCCAAGTACCCCGTGTCTCTTAGAGGGCGGGGCGCTGTTTTCCCGTACAGCTTGTCCGCCGGAACCTCGAAGTTCAGCGACATTCCCCTGCGTGAAGTCACCCACTGTGAGCTGGTCTGCGGGGCAAGGGCTTACATGAACTGGTACCTAGAGCTTCGCCCAGGACGTAGCGAATCGGACCCAAACGTATGGCTGTATGGCTGGAGGCCTACAGGCGCAGGAGAAATGGACCAGTCGCTATTACCCACATGGTTCGAGGGTGCGCACACAATGCCATGTGAGAAGTTAACTGCACACCAAAGAAACGAACTTGAAGCCTTTCGAGCGAGCCTCACGATCAATTCTGTTGTTGCACTGCGCTACGAGAGCGATGCCCAGCGTTTCCATCTGTCTGGCCTCTTCTAGGCAACCCCCAGAAGTTTGACCGGTCGGTGACGGTAGCCCGCTGTCAGTGCTTGGAGCGTCATATGAGTCCGGCAGATCTAACAACCCTCAGCCGACTCCCATCCATTCAGCTGAGTACACCTAGCCGGCGCGCCCGTGTACCAGCTCTTGATGGGCCCCTGCCGAGCGGCTCATGCGCATGCTCGCGCAGGAAGCGGAGATAACAAACGATTTGCTCATGCAGCGCGGTACTCGTCCTTGTCGCTGTTGAAAAGCAGGAACGGGTCGATGAAGACCGGGAGGTCGGAGACGACCGAGATGTCGAACGTCCCCGAGTCCTTGAGCACCTGAGGGTCTACGTACGAACCGATCGCTGAAGTAGACGCCACCCGGGTCAGCGATCCACTGAGCCCCCCTGCTCAACCACGCTTGACTAGACGCTGCAGCGGCTTGTCGTAGACGTAGGCGGTGATCTCGCCGGACATAATCATTGCGACGGCCTTGTTGATGGTCTCCAATGGCACCACGAACCACTCCGAGGGGTCGTAGTCGCGTCCGTTCCGGTCGACCTGCGTCAGGTCCAGACGCACTTCGGCGAACACGCGGTGCAAGAGGTGCTCCAGCCAGGACGCACGCACGTTGTAGAGCCGGTAGTCCGCCAGCACCTTCACGGGTGCCATCAGGTAGGTTGGCGAATTCACCGCGTTTCTAATGCGGGTCTCGACGTTGGTCGTGGAGAAGCCGATCTTGTGGAGGTCCTTCATCCCCGCGACAACAGGATCCTCGCTGAGCGACTGCAGCACGTAGATATGACCACTCTCCACGTCCGCGTCGAGGATTTCGGTGGCATCGTGGCGTGTCCGCGCCAAGACCTGGCCCTGCGCCTCGTACATGCGGGTCATGAGGCTCTGCTTGTACATCGCCGACTCAGTGCCGTTTTCAAAGACGACGCGCAGGCGCTGCTTCTGCCTGGGCTTGCCACCGACAATCAGGTCCACGTCCTCGCCTACCTCAGCCACGAAGCACATGACGCCGTTCAGCACGAAAAACGCACCCTTGCGAATGAGATCCATGCCAGTAAAAGGCACCAGCTTGTACGTGCCCTGGGCCAGCTCGGCGTGCTTCGCCTTGAACAGCGGCTCGAACAGGTCGAAGTCTTCGGCCTTCACCCGCTGAGCGACTGAGTCCGGGGACTCGGGACGTTTGATCACGGGTAGATCCGACACATCGAGGATGCCGCTCTCGTCGCCCAGTAGATCGTCTAGATCGTCGCTCTCGAGAAGCTCGTCCAGCGACGCGGGAGCTGTCTCTACAGCCAGCAGCTCGAACTCCTTGTCGAGGTGTCGGAGCGCCGCGATCTTCTCGTCGTTGGCGAGGATGCCCTCGAGGCGGGCCCCGAGCTTTCGCTCGGCGATGTTCCGCGTTGCTGAGCTCGGTAGGCGCTCGTGCTTCCGACGGAACTCTACAATCTCCAGGAACGCCCGCTCGAGCCGGTCGGACGAGGTGATCTTCTTGGGCTTCTCGGGCGCGTCGAGCAGCCCGTCGAGGTCGTTGTCGATGAGATCCTGCAGGGAGGATGGTACCGCTTCCAGGATGTCGTCGTTCTCGCTCATTCGTCCGTCACCATTTCAGCCGCGCGCTTCTGGGCTTCGAGCTTCTGCTTGGCCCGCTGGAGCCACAGCAGCGCGTCCGCGTACCGTTTCTCGGTCGGGTCTTCGGCCCGCGAGTCCGGGCGTCGACCGCTGACCTTAATCCAGTTCTTGATCCGGGGGACGAGTGAGAGGGCCTCCTCCTCGGTGAACTCTACGCGGGTGGCCGTGATCTGGTCCTGGATGATCCGGAGTACCGAGGGAGTCACTGATTTGGACATGACCTCGAAAGCGCGCTGGAAGGGGTTCACCGAGTCGATGAGGTTGATGGTGAGCTCGTCGATGTTGACGAACTTCTCGGCCATCTTGATGAACCGTTTGTCTCCGACTTCGCGTACCTCACCGTTCTTGACCACCGAGTCCACGACGACCTGCTGCCGGACCTCCTCGACCTGCGAGTCTGTGAGGTCCGGGTACTTTTCACGGATGATCTTCGGGATCAGGACCTTGTTGGCGGTCTCTGCGTCGATTGAGCCCGCTGCTGCGCGTGCGAAGGTGTCGTCTTGCAAGATCGTAGCTTTCAGGTCGTTCAGGTCGGTCTCGACGATCTGCTTGACACGCTCCGTGGAGGGCTCCTTGAAGCCCTTGATTTTCAGCTGACCGGGAATTTTCGAGTCGTCCCCATCGAACTTCTTTGTTTTGAAGGTGAAGTTCTGGGCGAGCACCTGCTCCATAAGCAACGATGCCGTGATGGCCTTCAGCATGTTGTTCACCGAGACCTTCACCTCACCTTGGGAGGCGTCGGGCTCTGCAATCAGGTTCGTAAACTGGGCATGCTCCTTGCCGGGGCTGTCGCGGGTGACGCGGCCGATGATCTGGATGACTTCGGTCAGCGAGGCACGGTAGCCGACGGTCAGGGCGTGCTCGGCGAAAGGCCAGTCGAAGCCTTCCTTGGCCATGCCCAGGGCGATGATGATGTCCACAGCGTCGCGCTCTTTGGAGGCGACATGGGAGAGATAGTGGAGCGTGTCAGCACGCTTCTTCTGGTCAGTGTCATCCACGAGATCAGCGACGCGAAGAATCTCACCGGTGTCCTTGTGGCGAATGCTGATGATTCCGGTATCGGGGTCGGTGTCTTCGACGTGGCCGATCGCATCGATGATGAACCCGACTTCTTCGATCTTGTCCTTGGTGGACTCCCCGGAGTTGACGTTCGGAATATGAACGATGGTCTTCTTGTCTAGGTGCAGGACCTCACCGATCGCATCGGTATAGCGACCTTGGTAGAAGTGATGCCCGATGCCGAGCGAGTGCAAGTGCTCATAACCGTTGAGCTGGTCGTAGTAGTTGAACGTGACCGGTGTGAACCGTGCCTCGTCTTCAGCAGACAGAACCGGCACTGAGTCTCCGCGAAAGTACGAACCGGTCATTGCGACGATGTGCACGTCTGAGCCGTTCATAACTTCACGCAGGAGCGCGCCGAGGCGGTTGGCTTCAGTGTCAGCGGAGACATGGTGGAATTCATCGATCGCCAGCACGGTGCCGTTGAACGCCTCCGGAGCGAGCTTTTCAAAGGCGAACCGCAGCGTCGCATGCGTGCAGACGAGTGTGGCGTCAGGGCCTTTGAGAAAGTCGATGAAGTCTCCGACTTTGCCCTGCGAGGAACCGGCGTCACAGAGGTTGTGCTCGTCTTTAATCTCCCAGTCTGCGAAGAATCCATGCGCGGTGAGCTTTGTCGAGGAGAAAGAGGCTCCGATGGATCGCTCGGGGACGGCGACGATGACCTTTTTCCGGCCCTGGTTATAGAGCTTGTCGAGCGCAACAAACATCAGCGCACGCGATTTGCCTGATGCCGGCGGTGCCTTGACCAGAAGGTGCTGGGCATCTCGTTTTGCGAAGACTCGCTGCTGCATTTCGCGCATGCCCAGGGCGTCGGTATTGACGGACGCCTTGGTGCGGGCATAAGTCACGTCGACGATGTTTATCGGTTTGTTCACTTTTTCTTACTTCCCTTTGTGGCCTCGGTGGCGGTCATCTCCTCATATATCCCGAAGAGGTCTGACAATCTTTGCTCGTCGGTTTCGTAGCCACGTTTGGAGTAGATCGAGTCGACCAAAGAGTCGACTTCCGCATGCGCCTGACGCAGGTCGTCCGGCATCAGGTCAGGGTCGTACAGCTCAGCGAGCGTCCGTTCGCAGTGATACTCGCGCACGTCCAATATTCGAAGTGCCGCAACGGTGAGCTGCTCCGTTGCGGCATCAGTGATCGGCGGGACCGGGAAGTTGTTGTAGACGATCGTATTTGAGTAGCGATAGTCGGTCTTCATGCGTCCGCCGACCGCGCGTGTCCATGTCATGTGCATCGCAGAGGTCAACAGCGCGAAGACCCATGGCTCGGCGTCGAAGACCGCGAACGCAAGGTTAGAGACGATGGTGTCAGGGGCGAGGTAGCCGATCGGAATATATGGACGTCGCTCAGAGGAGACACTAGGGACAATGATCGAATTCGTTGGCTTGTAACGTACTTCTCCGAACCGATGGGCTACGGCTGCCAGCTTCTTCGTTGACTCTCGCTGGCTGTTTTCTCGATGTTCCCGCACCCTTTCAATCCGCCGGGCGATGTCCGGATTCTTTCGAGCGAGTTCGATGTCCGATGACTCGATCCAAAGTGCGAATCGGTCAGCGTTCGCGATGAACTCGCTCGCGCCCATGAAGTTCTTTACAAATCGAACCGCAGTGGGATCGGATTCGATTAGGCGGTCGCGCTCATCCGAGGTCAAGATCAGTGCGCCCCCATCGTTGGGCATGCTCCCAAAGGACATTGGAGCAAGTGCCGACAACGGCTTGGTTCGCTTCGTGACGAAGACATTATCGCCATCGGCGAGGTAGCCGTTGATGTTGCTCGCCGCGATCTGCAGATCGTCGGTGTAGAGATACTTTGGTCCGGATCGTGCCATCCGGAGCCCGATAACTGCGACCGTGACGCCGGCGTTGCGCTTGGCGTTGTTCTCCCATTTGAAGGATGTATAGGCGAAGCCGATTTCAATGTCCTTGGCGAAGATTATCGGGAACATCAGGCCCACGTGCTCACCCTGAGAGACCGAATTCGTGGTGACGAAGGCGAGCTCGGCTCGGCTGCCTTCGATGTAGTCCGAACCCTTGACGAACCAGAGTGCGATGTAATCCAGGTTCTTCGAGTATGGGCGTCGGCCGAAGACAAAGTCATAGTCCGCCTTCTGAGCCTTCGTCTGCGTCTTGGAACCTGCGTAGGGCGGGTTTCCGATCAGATAAATTTCGCCTCCATCGTTCGGGCAGACGTAATTCCAATCAACACGCGTGGCGTTACCTGCTTGGATTTGGCCGGTTTCCTTCAGTGGGATCAGGGGGATGGAAATGTTGAATTTGTCCTTGAACTCAGAGTTCATTTGGTGCTTGGCAATCCAGAGAGAGAGGATCGCTACTTCGACTGCGAAATCGTCGATCTCCAGTCCGTAGAAGTTCTCGATGTTGATCTTCGATTCGGCGTACAGCATCTGGTGCTTCGGATCGATCTCAAACAGTCGCTCCAGGATCGCGTGCTCCAGACGGCGCAATTCCTTGTAGGCAATGATGAGGAAGTTGCCGGACCCGCAAGCAGGGTCGAAAACCTTGATGGCGCTGATTCGCTCGAGCAGTGCTTCCAGCTTCTTGACGGAATCAAACCCTGCATCGAGCTGTTCTTTCAAGCCGTCCAGGAACAAAGGTTCGATGGTCTTGAGGATGTTCGGCACAGAGGTGTAGTGCTGACCCAGGTCGCTGCGCTTCCCCGGCGTGACGATCGCCTGGAACATCGAGCCGAAAATGTCTGGGTTAATGTCGCGCCAGATCAGAGAGCCCGACTCAATCAGCAGGTCGCGGGCCTTTTTGGTGAACTGCGGGACCACATGCTCTGGTGCCATCGTGAACAGTCGGCCGTTGACGTACGGAAACTGCGTCAGGTGCATAGGTTTTTTGCCGGCGTCTTCAGTATCCAAGGCCCTGAAGACCTCAGTGAGGAACTCAGCAACGTCTGAACCGTCGGGCTGGGTATGGGAGCCGACTGCGTTGGTGAACGCTCCCTCTTCGAAGATGCCGGTATCTTCTGCGAAGAAGCAGAACAGGAGCCTAGTGAAGAAGACGTTGAGCGCATGGCGTCCGTGCGCCATGTCAAACATTTCGGGGTTCGCCACAAGCAGCTCGTCGAAAAGTTTGCCCATCCGTTCGGCAGCTTTGACGTCCGCGTGTGCCTCGGCGACGTATTGAGCTTTCTCCATGCCGGCCCAGGGCAGGAAAAATGTGAAGTGCTGGTCGATGTCCCGGATCGGGATCATCAGGTTCTCGCCGGTCTTCGTGTCGATGGCCAGTAGTTCGGTGTAGTCGGTGACGATCACGAAGCGGGTGTTGTACCGGACGACAAGCGGTGATGTCTTCAGCTCGTCGATGACCGCTAGAGGATCCCCGGTCGTCTCCTTGAAGTAGACGACGTTCTTCTGCGCGACCTCAGATTCGGGGTCATGGGCAACGTTGAGGGAACCGTTGCGTAGGCGGGTCACGTTGCCTTGGGGCTTGCCGTAAGCCAGCAGCAGGCCAAAAATGAAGTCGCGATCATAAGATTCACGGTTTCCGAGTGGGGCGACGCGCTCCTCGACAGCTTTTAGGTTGAGCTTCACCATGGAAGGTCTTCTTCTCTCACAAACGTGGTCCCAGCAAGGTTCACCGATAGCCACGGCTCACAAGTGGTACTCAAATCATCGGCAGGCTAGCAAGTGTCTGCCTGCCGAGACATTATCAGGGACTGTGCGGTGGGACGGTGAGCCCGAACGGCTGCGTGCGTACTCGAACTCTAAGAGATGCCTTTGACGGTTCACGTGGAGCAGTAATGCTCACAGCCCGGGATGGGGGAATTTTTCGCTGCTGTGCCCACAACTGAGCCTTCCCACCCCGTGCTGGAAAAACCTACGCATGTTCAGTGGTATGAGGCAGATTGAAGGCCCCCGTCATCGGGCCACAAGGAACCGACGAATCGTGAGCGACGCCATGACAGGCCTTGCGAAAGCACTTCTCCAAGCGGTAGTTCGAGAGATGGGACGCCAACTGATGGATCTATTCTCTTGAAGCAGTAGGAACGTCGGATCCGGTTGTTGGTAAGGTAGTGCCACACCCCCAGTTGGCTTCGGCCGCTGGTTAGAAGGCCCCGAGCAATCGGGGCCTTCGGAATTTAAGAGCCTCCTTACGCTTCAGCTGCCCGGTGCTACACAGTTCGCAGCCTGGTATCAGCCTTCGGTGACGGATTCAAGCAGCCACTGCTCCGAGAGGGGTTCGCGGCGAAGTTCAAAGGTCCGCAGGGGCGAGTCCGACCCGCCGAGCCGAACCTGTACACGCCAGTGTTCGATGTCTACGACGTTCCCGACGCCTACGGGGACGCTTCGGCGGGTTTCCCACCATGAGTCTCTGGTGAACCAGTGGACAGGTTCTTCGGTGACGGCCCAGATGCGTCCGTCGTTGCGGACGGCCAGGGGAGTGCCAGCCTTGGTGAACCGGACATCCACTGGGGTGTTGAGGGTGGGGGCTTCTGGGGTGATGGTCATGTGCTTGGTGTCTTCCTGGGCGGTGCAGAGGGCGGGTCAGGCGGCTTTGACGAGGGGGAGTTCGTCCCAGTGGGTGGTGTATCTGGGGGAGAGCATGTCGCGTTTCATGGTCCAATCCGGCCCGCCGCGGATCCCGCCGTGACCCAGGCCGATCGAGCCGCGGCCGTATCGTCGGGTGACGTCCTCCAGGAGGCTGCCGATGTGCCGTTCCTCGTGCGGGTTCTCGAACAGTGACAGGGGAGCCTGATTCCCGGTTGGGCGCAGGTCGGTGACCATGATCCCGGCGCGGGCGTACCGGACGCCCTCGACGATTCGGGGCAGGAGGGCGTGGCCGGCTTTGGTCAGGATCACGGGGTCGGCGGTCGGCATCGGCAACGGCACGCAGACCGAGGGGTAGGAGGTGTCGTTGGGGTTGAAGTGTGAGGTTCCGGCGAACGCGGTGAGGACTTTGGCCTGCAGGCCGTGTTTGGCCAACCGCGCCGAGGCTTGTTGGCCGTAGACGCTCATGACCTGCCGGATCCCCGCGGCGGTGGTGATGGGTTTGGCGAAGGAGCGGGAGAAGATCAGTTGGTCCCGGCCGATCCGTTCCTCTTCCATGGGAATGCAGGGCGTTCCCTGCAGTTCCAGGACGGTCCGCATCACGACGACGTTGAACTTGTCCCGGATCGCGACCGGGTCGGCCCGGACCAGGTCGGCGATGGTGAAGATGCCCATCACGTTCAGCCGCCTGGTCAGCCTCCCGGCAATGCCCCACACTTCCTCCACGGACAGCCGGCCCAGCAACGCCTCCCGCTCAGCGGAGGGGACGGAGTCCCAGTGGCACACCCCGGCGAAGGCCTTGTTGTTCTTCGCCCACTTGTTGGCCAGCTTCGCCAGCGTCTTCGTCGGCGCTATCCCGACACAGACGGGCACACCGACGTTCCGCCGGACCGCGGCCTTCATGGACCGGCCCAATGCCAGCAGCTCGGTGGGGGTGCCTTTGACGCCGAGGAAGGCTTCGTCGATGCTGTAGACCTCCAGCCAGGCCGAGTACCGGCCGAGCAGTTCCATCACGCGGGCGCTGATGTCGCCATAGAGTTCGTAGTTGCTGGACAGCGCGACCAGGCCCCATTCCTTCGCCCGGGGGGCGAGCTTGAACCACGGGTCGCCCATGCCGATGCCGAGGGCTTTGGCCTCGGGGGAGCGGGTGACCGCGCAGCCGTCGTTGTTGGACAGCACGATCACGGGCTTGCCTTCCAGTGAAGGGTCGAACGCCCGCTCCGCGGATGCGTAGAAGCAGTTCACGTCCACGTGAGCGATCTGCGGCATGTGCCGCATCAGCGCCGGTTTAGACATGATGCAAACACCTGGTGGCCACGCCCCAGATGGTCAGGTCCGATAGTGCCGGGACCTGGATGTCCGGGTATGCGGGGTTTTCCGCCTGCAGCACTACCCCTGTCGGGGTGATGCGCAGCCGCTTGATGGTCAGTTCCCCGTCCAGGACCGCGATGACCACACACCCGTCGTGCGGTTCCAGCGCCCGGTTCACGATCAGCTCATCGCCGTCGCTGATCCCGGCACCTTCCATGGATTCCCCGGACACCCGTACCACGTAGGTGCTGGTGATGTCCTTAATCAGGTGCGCGTTCAGGTCGATCCGGCCATCGAAGTAGTCCTGAGCCGGCGACGGGAAGCCCGCCGCAACCGGCACCGGGGATACCAGCACCGATAGTAGGGAGACACCCGCGTCTATCACGCGGGGACCGACAATAACGCCCACGACACACCTTTATTCGAATATATGTTCGAGTTAATCAGTGTGCGCGTCGGGGCTGACAATGGGTGTTCTTTGACCAATCGCACCCCTGGAACCGGAGCGGGTTATGCCCATTGTGGGCAGGTGGAGACCGGAGGATGAATCTCAAAGCTGTCCACACTGGGCATAGCCCGCCGCGGCGCCGTCGTCAGCGGTGCCTGTTGTTCAGTTCCGGGGGAACCTTGACCTCCGCAGGGTCCAGCTCCGGCCTGACACGCTTCCAAGTGAGGGGGGGCCGAAAGGACGTGTCGGACCAGGCGACGTCGGCTGATACCTCGACCACGACTGGTTCGACCAGTGTCAGCCGCACCGGGCCTTTGTCCTTGCTGAATCTGTTCAGGGAGGACTCGCTGATCTTTTCGGGCCAGGGGTGCCCGGGTCCGGCCGGGTGGAGGTGCCGGCCCAGCTCACGCCCGGCCATCGTGGACAGGACGGTGGAGCGGCCGACAATCTTCAGTTCGCCGCCGATCCCTTCGCGCTGACGTAGTTCGGTGTAAAGCTCCCCGAAGCCGATCCCTTAGCGCCCCGGTGGTGGGCGCTCTGAATTAGTGCTCTTTCAAGCACGCCGTTAGACGATCGGCTTCCGCGGGGAGCGGGAAAGCGGCTGACGCTTCGACCTTGCCGGTAATTCAAACCCGATGCTCAGTGCCCTCGAGGTCACTCTAATGGAGGCTCCGTCTCCGTCAGATCGACGCATTGCTCTGGCTGCGGAGTCGTGGCATGGGCCGAACCCGCGGGGGGACGGATGACGTGCTGGATTGCGCCATTGCTTGTAGATGTCCGATTGATGTGACCCATGAGTTGCGGGTGCATCCATGAGGCTTCGGTCCGCCGGGCGCTTGGTAGGTTTCTGTGCGGAGGTCCACCCGTAACTCGAATACCGCAAGCCAATGGCGACAATGCCTGACACAAGCAAAAGGCTCAAACAGTTCACCCTTACAGCTGACAGCTTCTTCGGGGCTAGATAACCGGTGGCAACTGTTCTGCGAGGGCGGCAGCTGCGTCTGGCAGGATTCGGGTGAGTTCCTTGCCTTGTTTGGACCACAGCGTCACCGTGCCGCCGTCGTTAAAGGCGGTAGTGCGGCATGTTAACTGCACCTTATGTTGGTCTCTTGGAAACCCGCGTCAGGAAGGCTGGAACCTGTGACACGCAAAATGGGCAGGGTGATGAAGTCAGATGCTGGTCTTCCGTACAGGCTGATTTTCCCGGACACGGAACACCTGGCTGTTTCATCGTTCCTGCGTGACCTTTCTGCTTCCGACTGTTCTCCTGCCACATTGCGCAGTTACGCCTACGACTTGTTGCGCTGGTTCCGGTTTCTTCATGACCGGTTCGTGCCTTGGGAACGGGCTGAACGACTCGATGTCCGGGCGTTGGTGGAAAACATGCGCGCTTCCCCCACGGCTAACACTTTGCGAAGGGGGAACGATCAGACCGTCACTACCAACACCGTGACGCGAAAGCGAGGACCAGGGACCACGTTCTCAGCCAATTCCATCAATCATCAGCTCACGGTTTTATCCAGCTTTTACGACTTCGCCCTCGAGATGAATTTGGGTCCACTGGTTAATCCGGTGCCCCGGCAGCGGGGCTCGGGGGCAAGGGCTTACGCGCACCACAATCCAATGGAGCAGTTTCGGCCGAGCCGGCGGGGGACCTATCGGCAACGTGTTCCAAAACCAGCCTGGCGGGGAATCCCGGACGCGGCTATGGCGTCTATCTTCAACGGGCTGACGAGTCATCGGGACAGGGCCATGTTGTCCTTTTGGCTTAGCAGCGGTGCCCGCGCGGAGGAGCTGCTGGGCTTGTGCCACGGGGATTACGACTTCGGAGAACACACGCTGGTGGTGACGAGCAAGGGAACCCGCAACCGCGACCTCATTCCTGCCAGCGCTGATGCTTTCGTGTGGTTGGCGCTGTACATGCGCGAAGGTCAGCCGGCCTCCCCCGGGGACCGCGTCTGGTGGACGCTGCACCCCAAGAACCGGCGCCCGCTTGAGTACGCGGCCGCGCGGCAGATGTTCGCCAGAGCGCAGAAAAAGTTGGGCTCGAACTGGACCCTTCACGATCTCCGGCACACGGCCGCGGAACGGATGATCGCCGATCCAGCCTTCACTCTTGTCGATGTGCAAACCGTGCTTCGCCACGTAAACGTCACGACCACAACCATCTACACCCAGCCCCGGATGGAGGACGTGTTGCAGAAAGTCCTGGAGCACTACGCCAGACCTCCGCAAGAGGCGCCGGGCATCGAACCGGAGTACGACGACGCGGCGTTGCGCGAACTGCTGGGATTGCCGGAATGAGGGGCGAAGCCGTCACGCAGGACCTCCGGTCCCCGGCCCAGATCTCCGCAGCCCAGACCTCTGCCCGGGTCAAGGAGTTGCGGCTGCAGGCGGACAGTACTTTTACGGCACGGAATAAGGCAATGCCCCGTCCAGCGTACGACGCCGGCATTCTGGGTCCGCAGGACGAACATTGGGAGTTCCGGCATCTCCAGTCGCTTGGAGCTGAGGAAACCCTCGCCTGGGTTGATCGCAGTAACGGCGCCTACGGGAGGAGCCCAAAGCGGGAAAGATCCACCAGCCGTGCTACACGCGACGTGCTGGAATGGCTGCTGCGCTTTCCGGGGGAGACATGGGAAGAACGCTGGTTCGCGTCCGGCCTGGACCAGGCGCCGAGAACTGGGCTGAGTGGACTCAGTGAACGACTGGCACGACCGAGGCAGCAGATCAGCCTGGGCATAACGAGCATCGTCCGGGCCCGGCTCGTCCGCCCGTCCTACGAGTGGATGTTCTCTTCGAAGCAATGGAACCTCAGCCAGGGAGCTGTCAGCTTCCTCGACGCGGCCGAACCGGTGGAGACGCCTCGCATGCGTGGCCTTCCCCAATACTTGGCAGCGCACCAACTCGTGCGCCGGAACGCTGAGAACGCCATTGCAAGGGTGATTGACTATGGTGAGAACGGGCAAACGCTTGGGCCAGCTGACAGGAGAAGACATCCTGGCCTATTCACACACAGCTCGTACCAGCACGCGGCACGCGAAGGAGCACCTGGCATGGGAACTGCTTGTCACCCTCGGGCCCCTCGCAGGAGAGCCCGCGACGCTGCGGGCAGCTTGGCACGCAAACGTGGTCAACCGCAGACACACCGTTGAAACCCTGGTTCGACGGTACGGCATTCCGGAATCAGGAGTCAGGAATCTGCTCATCGATTACCTCGAAGAGCTCAAACCCAGCATGGATTACGGCTCGCTCGAAAGCCTTTCCTACAGGCTGATCCGGCTGTTTTGGGCCGAGGTACTGGACATCAACCCCGCCCAGCAGAACCTGCATCTTGCTCCTGACGTCGCTGTTCAGTGGCGTGAGCGTGTCAAGACCACGTTGGAGGGAACACCACGCAAAGAAACAGCCTCAACGTTCTTCGCCGTGCGGGCCCTCTACCGGGACATCGCCGAGTGGTCGCACGAGCAACCCGAACGCTGGGCCATCTGGGTTGCACCAATCCCACTTCCG
Organism: Pseudarthrobacter sp. YAF2; assembly: GCF_052113345.1. Classification (NCBI taxonomy): domain Bacteria; kingdom Bacillati; phylum Actinomycetota; class Actinomycetes; order Micrococcales; family Micrococcaceae; genus Pseudarthrobacter; species Pseudarthrobacter sp. YAF2. Next base: position 36,210 of record NZ_JBFRDA010000005.1, on the reverse strand, counting down.
CGCGCCGAATCCAAGGCTTCCTCGAAGCGCCGACGCCAAGTCGAGGCACGCATGCAGCAACGCACCCGATCCCTCACTCCTCTCTTGCCGGGGTTCATTCGCTCCGCTGAAGACCTGAAGGAAAAAGGCCACCGCCTGCTCGAACGCACCGTGGCCGCCACCCACCTGGAGACGTACACCGTCGACGGGGTGACCTATCGGCGCCATGATCCGGTGGTACGGACCAAGGCGAACACTCGCGCCAGGATTTGGGCAGAGGTGATAAGCGCCGAGGCGGGTTCCAGGCCACCTGTTCCGGTGGGAAAACGGGCCGACGTCACCTCTGTTGAGGCCGACAGCTTTTGGGGCTGGGCGGTGGCGTCCACCCTCAAGGAAACCGGCGTTCGGATCGAAGAATTGCTGGAGCTGACTCAGCTGTCGCTGCGCCATTATGTGGCTCCCACAAACAACACCATCGTGCCGCTCCTGCACATCGTGCCGTCCAAGACTGACCAGGAGCGACTGATTCCAATGTCCCCTGAACTGGTAAAAATCCTCGTCGAGGTGCAACGACGGGCCCGCGGCACCGGCCAAGCCGTGCCACTTTCTACTCGATACGATCCCAACGACAAAACCTTCAGCGAACGCCTGCCTCACCTGTTCGCCCGGCTGGTCGGGCCCACCCAAAACGTTCTGTCTAACCACTACGTTCGGAAGCTACTCATCGGGATCGCCTCCCATGGAGGCCTCAGCGATGGCGGGGTGCCCGTGACTTTCACACCGCACGATTTTCGACGGCTCTTCGCGACCGAGCTCGTAGGCTCGGGCCTCCCTCTACATATCGTCTCCACCCTCCTTGGCCACCTGAACCTGGAAACCACCCGCGGCTACACGGCAGTGTTCCCCGAGCACGTCATCCAGGCCCACCATGCTTTTATTGAACGCCGTAGACAAACCCGTCCCGGCCATGAACTGCGCACGGCGTCATCGGAGGAATGGCAGGAGTTCGAACAGCACTTCCTCCTGCGCCGGGTCGCTCTGGGGACGTGTCACCGGCCCTACGCCACCCCTTGCGTGCACGAGCACGCCTGCATCAAGTGCCGGTTTCTGCAGGTCGACCCCGCCCAGGCAGGACGTGTAGAGGACATGACCGCGAACGCCGAAGCCCGCCTGGACGAAGCCCGGAAGCACCAGTGGCTGGGCGAGGTCAAAGCCCTCGAGGAGAACCTGGTCCACCTTCGTCGCCGACGCAACGAAATGACTGGATCACCCAGGTCTGTCCGTGTCACCGACGGTCAGGCTTGAGGGGAGCTCGACCTCCATGGGGTCCAGCTCGGGACGAACTCTCCGGAACCTCAGTGAATGCCGAAACGACTGACCGGACCAGGCAGCATCGGCTAGCACCTCGACCACGACGGGCTCAACGAGAGTCAGCTCAGTAGGGGAGGCATCACGGTTGAACCTGTCCAGCGTTGTTCCTTTCACCACTGGCGGCCAAGGGTGAGGCCCTTCAGGTGTCCGTAGCCAGCGGGAAAGCGCCTTACTGTCAGCGGCTTTCAGGGTGGAGCTGCGGCCGACAATACGCAGCTCGCCGTCAATAGGCAGGCCGGCCACCATTTCGGTCGGCCTCTCCATCGGGCCGACAACGGCAGCGCAAACGACGTCCAGCTCTGAGACGTGCTTTGCTTTAAGCCAAATCCGTTTCCCACCGGTATAGGTCTGGATGCTGCTCTTGGCCACAAGCCCTTCCATCCCGGCCCCGGCGAGGCCCTCAAACCACTGCCGGGCGAGCTCCCGGTCAGTGGTCTGAGGCGATAACGAAAACGGGGGAGCCCACAGCGTTGCCAGCTCTTCCAAAAGGACCCGACGATCCGCCAGTGGCAGGGCCCTGGCATCCTGCCCAGCCACGCCGAGAATGTCAAAGCCCACGAAATTGGCTGGCCGTTCGGCGGCCGCGGACCGCAGTGCCGCCCCACCTGCAGACAACCTGCGTTGGAGGGCCTCAAAATTCAACCTCCCCTCCGACCACACCACGGCTTCCCCATCAACCACGAAGCCGGGGGGAAGCATGCGACCTGCCGTCTCCGCTAAATCCGGAAAATACCGGGTCAGGTTTTTGCCCTGGCGTGACCATAAGCTCACGCGGTCACGATCGCGGAAGATCAGAACCCGGTAGCCGTCGAACTTCGGTTCGAAGAGCATCTGACCGGGTAGAGCAGCAGGCGCGGGAATGCCCTTCACGGCCTTCGCCAACACCACCTCCAGTGGCGGGCGAAGCGTCGACGGGAGGGCCTCACCAGAGCGATCCATGACCCAACACTAGGCCTCTGTCCTCGGTGAAAGTCGTCTCTGTCTCCTTGTCCAGCCGTGGAACCGAGAGCAGCACCCAATAAAGGATGGCGATCCGAAGCTTATATCCGGCGGACTTTTGCTTGGTCGATCCAACGAGCCAGCAAGCTGAAGGCTGCCAGTTGTTCTAGGGCAAGCTGCTCCTCGCCGCCGTGACTTGCCTGTGGCTTATGCATGCCAGGATTACGGATAGCTGTATAAAGCCCATCCGCGAAAGATCGAGCGCCCCGGTGAAGGTTCTGATACGTCTTACCCCCGTCATCTTCTGTCAGCCTGAGTCGCGGCGCGCCTTCCTTTGGCGCATCCATTGAAAACGCCTCATTGAACAGCGGTGTCTCAGAGACATCCATGCGCCCAATCTTCGCTTGCGTCTCGGCATTGACACGGATAGCGGCCTGCATCACGGCCTGATGATAATGCCCTGTGTTCCAGTAGGATCGCCCGTTTTCCCAAGCCCAGGGGTGAAGATTGGCCGCGTCCATGTCCGGAGCGTTATCCCCTAGGTTTTCAGCGAGCTCTGCTGCCCTTTGCATCGCGGCTTTGGCTCTTGAGGCTTGGTCCCGGAGCCAAGCAAGTTTCGCGTCCTTCTCTGGCCGATCCTGTCTCCAACCGGGCAGAGCACGATCAAGTATTTGTTCCACAACATGCGCACGCTGGGACGCTTCAGTCTGCGATCCCCGCATGCGTGTTCCAAGCACTACGACTCCTCCGCCGCTGTTGTCGTAGCCGACCTGGTCAGTCACGCGTAGGAACTGGTCGATTTCCTTGATTGCCCATTCATGGTTCAACTTGCTCATGCAAGCATCTTGCCCTGTTAGGCGGTCATCGCATCGAAGGCCAGCTTGCGCGTGCAAAGAGTGCGCCGCCCATAAGCCAATCGACCAACGGGATCCTGGGTCTTTAGAGCTGGAAGGTCAACTGGGCGTTGGCAGAGGAAAGCGTCAGCGGGGAGGTGAGATCGAGGCCTGCGTCCAAGGAATAAGAGAAGTCGACGAGCCCGAGAAAAAGTCCTGAAGACGAACTACTCTGGACCATCGGCGCTAAGGCGCCGTGATTGTCTGAGAGCGTAAGCCCTTCGCCTGCGATTGCCGGAAAGACTGCACTTGCGTGATGTCTTCCTTGGGATCATCTCCGTCGATCGCACGCGAATAAGAATGTGAGTGTCAGTTGTCTCCAGGGTCTGCACGGTGAAATCGATCCCGCTCTGACCCAGAACCTTCGGCATGCTGGCGAACATGCTCGAATCCTACGTCTATGCCCGGCCAATGTTCGATCGCAGCTGCAGGACGGCGTGTGAGGATCCTCCACCGGGACTTGCTGGGGGACTTTCGGTGTCTTGATTTGCCCTCTGCATTTTCTCTTACAAAAGATGGAACCATTCCGATGATCCGGACACTATGAAGTATGAGTGGGGGATCAGAGGACACAGATGAGGCCTTGTGGCTGCTCGCGGTCGACGGTGATGGCGATGCGTTCGGGGCCCTTTTTGATCGTCACCGGGACAGGGTCCTGACCCACGCAATGAGGGTCGTTGGATCTGCCCATACTGCGGAAGACATCACGGCCATCGTCTTCTATGAAGCCTGGCGCCGCCGGAAGTACGTGCGCGTAGTCAACGGCAGCATCCTTGCCTGGCTCTTGGTCACGGCAAACAACACAATCCGGAATCACAATCGGCAGCGAAGACGTTATAGGTCCTTCTTGGAACAGCTTCCGCCACCGGCCCCAGCGGTGGATGTCGCCGATGAAGTTGTTGACGCTGCGGAGCGTGCGGCGGAGGCCAAGGCTTTGCGGGATGCTTTCTCGCGGCTCAAACTTCAGGATCGCGACGTAATCACTTTGTGTGTGCTTGAAGGGCTAAGCCTGCGGCAAGCCGGCGCGGCCCTCGGTGTTGCAGAGGGAACCGTGAAATCCCGCCTTCACCGCGCGAAGACCAGGCTCGGTGCTTTGTACGGGGAACTGGATTCACCCCAGCCACGACATGATCACTCACTTCACGAGGGGAGAACAGGGTGAGACCGCAACAGTTTCAGACTGACCGCAGTGATGCGCTCCGACAGCAGCTAATAGAAATGTCGGAGGCAGTAAAGAACCGCGAGCATGCTCAGCGTCAGTGGTCCCACTTTCAACACCTGCGGCCGCAGGATTCATCGGCAAGTACTCGAAAACGACTGGGTCTGCGGGTAGGCGCCGGCGCTCTCGCTGGTGGGTTAGTTCTTAGTGCGTTGGCACTGGCTCTAACGCCCGAGGACCGATCGGAAGACGCTTCAAGAGTCATCGGATCACTGGCCAGGGCTCAGCAGGAAGTGGATAAGCTGCCTGCGGGAGCCCTGCCGGTTCTAGCCAATACGGGTATTGACCCGTCACAGACCAGGTTCTTGGGACACAGCGCAACGATCAGGTATTACGGTGCCCCGGCCCCGGAACAGATCACAAACGCCGCCGCTGCCGGAAAGACGATCTGCATGATTCCCGTCGATGCCCGAGGGGAAAGCAAATCGCTGGGATGCACATTGTTGAAGAGCTTCGAGTCCTACGGCCTCAAAATCGAGACTCCGGATAGAACTGAAGCGGGTTGGTTAGTGGTTCCTGCGGCTGCAGAGAGCAGCTTGGAGTCAGTGAAGAACGAGGCCGGCTGGAGTCGGCAAGCGCCGAACTTTCTCGTCCGCAACAACAATTGATACAGCCATCGGTTTGTCACAGGAAGCAGCTGGCCTGCCACGTTCCTCGTCTGGTAAAGGGTCCTCAACCGGCCGCGCCGCATGCGGCCGTCAGGGACGCACCGGAGGGATGGCAGCTAATTCCCGCATGAACCGCCCGCAAGGCTGTCCCGCGAAGGGGGCTTGAAAGTTACACAAGCGGATTGTCTAAAACTCTTGGGATCTGAGGTGTTCGGCGGCAGTCCGAGAGGCCGCTGCTTGACAGTGTTCAGTGAATAAAGCCGTCCCACTTGGGTTCATATCGGCTGCCGCCCGGCAATGCGGCCTCAGTCGGGATCGAATCAACGGCCTTGGCCAGGGCCAGCGACACGGGCGGATGCAGGGCCGGGGGCACATCCTCTGTCATAGCGCCACGCTACAGCTGCCGGCCCTGTCGGGCTTAGGCGGCGGCCGCCCCGGCGTCCGTGATCGCCGCCAGCAGCCACTGCTCCGACAGCGGGTCACGGCGCAGCTCGAAGGTGCGCAGCGCCGAGGTCGAGGTCAGTCTGACCTGTACCTGCCAGTGCTCAACGCTGACCAGGTCCCCGCAGCCCACCGGTGCCCGCTTGGCGGTGTTCCACCAGTCCGACCGCGTGAACCAGCGCACTGGTTCCGCGGCCACGGCCCAAATCCGGTCGTCATATCTGACGGCCAGGGGAATGCCTTTGGCGGTAAACCGGACCTGCACCGGCACGTCCAGGGGGTTGTCAGTTGCTGTTCTTGCCACGGGTCCGCTCTCCCAAATTCCTGTTCATCATTTCCTCCCGGCGGGTGACCGCCGAACTCCACACCCAGGTCCGGTACGTGACCGGCCCGTCCTTCCATGTCACTTCGGCTGCCTTCGCTGTCCAGGCAAAGACTTCCCCTTCCACCAGCTCAGCGCAGTTCGGGAACCGGATCCACGCCTTCACCGGGATGCCCGGATACCCGTTCTTGACCGGGAAGTGCTCGAAATCGAGCTCTTCCACGGTCAACCCGATTGGGCCGGCCCGCCGCGCGTACTGCGCCTGCAGCGCGGCAGCGAACTCTTCGGAGGACATACCACAACCTTAGAATATATATTCGAATAGACACGCCAAAGAACGGCGGCCATGGTGCTGGCCGCCGGCTCCCATCATGGGGGAGAGGTACGACAACGAGGCCCCGGGTTATACCCAGTGGGGACAGCTTTGAGCTGTGCGGAGGGCTCCACCTGCCCGCCAATGGGCATAACCCGGGGCCAAGAGCCATGGTCTCCGCTGCGCTGCATCCAGGAGATGGTCCTTCGCTGCGCTCCGGACTGTAAATGCTTGTTTTTCCCTTACATCTGGCTGGGTTGTTCTCCGTACAAGGGCCGCTCATCGTAGCCGTCCGGGGGGCCCGACCCATCAACCCACTTACACGGACAATCCCACGCGGTCGCCAGGGCTCCCTTATTTCGCGGGATTCCCCGCGCACTCTTCGGGGTTGACGGCCCACCCTCGACCGGCTGCGACAGCGGGGGCCTCGCACGGCGGGGCAGGAAGGAGGTGGCTACATGAGCATCGACGAAGCGATCAAGCTCGCGACAGCGGTCGTGAGCCTGATGACAGCTCTCATCGCTCTGCTCTCCACGCGGAACGCGCTCTTAACGAGCCAACGCTCCCGAGCGGCAACTCGGAAGCGTAAGCGTAAAGCAAGGAAGCAGGTGTAGCTACGAACCCGGTGGTCGTAACCGCAAGGCTGCGGCCACCGGCTCCTTCCCAGACTAAGTCCTGCTCAACGATAAGGAAACCATCATGGAACCACTGACCATCATCAACTTCGTGCTCTCCCTGGCAGCGCTCGGCGCTTCCATCACCGCCTACCGCGCCACCTCCAAGACCCGAAAGGACCAGGAAACCTAAGCCACATGCCCGGGCTGGCCTGGCCGAACCGGTCAGGCCCGCGCCAGGCGCCCGCGACTCCTAGGCGGGGAGGACCGGGCGTCTGCGGCCGCCACGGTGACCACGGCCGTCCCGCCAGCCCGGCACGAGCCGGTTCAGCTTGTCCTCCTTTGCCGGATCCATCCTGCCGGCGCGGTAGTCGATCCGTTGCTGGTGCAGCCAGACCCCCAGGGTGCGTTCTTCCCGGTCGTCCGTCTTCTGGTGGCGGGGCCACTCGCCACCGGCGGCGCGGATCCGCTGAAGCTCCTTCAGCCGCTGCTTCCAGCGCTGCGCATCCTGGGCTTTACGGGTCGAGGGCGTATCCCAGCCTGGAATGACGGCCAGCGCGTCCCGGTAGACGGGGGAGAGGGTCCCTTGGGCGGATTGCCGGCGACGGTTCGCCAGCCATGATCCCAGCGCCCGCTCCCGGGCCGTCTTCCCGTGCCCGACCGGCAGCCGCCCCTGGCTCTCATAAAAGTCCAGGATGGCGGCAAGGTTCCGCAACCCGGCCTCGGAGGTCCGCGGTGCCGGCGCCGCCAACGCCGCTTTGTGCTCGCCCCGGATACCCGGGTCCTGCTTCGCTGCGAGCTGCAGGTGGTACCGGACCGTCGTTTCCGCGACGCCGGCCCAGGCCGCGATCTTCGATGTCGGCGTCCCCTCCCGGTACAGCTGGACGAACTCAGGGTCAGGTGCCACCCGCCGACTGTCCGTCATCGACTCCAGTTCTCCCCTCACGAGCCCGTCAACCGGTCACCAGCCTAGGTGACACCGGATTTTTGCGCTGGTTGTGCGCTCGGTGCCCCTCGCTTGGGGTTCGCTGCGCTTCACCCTGCCGGTCGTCCGCTGGCGCGGCCGGCTGTTAGGGCCAGTGCCGGCTCCGCAGGGCTCCGCCGTCCCTGGCCCTGGTGTGTCTACGACGATGCTCCTATAGTCGTCAAATTGCTGTTGATCGTGCTTTTTAGTGGTTGGCTCGCTCAGCTGGTGCGGACGGTGGGAGGCAGGGGTTGGCTGCGTCGTAGGTGGGCGGCCGTTATTGCCAGCCAGGTCCAAGCGAGGACTACGGCTGCTGTGAAGCTAAGAACGATGACGGCTGACGTTGACCCGCTGGCAATGCCGACGAAGGCGGCGAGAAAGAGGATTCCGGTAGCAAGGGAGAATGCTCCGAGCCTCCGGTTTTCGGATGTGTAGAACCGGCGGGCCATAACGCAGCAGGCAGCGATGAAGGCGGCAAAGCCAATCCCTGCGGTAACGAAGTGAAGAAACCCGTGGAGGGACCCGGAGGTAGGGGGTCCGGGAGGTGCGCCTTGAGGGAATCCGTTCATGGGATCGGCGGTGAAAATCCCCGCACCCACTAATCCGGCACCGTAGATTCCGACGAGAACCGGCCCCCAGGTGGCTCCTCGTCCGGGGTTGAGTGCGCGACGGAATCCGACGGCGGTCAGGAGGGTTAGGGCGCCGGTGAGGATCAGGTTTGTGGTTTGTATCCAGCCTAGGTCGCCGTTGGCTAGGACGCTGAGGTCGTTATGTGCCGCGTCGAAGCCCGGGCGAAGAAACGCCTGGGCATAGCTGACCAGAAGGTATAGGGGGCCGGCGGTGATGCCACAGGCCAGCAATACCCGCGTGGCAGAGGAGGCGGGCGGGCGTCGTTGGGATCCCTGATGTTCGGTCTGATAGCTGATTTTGGGCATGGTCTATTCCGGTCTGTGGGCGAAATGAATTTGGTGAGAGTGGTCAACGGGTCAGTTGGTGAAGAACCCGCGGAGTTCGGCTGCCATTGCTGCGTCTGAGACTTGGTGTGTTTGGCCCTCGAGGGTGCGGTGAAGGGCCTGGGGGATCGCGGCGGCTGTTGTTGCTTGAGCTGAGGTCATGACCGGGGCGGCTTTTCCACCGGCCATGACAAGGGTCGGCACCGTGATTTTGGCGAACCGGCCGGTGGGTGCGGTGAAGTTGTTGGTAACGGCAATTTCATTGGGGAGGGTGTTGGCGGCGTCCTTTTGGCTCTTCCAGATCTTTGGCATGAGGCGCAGCATGAGGGGCACAAATGCAGGGACGCCGATCATCTTGACCAGGAAGTAGGAGACCATCGCGCCGCGCTTGTTTTGGGCGAGCAGTGAGTTCAGGTGCCCGGCGTGGTCGACGGGCGTTCCGTCGACGTTCCCGATTCCCGTGTAGGGGGCCTCGTAGGTGGCGAGCTTGCGCATCGGGATACCCGCCGCTGCTGCTTCGAGGGCGAGGGCCGCACCGGAGGAGATGCCATAGACGTAGGGGTCTCCGCCCGCATGGGTGATGACGGCGGCTAGGTCTTCGATTTCGCGTTCCACGGAGTAGGGCCGTGTATCACCGCTGTCGCCGCGGCCGCGACGGTCGTAGAAGTACACGGTGAAGGAGTCGGCCAGCGTGGTGGCCAGGGCCCGCGCCGGGCCGAAGGACCGGCCGCAGAAGGCGCCGTCAACCAGGACCAGGGAGGGGCCGGAGCCGATGTGTTCGACGGAGATGGGGGTTCCGTCCGCTGAGGTGATCTGGGTGACCTGGCTTTGGGCGGCGCTGGTTTTCATGCTGTGGGCCTTTCGAGGAGGGTGTCGAGTTTGGTGAAGGACAGTATCCATCCGGCGTGGGTCATGTCCCGGATCTCGTCGGTGAACGGGCCTTGATGGAGGGTCATGCGCGTCCGGTCGCCGTGATCGTGGAACTGAAGCCGCAGCACGACGTCGTCCACGGGCCCAGCCTCGGTCAGCGCTGTCAGTTGAATCTCGAGGGATTCCGGTGCCTGAAAGGCGGTGATGCGCCCCCGGATGGGGTGGCCGGCCCCGGTAGCGTTGTCGACCATGGTCAACTCCCACCGGCCCTGCTCCACGAGCTCCACGATGATGCTGTCCACGGGTACGTGAACTCCTTCAGGCCCGAACCATGAGGCGAGGAGTTGGGGTTCGGTCCAGAACCGCCAGACCGTGTCCCTGGGGGCGGCGAAAGAGCGGGAAATGAAAACATCGTGTTCTGTGACTTCCTGCTGGCGCCCCTCAGACATCTCGGCCCTTTCCCGTAGGTGGGGTGTCGCGCTGAAACGAGGCCAGCGCGCCGTCGAGTTTGTCGAAGGACTCACCCCAAAACTTCTTGTACCGCTCCATGTACTCGCTCGCTTCCTTAAGCCGGTCGGGCTCCAGATGACTGAACCGGGCAGTCGCTACCCGGTTCCGGGAGATCAGGCCAGCATTTTCCAATACCTTCAAATGCCTCGAAATCGCCGGTTGGCTGATCCTGAAAGGCGCCGCGAGGTCGGACACCTGCGCGTCACCGTCAGCGAGCCGCTGCAGAATAGCCCGCCGAGTCGGATCGGCCAACGCCGCGAACACTGCACTCAATTCATCAACCATCAAAACCATAACCTTGTCGTTATATAACTTTATGGTTTTAGAGTAAGTCTGGTTTGAGTAAAGCGTCAAGCCTTGAGTCTCAGCTAACGGCGCCCGGTAACGCATTTGTCCTTGCTGCAGCTGTCGTCGGAGGTGTGCGGCGTGGCATTTCGGCCTGGTCGATGAGCCATTTCCGGTAGGCGCCGGCCAGGGCATCGTTGCGGATATGTCCGCGTTCCAGACGCGAAATGATGGAAACCCATTGACCAAGTTCGCCGGCGACGGTCGTTAAGGTCATGCCGAGGTCTGTCCGCCTGCGGCGGAGGTCGGAGTTGTCGGGTGCGGGCCGGGGATTGGTGATCTGACGGTAGATTTCTCTGGCTGCGTAGCGTTTGAGGCAGCGCATGATTTCGCGTTTGCTCTTTCCCTCTGACGTGCGTTTAGCCACGTACTCCTTGGTCCGTTGGCACGAGCCCATGCGCACCAGAACAACCTGGTGCAAGGCATTATTGGCGCAATCGCACGTCGCTCGGGACATCCGATGGTTGAGGGATTGTGTTTGATTCGCCTGAGGCGGCGATAAGCGCTGGCGCGTGCGCGGATTCGTCGAGCACGCCTGCGCAGCCACCAGGTGAGTGCGAGGCTGAGGATGATGAACGGGAGCAGCTCGGGGGCCAGGGCGACCGCTCCGAATATGATCTCGAATGCTTCGAATCCAATGAGCGAGCCGGCGGCGAGCCAGGCCCACCCGCCGAAGAGGGTGGTGCGCACAGCCCATCGTCGTGTGAGTCGATTGGTGAGCTTGCACAGCAGTCGAAGGTGCCGCTGGGGCAGTGAGCGGTAGCGCGGGGATTTGCTGCGAAGGAAGGGGGTATTGCGGTGCATGGGTATTGGCTCCTGGTAACGGCGTCAGAAAGTTTCCTGAGGTCGCCGAGGGGAGCAAGGGCAAACAAGCGCATCGGCAGGGTCCAGCTGCTTTTTGGCTGGTTTGCCGGTACTAGTGGGCTGTTTTGGGGCTCCCGGGGCGACGTGACGTCACGCCCGGAGCGCGGGGACCGGTCCCACCGACGGGTGTTGATAACAGTAAGGACAGGGCGCCTGGTTTGGGCTGGTCTTCCGGACCCTGAGGATAGGTACTGGCAGTTGGGACGCGCAGGGCGTACAGCAGTGATTGGAACGTATAGGCCATGAAGACGGCAACGGCAACAGCCACCGCAAGCACGGCGAGAGCTGTCATAGGAGGTGCACCCGCGCTGAGGGTCGTGCGGATCAACACGTCGACGTGGACGAAACGCTCCAACAGGTCCCACCCGAGTAATGACACTGTGCCTCCCCAATCGCGTTCACGGTAGCACGGACCAGATCACCACGATCAGGCTTGTGTGAGGCGGTTAAGTCTTTTGGGAGCCATAGGCCCCGATGGACGGCCGATTACGCCTCCGTGGTGGTTTCCCGTGCCGCGGTGCCGTCAAGGCTTAGCGTGTCGGAGGCATCGCGGTGTACGCCGTCGGATCCGACGTGCTTCGAGCTGATTTTGGGTCCTTTGGTAATCACGTGTACCAGCGCCATCCCGTGGCCCCGGCCTAGTCCGTAGTCATCCTTGAGCCACGCCAGGATGTCACCTGCCTTGGTACTGGGGGTGTCCAGTCCGCGCTCATGCGCCTTTTCAACCAGTTCGGCCGGCGTCAGGCCGGTCTTTTGTTCGATCGCATCCAGATAAGCCTGAAAGGACATGTGTCCCCCTCACGTGAGTCCTGAACGGTTTGTCTTCGACAGGACTGTAACAGCGGAAGGCGCTGTCCGGGCCGTTTAGGATGGGAAAAACAGCAGGTCAATGGGGGGTTTTTCTGTGACGGGGGATCAGCACAAAGGGCGCGCAATGACCACGCGTCGTGGGGTCGTGATGGACAGGCTTAAGTCCTGGGCACTTCCGATTGGTGTGGCGGTGGTGGCCGCCGGTCTGGGCGCTGCCAGCATCACGGGTGCCTTGGCGGACCGCGACCGCAAAGCCCAGGAAACAGCGGCGAGCCAAAGCGCTGCCGCCACCCCCAACTGCGAGGCTGCGGACCGGAACACCCTAGTGCCGGCGTCGGGCGCGTTGTTTGGGGTGAACCTGAACCTGGACGCCAAGCCGCTGTCCCAGTACGCCGCTGATTTCGGCCATAAACCCGCCGTTAGCGTTTCCTTCGCCGATTTCCCCTACACGGATCAGGAGCGGACCCACCTGCAGCAGGCCGCTGCGCAGATCCGCGGCGACGGGCACATGATGCTGCTGACGCTTGAGCCCAAGCAGGGGCTGGCCGCCGTCACTCCCGAGGTAGTGAACGCCCTGGTGAAGGACCTCGCGTGGATCAACAGCCAGGGGGTGCCGGTGATTGTCCGCCTTGCCCATGAGATGAACGGCTCCTGGTACCCCTGGTCGCAACAACCGCTGGAGTACAAGCAACTGTTCACGCGGGTGGCGGACGCCGTGCACAGGGACGCCCGGGGGTCGGCGATGATGTGGGCGCCCAACTATGCCGGCGGGTACCCCTTTGCCGGCGGCCAGTTCGAGGCCGAGCCCGGCACTGCGGATTTCGCTGCCCTGGACACGGACCACGACGGCGCCCTCACCATGGCGGACGATCCCTACGCCCCGTACTACCCGGGTGATGAGGCGGTGGACTGGGTTGGCATGTCTTTGTACCACTGGGGTGCCAAGTACCCGTGGGGCGAGAACGAGATCCCGGAGGCGGACAAGTTCACCCAACAGCTCACCGGAACCTACAACGGCGCCAACGGCGATGACAGTCTGCTGCCCGACTTCTACGGCACCTACGGCAAGGACCACAACAAGCCGGTGGCCATCCCCGAAACAGCTGCCCTCTACAACCCCGCCGCCGGTGGCGCTGCAGAGGTGGACATCAAACGCACTTGGTGGGAGCAGGTGTTCAGCCCCCAGACCCACGCCCAGTTCCCCAACCTGAAGATGATCAACTGGTTCGAATGGGACAAGAACGAGGCGGAGGTCAACGGCAGGATCGACTGGACCGTCACCAACAGTCCTTCAATCCGTGACGCCTTCACCGCTGCGCTGCCGGACTGGCTGCACTACGGGACAGGCACCAACTGCCGCCCGGCTGGCACATAACGCTACCTTGTCCTTCCCCAGGGCCTTGTGCCTTTTCCGGCTCTGGACGGTCGGGCCCGATGCTTCGCAACCGCTTTGCGCAAGGTTCCGTCGGCAGACTGTGAGGGGGTTTGGATCGCTGGACCAGGCGTAGCTGGTTCCGGGGTCGGCGCCCACGACACCGAGGACCGCTGCCGCATCCTGCAATCGCTGGTCACCCAGGGAAATCTCACAACCGCGGCACTGGAAGCCGCTGCCCTGGGCAGCACCATCGAAGCCTTGACCGCCGATGGCCAGCGAATCCTTACTGCCCACGACCTGCTCAGACCAGGTGGCGGCTAACAGGTCGCTATACGCCAACGCGATCCCCAGCTGTTGTTGCCCGGCGTCTCCTGAGCGGTGTGTCTTCTGTTACTCGGCGAGCTTTGCCACCGATTGGGCCCAGATGAAGAACTTGTTGGTGCCAAGGTCTTTGACTGTTTTGATGTTCAGCGCTTCTTTCAGCTTCTGGGCGTCGCCCTCGGAGAGCCCCTTCAAGGCCTCGACCGGCGCCTTGGCCAGCTCATCGATTCCTTTGTCCAGGTATTCCTTATCGAACTTCGCATTGATTCCAGCCACAGCTTCTCCTGACGCTCGTTAGGTCCCGAAAGTGCCGGCGCGGCACAGGCCATATTCAAGCACGGGCACATGCCTCGGCAACACCCTGGCGATGCCCAAGCCAGAGTTTGGGCACAAGGGGTAAGGGCCGGCAGCGGTGTTGGAGGGCCGCATTCGCCGTCTCATGAATGCCCCGTGCTGCCGGCCCCTGTCCCATTTGCAAGGTCCTGCCCCCAACCGCGGGACCTTGTTCTCCACGCTAGAACCTCTCCCGCAACGACCACCCACGTTGGCCACAAGGTTCGCTCAAGACTCCAGTAGGAGTCTCCTCTACGCATGCCGGTCAGCGCCGGACGCACTGCCAGAGATAGGCTGATTCCATGACGTTGGGGGACGCGGCGGAGCCGCTTGTGCACATTCAGGACTTCCGCATGGACTTCGGGGACACGACAGTCATCAAGGACCTGTCGTTCGATGTCCATGCGGGGGAGACCTTCGGTTTCCTGGGCAGTAACGGGTCGGGGAAGACCACGACGCTGCGGGCCCTGCTGGGCATCTACAAACCCACTGCCGGCATCCTGCACATCGGCGGGAAAGTCTTCGAACCAAGTGATGGGGCCCGGCTCGGGTACCTGCCAGAGGAACGCGGCCTGTATAAGAAGGAACCGGTCCTGGACGTGATGGTCTACTTCGGCCGGCTCAAGGGCCTTCCCAAGGCCGCCGCCCGGTCCTGGTCGGAGAACTATTTGGAACGGGTCGGAATCCCGGAGAAGGCCAAGACCCGTTTGGACAAGCTCTCCGGCGGGCAGCAGCAGAAGGTCCAGCTGGGCGTGACCATCATGAACAACCCGGAGCTGCTGATCCTGGACGAGCCCACCAAGGGCTTTGACCCGGTGAACCGGCGGCTGCTGATGGACATCATTGAAGAGCACAAACGGGCCGGAGCGACCGTTATCATGGTCACCCACCAGATGGAAGAGGTAGAGCGGCTCTGTGACCGGGTGATCCTGCTTAAGGACGGCGTCTCCCGCGCCTACGGCACCGTCGAAGAAGTCCAAGAAGAGTTCGGCGGAACCGTCTACCGGGTGAGCTACGACGGCGTCCTGCCCGCCTCTGACCTGTACGAGGTCATGGCCGCCAGTGACGGCCGGGCGGAACTGACACCCGGGCAGGGGGCGTCCGAGGAGAAGGTCCTGCGCGAGCTCGTCGAGGCAGGCGTCAGTCTACGGTCCTTCACCCCGGCGCGGATCTCCCTGGACGAGATCTTCATCAAGGTTTACGGCGAGCAGCACGAACTGGCGGAGGCAAAGTAATGGCACTGGCACGGCACAACCTCGGAACCGTCATAGGGTTCGAATTCGTCAGGACCATCAAGAAGCGCGGCTTCGCCATCGCGACCCTGGCGATCCCGGTCCTGCTGATCGTGGTGTTCGCCCTCATCTACGCTTCCAACACCAGCACTCACGCCACCGCGGACGCGCAGAAGAACGCCAAGTTCTCCTTCACCTACACCGACGCCTCAGGGATCATTCCCGCAGCCGGCGCCCAGGCTGCAGGCGGGACTCTGGCCTCTGATTCGGCGGCGGCGATTGAGGCGGTGAAGAGCGGAACGAGTGAGGCTTACTTCGCCTACCCGGCCGACCCCGCCAAAGAACCGGTGAAGGTCTACGGGGCGGACAAGGGCATGTTCGAGAACGGCAAATACGAGGCGGTGGCGAAGCAGCTGCTGGAGGCCTCGGCCCAGTACCAGGTCAAGAACCCGGGCCTGGCCGCTGCCCTGACCGGGACGGTGAAGTTCGACTCGGAGACCTACAAAAATGGGCAGATTGCCGCCGGGGTTGGGGGAGTGATCCCGCCGCTGCTGTTCCTGGTCGTGTTCTACCTGTCGATGATCCTGCTCTCGAACCTGATGCTGAACTCCACGCTGGAGGAGAAGGAAAACAGGGTCACCGAGATGATCCTGACCACCCTGAACCCGACGACCCTGATCACGGGCAAGATCATCTCCCTATTCATGGTCGGGCTCGTGCAGATCCTGGTGTTCCTCGCCCCGGTCGGGCTGGCCTACCTGTTCTTCCGCGACTCCCTGGCCCTGCCGGAGATGAACCTGTCATCCCTGGTCTTCGAGCCGGGGCCCATGCTTATCGGGGCGCTGCTGCTCATTGGCGGGTTCACCGTCTTCACCGGGGTACTCGTGGCCATTGGGGCGATCATGCCGACCGCCAAGGAAGCCGGCACGATCTTCGGGCCGCTGATGGCCATGATGTTCATCCCCTTCTACACATTCAGCATGGTCATCTCCAACCCGGAAGCTCTCATCGTGCAGGTCTTCACCTACTTCCCGCTCACCGCCCCGGTCACCGCCCTGCTCCGCAACGGCTTCGGCACCCTCAGCCCGCTCGAGGCAGGGATCGTCATCGTCGAGTTGTTCGTCGTTGGGATCCTCATCCTGCGCCTGGCCGTGCACCTGTTCCGGTACGGGTCCATTGAGTACGGCCGCAAGCTCTCCATCGCCGGGACCTTCCGCCGCAAAGACCTGGCCACCACCTGAGGCCCGAAAAAGGGGTTGGCTGCCCAAAGGCTGGTACACGGCCCCAAGCCCTTACCGGCAGCTATGGGGATCGCGTTCCCTCTATCGGCGGTATGGGTCGTTGGGGGACTACTTTGAAATGTCTTCAAACGCCGCTTTCAACAGGAAGAGGTCTTTTTCAAATGCTTCACCCTCCCCGTGGATCAGGGCGTGAAACTCCGACGGCCCGGCACGGCCTCCGTAGTCCTGGTACTTGCGCCAGAGGTCCACAAAGTTTTCGGGGCGCATTGCCACGAACTCCCTGGCGATCTCCTGCGCATATTTGGTCCACTCCATGCTCAAGATTACTTCCGGGCACCGCCCAACCGGAGCCAGTTTCCTCCATGAGGATGCTGGTGCAACGGCAGCCATGACTGCGGAAACTGGAGGCACATGAAACTCACTGCCTACATCAAAGACGCCGCAGATGGGTGGTTTGATCTTCGGACGCTTGAGCTGTCGGAGTTGCAGGCCACCGCCCACAGGGTTGAGGACATTCCGGAAGCAGTGAGGGAAGCCGCGGCCAAAATAACGGGCAAGCCCGCTTCGGAATTCGACGTCGAGGTCAGCTACTAACCTCTACGTCAGGATGTGGGCTGTCCTCCTACGAAAGTGCCGGGAAGGATTGCAGGAATTATGCCCGAGGCAACCTCGAAACCTTTACTGGTCCGGACTCTGATGCCCGCCCGATACCGTGCCTTGCTGGCCGCAGTTGGCCTCGCGGCCGTGTCGGTTCTGGTGACCATGACTCCGTGGCCCGGGTTGGCCGTGGTGATCGCCACTGCCCTTGCTGCTGCCATGATGATGACTGTTCGGATTCGGCTGGAGCAAACGTGCCTGTCGATCCGGGTCGCCGCCGTATTCGGAACCACCATCCCCTATAGGGACATATCTGCCGTCTCCGTGGGACCAACCACAGGAATTGTCCAGGGCATGGGTTTGCGCTTACTCCCGGGTGAAGGCACGGGCTACCTGGTTGGCGGCCCGTCTATCCGCATTCGAAGCGGCAACACCACGATCATTGCCTCATGCGCTGCGCCCGAGGAACTCGTTTCCCTCATCACCTCGCGCATTACGGGGCCAACGAACGCAGCAACCAGTCCACGCTAAGGCACCCTACGGGCGGGCAGGCATGCCTGCCCCCATTCGGCGGCTTGCTTTCCTGCGGCGGCGCCTACACGGCAGTCGCACTCCTCTGGCCCCGTGAAGCCGTATTCCATCAGGCCGTTGGACCCTGTTGAGCTCCTGATGGTCTGGACAGCTTTGGGGCACCTGCGCCATGTCAGCAGGCCTCTTCAATTTAGGAGCAGCAGTGCCGGCAGAAACCTTTTCATTAAGGCCGGCAGGTTAACTGCGCGACTGAGTCCTTTGCAGCTGGGCTGTCACTGGTCCTCCTTGCGGCGGCTGTGAATCTGGCCGCCGCACTTGCCCTGGATGACTTCACCGGATGAGGCAGCCTCTATCGCCGGCTCGCCGGGGTTCTCTTGCTTGCCGGCATGGCCGTTGCCGTCGCTGCCGTTACCCACTGCCGGTTTACTTGGTCTGTCAGGCCCGGTCAGTTGCTGATCCTTCCCGCGGCCTTGGCCGTGCTGCCGTTCTTCTCCGGCGTGCAGGCAGTCGAATCGACAGTCCTCACCGCCATCCTTGTCGGAAAACTGGCCGGTAAAGCGCACAAACGCTCACAGAGCGGTATCTCATAAGCCTTGCGACTCACGACACCGATGTAGGGGATATAGGATCCCGTGACGACGTAAAAACCCAGAATGCTCTCGACGGGATAGAGGCAGTCCTCCGCGACGGAGGGAAACGCCTGCTTCATCCCGATAGGATTGGGAACGCGCCCGACACCAGGGCCTAGTAGGGAGACCGTGTGGACTGGATCGGCTATGTCGTTGGGATTTCCTGCATTGTTCTGGGGATAATCTTCGGACGTATTGCAGCAGCAGGCAGGCGTCAGAGCCTTCCACTTAGTCCTTCGGTCGGATTCCGGACCACTAAGAGCCTCGCTTCGGACTCGAACTGGCGTCAGATGCACCTCAAAATGGCGCCGGTCATGGTTCGCCTCTCGTGGATACTCTCGCTGAGCGGCACTCTGACCTTGGCACTAACCCACCTGACGCCCATAATCCCAACAGCAGCATTCCTGGCCCTAGTCGCCGCTGCCATCATCGTCCAGCGCCAGGTCACTCGAGTGGACTCCACGCTCCCCCCTCGCTAGACCTAGCGGGTGCCTCGAACACATGGCTCCGTCTCGAAACGCATGGGATATGAGAAGTCCCACTCGCTCTGTCGCGCATGGTTGTGACTCGCGGCGATAAGTGGCGGTGTTTTCGCGGCGATGTTTGTCGCATCGTTGTTGCGGGGTGGGTGCGGAGGTCGCGAAACAGGGGACCCTCAGAAGAGTCAGGTCGGCGGTGAAAGGAATCGGGATCCGCTAGGCTCCGGGCATGCCTTCCCCCTGGACTATTCTGATCTCTCTACACGCCATTGCCGCCAGCTACGCGCTGATCTTCGGAGCCGTGAACCTGCTACGACGGACGAAAGGAGACAGCGTTCATAGGACCGTGGGTCGAATCTGGGTTGTAGCTATGTACGTCGTAGTTCTGACCTCGTTCGGAATCAGGACCATCGACGGTGGGTTTAATTGGCTTCACGCACTCTCAGCGCTGACGTTCTGCACACTGACGGCAGGACTGTGGGCCATCTGGAAGAGAAACATCAGGGCCCACCGGGGGTTCATGACCGGAAGCTACTTTGGCCTGCTTGGAGCCTTCGTGGGCGTTCTCGCAGTGCCATCGCGCCGCATTCCCCAGCTCGCCATCCATGAGCTACCCCTCCTGGGGCTGCTGATCCTGGTTCTGCTCGGCACAGCGGCAATGACAATCTTCGGTATCGCCCAGCTCCGCAAAACACGAACGATCTCAAGCGCCCGTTAGCCGATCCTTCAGTTAATGGTCGCGGGACGCTTCCTCTTTGGGGCCGGAGCACGTTAGGGCTGATGCGCCGCAGCTACTAAGGTGCCACTAGAAGTTGGCGGATGCAATCACGTAGATCTGCAAGAACTTCCGTTTTGGGATTGCTGCGTGCGAGAGCTGCAAGGCCGCGGCAAGCAAGACCAGCGTCGGTGAGTTCTCCGCTGACAAGAAAATCCATGAGTTCCGAGATAGGAAGAAGGTGCACGTGGCCGGATTCAGACTCATCCCAAGTCGTTACAAATTCTTCGGATGCGTTAGCCGCGATTACAAGATGCTTACGTCGTGACGAGTTTGCAGCAAACCATTCTGAACCAGCGTAGAAGGCTGATTCTGGGTGGCCGGTTTCTTCTCTTAGCTCTCGAAGCGCTGCATCCATGGGTTGCTCGTCGCTATTGAGGTATCCCCCGGGGAGTTCGAGGAGTGACTTCTCGGGTCCAACGCGGAACTGTTCGAAAGGACGACGTGGCTTGCTGCGGGTGTGAATGCAAGTGTCGCTGCAGAGTCACGGCCGGCAATGACGTCCCAGTCGGTCACGGCTCCACTTGGTTCTTCATAGGTTTGACGGTTGATCGTCACAAAGCCTTTGTAGGCGGTCGTCGTTCGGATCTTCTTCCAGGTGTCGCTGGCAAGCACAGTTCTCCTTCTCGGAGTGGTTAAACAGTCTCGATGCCTGACGCAACGACAACCGAAGCTGGCACGCCCAAGGCAGCGAAGGGAAACATGACGGCAACAATCGGCAGTGACCGTGAAGACTTACCTGACTATGAAGGGCTGGGCTTTTCAGCCGCGCGGTTGGTCAGGACTGCTTTTGAAGCAAAGACAACGCCTGCCAGAAGAAGAATGACGGCCGAAAGCACGAGATACCAGGTGCCGGCGGAAGCCATCGCGGTATAGACGCCTAGGAGAGAAAAAATAACTGCCCCCAGCGACCAAATGAGCGTAGCTCTCTTGGAGTTATTCATGAGCCAAGCGTAGGCCAAAGGCCAGATCGTGCGGCCTGCTGGCGGGGCCGAGCGTGGTTCCAGTGCTTGGCCCCGCACATTTTTTCAGAACTTCAGTTGCGGTTGTGGCCATGTGCTGGCCGAGGGAAGAGCTGACGACGTCTCGAAAAACAACAGCTTTTCAAGACACTGACCCGGGCCTGGGAAGGGACAACGGCGGCCGCGCGAACGGGCGGAACGACTGGCCACTCGGCGTCTCGTAAAGGCGTCTCGCAGTAGATCGTCTCGCCGCGGGTGCATCGGGGGCTTTTCGAGTCAGAATTGCCTCGTGAGGCTACTGGGTTACACCCGCGTCAGTACGTCCAGCCAGGACGCAAAGCTGCAGCTGGATGCACTGGTCACAGCCGGTGTGCAGAAACGCGATGTCTTCGCCGATGTGACCTCCGGAAGCAGGACGGCGATCGAGCGGCCCGGAATGAAAAGACTCCTCGAGTACGCCGAGGAAGGCGACACCGTTGTTGTGTGGCGGGTCGACTGGCTGGGCCGGTCGCTGATCGACGTGCTGAACACGGTGGCCCTGCTACGCGGCCGTGGCATCCGGGTTCGGTCCGTCTCCGATGGCATCGACCCGGCCACCTCGACCGGCCGGTTGATGCTGAACATGCTCGCAACCCTTGCCGAGTATGAGCGCGAGCTCATTACCGAACGAGTTAACGCAGGCATCGCCGCCGCCAAGCAGAACGGAACCCGCTTTGGTCGGCCCCTGTCTGACCCCGCCATGATCGCTGACAAACTCGCGATTGCGCAGGATGCCCGCGCGAAGGGACGAACAGCTGAAGCCGCTGCCCGACTCGTGGGCTGGAGCCGCGCAACTCTTTATCGTCACCAGCAGGCGCAGGCTAGGCCTGATGCCTAACGTTGGCTTCCAAGTGCTTGTGTGGCATCGCAGGGCTACTCTCTCGGTGGTGCTGTGTCCCGGGATACCGTGACATTGGTGTTCACCGTGCGCCTGTAAATATCGCTGATCGTTACGTCTCGGTGCGCGAAAATGGGATAGCCGCGCCCGGTGTCGTCGGGGGTGGGCTTCGGTGCCCAAGTGCACTTCAGAACCCTAGAAATATCGGCGTTTGCCCCGATTTCCGGAATCAAAGCGTTCAGTTGCACGGCCAGGGCAGAAACAACCAGGTCTTCGTCAGGTGCCATGAGCGCCCAACCACTTGGGTGTTTCGTTGTTCCTTCAGGGATGCCTCCCTTAGCGTTGGCTGCACCTACGAGCATGATCTTGGTCAGGCCGTTTTGGCCGACAGTGTGCCATGTGTACGGCGGATGTGACTCCTTGTGGTCAAGAAACGCCCTGAATGCACGGGCCTTCTCGAGCAGCGGGTACGCATGGTCCATGAAAATGCCTTTCGGCTTCCACCAGGTCAGGAATTTGCCAATGGAGTGCGTTGGCGCCTCCCCAAAGGTGTTCGTGTGTCGTCGAATCACGGACAACATCGCGGACACCGCCGAGTAGTAGGTATGGAAAAAGTCGTGGGTAGCGCTGAAGAGGACTTCTTGCTGGCGCGGGGTTGGGTAGACGTCGGGGTAGTAAACGCTCACCTGCCCGAAAACCCCTCTTGCCATCTGGAGCTGGTCTCGCTTCTGGAGAAGGTTGTGCAGGGACTCTGCAAGGTCTGTCATGGTGTGCATTTGGCCTTCTGTGGAGTCCCAATGCGTAAATTCATGGGCCCAAAGGTCAACGTAGGCAGGGCCCACCCGAAAATGAAACGGGACTTTGGGCGAACCGTTCTTTAGCGCTGTCGCCATGGCTGCGCCCCCCACAACACACATTTCTCCATGAAGCCGAGTGTAGCGTCGAGATACCTTCCCCCTTCGGCTAGACCCCGTACATCGGGCCTCGCTTCGCTCGGGCTGTAAAAGCAGTTTTCTGTTTTTTGCTGCTGTCCTCCGGATCGTACGTGCCCGCTCCACCGGCTCAACCGTCCTGCGGACGGCTGCGCAGCCGATGCCTTGTGTCGGCGCTTCGCTTATTTCCTCCCACAACCCATCCACTGCTTGCCCGTCGGGTTGCCCCGGCTCCGTCGGGCACAGCTCCGCGATGCTCCGCCAGCAGGCAAAAAATGCCCGGGGGAGAGGGGAAGCTGGCCGGTCACCAAGGCCGCCCCACCCACCGGATCCTCAGCAAAGGACAAGAGAAACCATGAACGATCGCATTGCACGCGCAGCCCTGACCCGCCTGTTCGAACCGAACGACACGGTTGGACGGACCCTTGTGGGCAGGCTCGGCGCCTACGCCGCGCTGCGGCTCGCCACCAGCGCCCAACCGATCCACACCCTCCTCGACGTGACGGCCGAGGAACTGGCGGCCGCGCTGAAGCGCTGGGCACCCCGCGTGCCGGACCTGGCCCCGGAAAAGGACCTGGCCACCATCGAACGCCTGGGCGGCGGATTCCTCATCCCGGGAGATGAACGCTGGCCGGAAGCCCTGGACGACCTTCCAGACGCGCCCTTGGGCCTCTGGTACCGGGGCAACATCGGGAACGGGATCCCCGAGCCATCCAACTGCGTGGCAATGGCAGGATCACGCGACTGCACGAGCTACGGCGCAGCCGTTACCGGCGACCTCGCCTACACCCTGGCCCAGCGCGGAATCTGCGTCATCGCCGGACTCGCCTACGGAATCGACGCTCACGCCCACCGCGCCGCACTGGCCGGAAGCAACGGCAACGGCCCCGCCACCATCGCCGTCCTCGCCGGAGGACTGGACCGCGACTACCCGTCCGGAAACGCCGACCTCGCGGCCGCGATCCGCGCCAACGGCCTGACGATCTCAGAGCTCCCGCCCGGTTCCGCCCCGACCCGGTACCGCTTCCTTCAGAGGAACCGCATCATCGCCGCCCTTGCAGGGGTGACGTGCGTCGTGGAGGCTCGGTGGCGCTCCGGGGCGTTGAACACCGCCCACCATGCCGAGACCATTGCCGGCACGTCGCCGCCGTCCCCGGCAGCGTGCACAGCGCGAACTCTGCAGGATGCCACCGGCTTCTGAAGGAAGGCGGGGCGGTGCTGGTTTCCGAGGCGGCCGAACTGGCCGAGCTCCTCGCAGGGTAGTCCTTTCAGGTGGCCGTCCCGTTACCGGGGCGGTCACCGCTGGCGGTCCGCCGTCGTGGCCGGCTTGCGCTGTGGGTGGGCGTCGGCGGACCGCCATTCGCACACTCAGTGCCGGCGACCGGGGGCGCGCGGCCGCTGAAGTCAGGGACGCCGAAAGCAGACCCGGGGTGCTGATGGAGGGGTTCGCAGAGCTCACCAGGAAAAGGGCGTCCGCTGGCGCGGCCGGCTGTGGGGTCCAGTGCCGGCTCCGCAGGGCTCCGCCGCCCCTGGCCCTGTTGTTTACGTCTTCGACGTTTTGGCTGCTGTCCTGACGGATTGTACGTGTCCGCTCCGGCCCGTCTAGCCCTTCCTTCGTCGGGGCCTGCGCGGCGGGAATTTCCCTGCGGCGCTCCTTCGTCGCTGATTTCCTCCGGGAATTTCCCGCCCCTTGCCCAAGGGTAGACAGGCCTCCGTCGGCCACAGCTCCGCAAGCTTCGCCAGCAGCCAAAACAACAAGGGGGGAGAGGGGACGCTGGCCGCTCACCATTGATCGCCCCACCCACCACCATCCTCAGCAAAGGACTTACAACATGACCGACGCAATCCGCATCTCCAGCCCCGCCGACATCCTCGGTTTCATCCCGCACTCCCTCGGGTTCGTACCGCGTGAATCCTTTGTGTTCCTGACGATGCGGGGCAAGACGCTCGGCGCGACACTGCGTGTAGACGCCCCCGCGTCCGCCGAACCCGCCGGTTTCGCCCGGTCCATGGTCGACTACCTCACACTGGACACGCAGGCCACGGCGGTGCTGCTGGCCATCTACACGGCCAGCACCCCAGCGCCCGGGCAGCCCCGCCTTTTCCACGATCACGTCGAAGCCGTCATCGACGCGCTGGACAACGCAGGCACCCCGCTGCAGGACGCATGGCTGGTCACCCCGTCGCACTGGCAAAACCTGCTGTGCGACAGCGACGCCGGGTGCTGCCCGCCCGAACCGCTGGAATCCATCACGGACGGGCAACTGAACGCGGAACTGGTGTTCCGTGGCAGCAGCTACCAACAGACGCCCGGCACCAACTATGCTCCGTTCGCAGGCCCGGCAGACAGGGAGGAGCAGATCCGTCACGCGCTCCCGGGAGTGCTCGGAGCGGAGCTGGCTCCGGGCCGGGAACTGTGGGCCGAGGCCCTGACCGGGGACGGATGGATGGATCCGGAGACGGCGGTGGAGCTGCTGGCGTGCTTCCAGCGCCCGGACCTGCGCGACACGTTGTTCTGCAACGTGATCGCCCCCGAGCTTCCCGACGCCGAGGGAAGCGGGAACCTGTTCGTAGGGGAGGGGATCGCCCCGGACTGGGACCGCGTGGACCGGGCGCAGGACACGGCGCGTGACCTCATCGACGCCGCGCCGGAAGGCTACCGGGCGCCCCTGCTGACCCTGATCGGCTGGTTGGCGTACCTCAAGGGTCAATCGTCGGTCGCTGGAGACCACTTCAAGCTCGCCCTGGCTGACACGCCGGGTTACCGGCTCGCAGAACTGATGGACCAGCTGGTGAGCCGGGGAACCATCGCCCCGGTCGCGAAGAACCAGGCCACCGCCTACAAGCGGCACCGCTAGGCGGGTGGGGCCGGGCCGGGCCGGGACACCGGTCCGGCCCCCTTGGGTGCGGGGGCGGCCTCCCCCGCGTGCGCTCCTCCGGCCGCCGATCACGCTGCCGCGGGCGCAGCTCCAGAAACGGGAAACGGCCGAACGCCGGGCTACAGTGGAAAAGGAACACGATCCACTAAAGAGCCTGGGGGCAGCACATGAGCCACGAATACATCCTCACGGACGACGACGCAGCACCCACCGACGCCACCCACGTCCAGGACGTTCTCGAGCTCTCGATGTTGACCATGCCGCAGCAAGGCGCCCCCATCGTTGATTTCTCCTGGGAGAAATCCCCGCTGGACCCGTAACTTGATGCAGCGAAGACGCTGCAGCACTGGTTTTCCTTTTGCTGAGGGAAAAACTGAGGCCGGCCCCACGGGGCCGGCCTCAGCCCTTTAACCGCTGAAAAGGGCGTCCGCTGGCGCGGCCGGCTGCGGGGTCCAGTGTCGGCTCCGCAGAGCTCCGCCGCCCCTGGCCCTGTTGTTTACGTCTTCGACGTTTTGGCTGCTGTCCTGACGGATTGTACGTGTCCGCTCCGGCCCGTCTAGCCCCTCCTTCGTCGGGGCCTGCGCGGCGGGAATTTCCCTGCGGCGCTCCTTCGTCGCTGATTTCCTCCGGGAATTTCCCACCGCTTGCCCAAGGGTAGACAGGCCTCCGTCGGCCACAGCTCCGCAAGCTTCGCCAGCAGCCAAAACAACAAGGGGGGAGAGGGGACGCTGGCCGGTCACCAACACCGCCCCAAGCGACAACAGGGTCCGCACCCGCACCCTCTTTCACCCGCTTGACAGACATAGAAGCGTCGGGGGAGAAGGGGAGCTGGCCGGTCACCATTGGTCGCCCCACACCCCTCACGTCTCTGCAAGGACAAAAACCATGAACGATCGCATTGCACGCGCAGCCCTGACCCGCCTGTTCGAACCTAACGACACGGTTGGACGAACCCTTGTGGGCAGGCTCGGCGCCTACGCCGCGCTGCGGCTCGCCACCGGCGCCCAACCAGCCCACACCCTCCCGGACGTAACGCCCGAAGAATTGGCGGCCGCGCTGAAGCGCTGGGCGCCCCGCGTGCCGGACCTGGCCCCGGAGAAGGACCTAGCCACCATCGAACGCCTGGGCGGCGGTTTCCTGATCCCCGGAGATGAGTACTGGCCCACCGGCTTGGATGACCTCCCGGACCCTCCCTACGGGCTCTGGTACCGGGGCGACATGTGGAACGGGATCCCGGCCCCGTCCCGGTGCGCAGCTCTGGTCGGCTCACGGGACTGCACGAGCTACGGCGCGGCCGTGACCGGTGACATCGCCTACAGCCTGGCCCAGCGCGGAATCTGTGTCATCGCCGGACTCGCCTACGGCATCGACGCCCACGCCCACCGCGCCGCACTGGCCGGGGGCCTCGGCGACGGAGCTGCGACCATCGCGGTGCTGGCCGGGGGACTTGACCGCGACTACCCGTCAGGAAATGCGGACCTCGCGGCCGCGATCCGCGCCAACGGCCTGACGCTCTCCGAGCTGCCCCCAGGAAGTGCCCCTACACGGGCGCGATTCCTGCAAAGGGGCCGTATCATCGCGGCCCTTGCAGGGGTGACCTGCGTCGTGGAGGCACGCTGGCGCTCCGGTGCGCTGAACACCGCCTACCACGCCGAAACCATCGCCCGGCACGTCGCCGCCGTCCCCGGCAGCGTCCACAGCGCCAACTCCGCAGGATGCCACCGACTCCTGAAAGACGGCGGCGCGGCACTGGTAACCGACGCGGACGAACTGACCGAACTGCTCACCAGCTAAACCCCCAAAGGGTGGCCGGCCTTTCGGGCCGGTCACCGCGGGCGGTCCGCCGCCGTGGCCGGCTTGCGCTGGTGGTCGCCGGCGGCGGACCGCCAATCCCGCAGCGGCCAGGTGCCGGGCGGCGGCCGCCGGCGGCAAGCCCTTCGTGGCAATGACCCTGGGGTTGTCCGTGGACGGGGGAGAGGCAGGCTCGCAGGGCTCACCCTGGTCTCCGCTGCGCTCCAACCAGTTGACGGGCGTCCGCTGGCGCGGCCGGCTGTTGGGTCCAGGGCGCGCCGTCGCAGAGCTCCGGACCCCCTGGCCCTTCTTGTCTACGACGTTTTCTGGTTGCTGTCCTTCGGATTCTAGGCGTCCGCTCCACCCCGTCTAGCCCCTCCGTTCCTCCGGGGCCTGCGGTGCAGGAATTTCCCTCCGGCGCTCCTTCGTCGCTTATTTCCTCCGGGAATTTCCCGCCCCTTGCCCTGCGGGTAGACAGGGCTCCGTCGGCCGCCGAGCAAGCAAGCTTGCCAGCAACCAAAAAACAGCGGGGGGAGAAGGGGAGCTGGCCGGTCACCATTGGTCGCCCCACACCCCTCACGTCTCTGCAAGGACAAAAACCATGACCGCAACACCCACGCTCGAAATGCTCGACCCAGCCACCCTCACCGTTGACATCAACGTCCGGAAGGACGCCGCCCTGACCGCTGACTTCATCGCCAGCATCAAGGAACACGGCGTGATGGAACCAGTGATCGCCCACCGCAAGGACGACGGCACCGTGCACGTCCTGATGGGCCAGCGCCGCACCCGCGCCGCCGTCGAAGCCGGACGGCCCCTGATCCCGGTAATGATCATCGACTCCCCCGAGGAAGCAGAACGCATCGTCACGCAAGTAGTGGAGAACATCCAGCGCGCCGAACTGACCGAATCCGACGAGGCCGACGCCTACCACCAGCTGTCCCTGATCGGTGTCTCAGCCGCCGCGATCGCCAAGAAGACCGGACGGACCAAGACCACCGTCGAATCCGCCCTCAAAGCCAAGTCCACCGACACCGGAGCCGCCGCCCTGGGCAAGGGATACACCATCGAAGCAGCCCTGATTCTCGCTGAGTTTGAGTCAGACGAGGAAGCGACCGCCGAGTTGGAGTCGGTCATCATGGACGAACCCGACATGCTCCTGCACGTCACCCAGCAGCTGCGCGACAACCGCGACCGCGCCGCCGCGCTGGCCGCCCTCACCGCAGAGCTGGAAACAGCCGGAACCACTGTTGTTCCCGAATGCGGGTACGGGGAGGACAGCGAAACCCTCCGGGTCACGTCCCTGAAAAGGGCAGACGGGGAACCGGCTACCGACGAGGACGCAAACGCCGTCTACATCGAGACGGACTATCGCGGCGAGCACTCCACCGTCGCCGTTGTCACCGGCTGGAAGGACTTGGGCTTCACGCTCCGCTACTACAGCGGCTACGGCACCTCATCGGCCCCCAAAGGGCCCATGACCGAGGAGCAGAAGGCCGAACGGAAGACCCTGATCGAGAACAACAAGCTGATGCAGTCAACTGTGGTCAGGCGTGAATGGGTCAAGAACCTGCTGGCGAAGAAGCAGGCCCCCAAGGGCTGGCAGTACTTCACCCTCCATGCGATCACCCACCACGCCGAAACCGCCAGCGGTTACGAGGGCAAGGTGGCCGCAGAGATGGTCGGGGCGAAGGTCGAAGAATCCAACCAGTGGGCGTGGAACCCGCTCAGGGACCACGTCGCCAAAGCCACCGCACGCCCGGAGTTCGGACTGATCGCGCTGGTCTGCGCCGGGTATGAAAAGACCATCCAGAAAGACTCGTGGCGCTCACCGAGCCAAACCCACCGGGACTACCTGAATCAGCTGGTCACATGGGGATACACCGCATCGGAGACTGAGCAGATCATCATCGACAGCGGCGAAAAGACCGAGACGGCCGGATAGGCCACGGCTCCTGTGCCGGGCGGCGGATCCCGAACCCTGCCCGGCACAGGCCCCAGCCCAATCACCACAGGCGGGTCAGGAACCTTCCGGACGTCGGGCGGTCCGCCGCCCAGGGCGAACCACAGCAACCACTCACCAGCGGCGGACCGCCGTACCGCGCAACAACCAGGATTCAGGACAAGAGCCGTGCTCCAGCAATGAGGCTGGGACAGACCACGGCCATCACGTCAGTTAGACTGGCCATAGATTTCTTGCAGAGAAACCCGAAAGGAGCCGGCACATGCCGGCTCCTTTCCGGGTTAACAAGAGAACCCGAGTCTCAGCGTCGATTCAGCCCGGGACGTTCCTCGGATCGTTGCCGTAGCTGTTCTTCTCAGCGATCTGGCCGTCCTGGTTCTTGATGACGTGCTCGACCTTGTCCGCTTTCGCGGCGTCGCGGCCGGCGGCCACCGCCTCGTCCTTGGTGCCGTAGCCGGCACCGAACGCGCGGTCAGTGCCTTCGCGCTTGTTCTTCCACGCACCGTCTTCGTAGTACGTCTCGATATCACCCTGAGCCATTGCACACTCCCTCTACCGTTCGGGTCCAAGACCTGCTGCGCAAGCGCGGATAGCGAAAAACCCCGCCTCGTCGTGCGGGGCCTTCCTGGCAACCCCTCCGCCTGATGGGGGACAGGCGGAGAAGCTGACACCAACCTAAGAGAAAGCATGCTTAGTTTTCAAGCGAGGGAGGTTTTGGGTTGGCCGCCCCGTCGGGGCCGGCCCTGCCGCCAGCCCGGCAACTCCGTGTCCAGCCTTGCCTGCCTGGCAGGGGTCAACGTGCCTTGGCGGTAGGTGATTCTTTGGCCGTGGATCCACACCCCAAGGACACGCTCCTGCTTGGTGCCGGCCTTCTTGTGCAGCGGCCAGTCCTTGCCCTCCGCCCGGTAGGCGACGGGTACGACCAGGCGCTGATTCCACAGCGCTTCGCATCTTTCTTTCTGCCGGCGCGGCGCGTCCCAGCCCGGGATTTCCCCGAGCCGGGCTTCGACAGTGGGGGAGAGGGTGCCGTTGTCGGCGTCCTGGCGCCCGCGCCCAAGCCAGGTGCTCAGGGCACGCTCCCGCGCGGACTTCGCCCGCGGGCTGGGCAGCCGGCCTTCAACGCAACCGGCGGATATGTACAGCCTCCTAGGACTCCCCCATCCCGGCCTCTGAGTGTCGTTGCTCCTGCTGCTCCGTCAAGGGCGCTGCGCGTCACGACATGATGAGCCCCCGGCCCACCCCTGTCATGTAGCAACCTAGAAAGAATGAGACACCCCCGGACGACGAAAGGAGGGGCCGGGACAATTAGTCCCGGCCCCTCCTTTTGGGCTTACCGCCACCTAATCCCGCCGCCTGTTTGTTTTCCGGCTTTGTTCCGTGTCTCCCATTCGTGCGTCTTTCCAGGGCCGTCCGGTTTCCCATCTCCTCCGGAGTATCGGTCGATACGGGACCCGTTGTCCGTAGTCACGGTTTTCACACCGTCCTTCCAAGTGAAGCGCTTTTCCGGCTGATTGCCGCCTGTCACTTTAATGTTCCCCACTGGGATCAGCTCCTTGTGTTCGGACTCCTTGTTGAGTCATGAGTCCATCTTGAGGATGGGGGCTTCCCCGCTCCATCGACTTCTGCGTGTGGCGGGGAAGACGTGCGGGGAAGTCTTTATTTGTCATTTGACTAGAAATATCTTTCCGATGGTGCTTCGGCGGTTACGCTGACCCCAAGTTGGCATGTGAAGGAGAGGCTATGACGGTTAGGGGTTATACGGAATCGGAACGTGCTGAGTTGCGTCACCGGCTGGATCAGCTGCGTTTGAGGCGGCTTCTTCTTGACGGAGGGCATTTGGCACACGAGGTGTTTGCTCGTCATGCCGGAAGGGACACCGGATGGGTGCAAGCGTGGTCTCTGATCGGCGAGACGGTTAACCCTTTGTTCTTTAAGTTGAAAGACGATCTCGGCGACTTGACGAAGGTGAGCGATACTCAGGTCAATCAACTGAGGAAAGAGGTCTACACCTTCGCCGGCAGCCGTGACCGGTTGCTATGGGAAGAACTAGACCTTCCTCTGAAGAGCCATCAGGACGACTATTTCCGGGGCCAGACCATACTTCGCAGCATCGTAGAAAGCGTTGATAACGTACTGGAGACCGCCGAGGACGTGCTGGCCCCAGGCGCTGTACTCTTCGCCGGTTCCGAGGCTCTTTCGGAAAAACAAGCCAAACACTCCGTTGAGGTCCTTAGGTTCATTCGATGGGGACTTCTCGGACAGATAGCTTGGCTCTTGAAGCCATCGTCGTTTTCAGCTAATCAGGCAGTGAATAAGACAGGCGCTCAGTTACAGAAGGATGTCTGGGCCCGAGGTCTCCTGAGGAACACTCGACCCACCTGGTCACTGCCGGGGATCGCGTTGGCCGGTCGCAATATTGCATCGATGCTGTTTGCGACGGCAGGCTTTTCAGCTTCGCTTGATGACAGCGATCCTTTCATCAGCCTCGAAGAAGGCGCGTCCGCAATGCCTCGCCAGCTCGCTCGGAAATTCTCCGGAAAGAAGAACGCCCTTCTGGAACACAGGGAGAGTGTAAAGGCGCTCGGTTACACGAAGACCGGGATCTTGGACAACGGCACTTCTGAGTTGGACAGGGTGGCGATAGATTTCATCTTCAAGGCCCGGGAACAGAACTCCTTTTTTGTCTTCGCACCGACCTCGAGCGGAAAAACGCGATTGGCCCACATGGCCATGTTTGAGGCCATCGCTAAACGGAAACGGGAAGATCCGGACGCCCTTGGCCGCGTAGTCATGCTTGCCCCGACCAAGGCCTTGGTGAACCAGATAGTCAGGGACCTGGAGAACCTCATTAGGGGCACTGAGGCACGCGACTGGCAGATCATTGCGGGGACCAGGGATCACCCTCAGTACAACGATCATTTACGGTCCATGACCTTTGATATCGCCGTTGTCATCCCGGAGAAGCTCTCTGCGCTGATGAGGATCGGCATGAATCTCAGCGACTGTCCGCTGATCGTCGTGGACGAGCTCCAGCATCTTGTTGAACCGCAGCGGGGCTTGGAATTGGAACTGCTGATGATTGAAATATTCGAGCGGCATCCGGAGCTTCGCTGGGTTGGGCTGTCGGCATCTCTGGGCCGCGATACCCGGAAGCTCCTGCGCGATTGGTTGTCAAAAAACGGTTCTGGCCATGCCCCGCAAATTGATGCGGAGTACCGGCCCGTTCCGCTGGCCGTTTCTGCCACTGACGGGAAAATATCGCTCCAGCGAGAAACCCACGATACCGGGGTTCCTCAAACGGACCGCGCTGCGTTGGCGAACCTCGGGGCGGCGCTCAAACAAATCCAGGTCCACCCGAAAACGAAGGAATTAGCGCGCGTCTACCAGAGGCCGCTGGAACTCATGTTCGACGTGCTCAACAAGCACGTGAAAGACGGAACCTTCGATCCGCGCACGACACCTTCCATCCTGTTTTTCGTCCATGGCCGCCGGGTCGCTCGGCATCTGGCAGTGGCAACACAGGAGCTTATGCACAAGCATCTTGGGCTCCGGGAGATCAATGACTCGATTGATAAGCCATATACAGGAGGCCGTTTCGAAGCAATGCCGGCATCAAATCCCGTCCTTACGCCCGAGGAAGCTATAGAGGACCTCAATCAAATGCCCCCCGGCAGGCTGAGACGCTACGTGACTCAGGCGCTGACCCATGGCGTCGGATTTCATACAGCGACTCTGGACACCCACTCCAGGCAGTCGGTCGAGGATGGGTTTCGACATGGCTACATCCGAATCCTCTTCGCCACCGACACCCTCAAGCTGGGAGTGAACCTGCCCTCGGATATCGTTATCAACGGTGACATGTTGCTTTCGGCTGGCGACTACTACCGGCTGCTCGATAAGGACAGCGTGATCCAGCGGCTTGGGCGCGCTGGACGTCTTGGTCTCAAGCTTCAAGGGTTGGGCTACATCGTAAGCCCCGACGAATTTCCGCCGTCGCACATCGGTGACGCCACAATCGAGATAGGGATCGACGAACGTAAAGGGTTGGGTGGACGGCCCGACGCAGCTGATACCGCGGTTCACAAGGCTGTGCGAGCCGCCGATAAAGTGTTCGACCATTACTTAAGCGACTGGACTGGTGGGGCTGAATATTCGCCCAAGCAAAACAATTTGTGGCTTCAGAACGCCGTATTGTGGCGGCTGGGCCGCGAGCGAGAACCTCTCAGTCTCACAGATCTGGAAATGCAGGCGAAGGAGCTTCATAGCAAGACCCTGTCCGGGTGCTTCGGAGACATGTTCCCCGATGGCTCGATGAGAAGCCTCCTGGAATCTCGAGCAATTGTGCAGGATGGAGACAAAGTCCGCCTTTCCGCCCGGGGACATGCCTTAGCGGTCAACGCTCTCGGTGCGGAAAACGCGGACACAATTGCGAAGATTGCGCACGCGGCAGCAGAGGGCGCGGGACCCCTGACCTTGTTCTATCTTGCGGCCCGGGCTCCCATCTGCCTGAGAATGACGTACCAGATGAGCTTCGATATGCCCTCCACTCCGCTGAACGCGCTCGAAGGCATTTTGCAAGTGACACGAGAAGCCCTCAAGCAGAAGCCTGAAGGAGCCCCCAGGCTCTTCCGCCATTTCGGGCAGCTTACCCGGGACGTCATCGGCGCAGGTACTATCGCCGATGGGCTCCGTGCGTCGCTAACAACGAACGACATTTTGGGGGCGCCCGGCCGGGAACACGCAACGGCTTTATGGCGGGCCTTGGTGCTCCTCAAGAGATGGGCCGGCTCTCCGTTGACGGATATCGAGCAGATCGCTCAGTCTGGGGTACCCGACGAAGTGGCAATCCAGTCACTGGGACAGGGTGTGGCGTATGCCATCGGCGCCGCCGCGGACATGCTTGCGATCGATCCATCCGATATGACTTTTAGGACACTTCAAAACCTCGAGACGGAAGTCGAAATCGGGCTTCCCGCCGTTCTCGCAACCTTGGTTCGAGTCAACCACCGGTCGATGAACCGGGAGCGCCTGCTCGGTCTACTCCCCTACCTCGAGGACCCCGCGCTACGGTGGGACAGCTTGGCTGATATTTTGCAGAAATACTTCGAGGATACGGGGGCGCGTCCTACAACGAACCCCGGGCGCGGACAACGCGCCGCGAAGT
Organism: Pseudarthrobacter sp. YAF2; assembly: GCF_052113345.1. NCBI lineage: Bacteria > Bacillati > Actinomycetota > Actinomycetes > Micrococcales > Micrococcaceae > Pseudarthrobacter > Pseudarthrobacter sp. YAF2. The sequence continues at coordinate 2,114 of NZ_JBFRDA010000005.1, read as the reverse complement.
GGGAACCCTTGTCCCCCTCGACGGTGGCCAAGGTAACAGCTGAGATCAGGAAGATTGAGGCAGATCGCAAAAGATTTGCCCTGTCGCTTGCCCAGCCTTGGGCCGGGCACCATATCCCGCGGGACTACGAGCTAACCATGGCCGAGGACCTGGAGAAGGTTGCAGGCACCGGAGGGCTCCAGATCATCTGCGAACTGCTGGAGGCCAGTGGCCTGTCTGTTGAGATGGCTGCCGGTTCACCCGAGCGCCTGATCATCACCTACGGTGACGGTGACGGTGACGGCAAAGAGCAAACCCTCCTGCAAATTGCCCGTGATGTCGTAAACCAGGCAACCGTTGACGAGGTCACGGCGACGCTCCAATCGCACCAGAACATCCTTGTCATCGCTGCTGCCGGCGCGACGCACGGAGTGGTACACCGTTCGGCCTACCGTTATGAGGCATGCGCGGTGGTCGATCCGAGTCTCTTCTTCGAAATGATCGCGCGGGTCTATGACAAGAACTTCCATGAAGGGAACGGGTTCCTTGGATCTGCGGGCGAACTTGATGTCGAAGCCAACGCACGCATGCTTCGGCTCATGCTGCTGAACAATGCCCCTGTTCTGAGCCGTTCCGATCTGGAAAACAGATTGGTCTCCGGTGACATCGCTCAGCTGCCCTTGGCAAGCATGTCAACAGGAACCGAAGGTTGACTTCGGCGCGTCGAGTCCTGAGAAGCCGAGCCGGGTCCCGGAACACCAGGGCGCACCCTAGAGGCGATTGTAGGTGCCAGCGAAGCACTCCATGCCGAGGCTGGACTGTTTTTCGCACCATTCCCATGCCTGTGTCAGGCTCGGGAATTTTGCTTCGAGGAGAGCCACCCAGCGCTGTCCTGCCTTGCCGTCATAGGCAACTTTCATCAGGACTCCTTTGACAGGCAGGACGTCGACCCTTGCCAGGAAGCTGCCCAGCGGCTCCTCGTCATGCTGAACGGCCAACTCGATCACGGTGTCTCCGGGAACTAGGGTGCCGGTGAAAGGGTAGCCATCAAGGGCAATTTTCGTTGCCTTGCTCTCGGGGGTAGGAGCCGACGGCGCAGGTGGCGCGGTGGCAGATTGAGCCGCTGAAGCTGCTACCCGATCCTCTACCGGCCGGGACGGTTCTGCAGATGCCGACCCGAGCGCTGTGGCGACCAGGAAGCAGGCAATCACGATGGTCAACGTGAGGCCGGCGACGAGAGGCCAAAGCCAGCCTGTTCCGGCGAGTCGAATTGCCAGCCTGTACGCTGCTGCCCTCAGTGAAATCCTTTGGGCAGCAACGTATCGGCCTGTGACGGATGGCATTAGGGGCCTCCAGGGGACGAGTCTGGTATCACTACCTTCACGTTGGAATCGGCCGCGATCCTCTCCGCTGCGTCCAGTAGCACGCCCTTCCCTAAGGATGACGTCGTGGCCAAGAAGCCCTCATAGAGGTGAGCGAATTCTGGCCTGTTGCGCTGGGCGTCTTGGACTTGCCGATGGAACAGGAATGCTGTCCTTAGATTCTCCTGTTCGCGCTCCGTCAGGGCGTCTGGCGTAAGCCCTGCAGGGTGAGGCAGATCATGGGTGACCGCAGAGCTGCGGGCGATCATAAATGGAGCTTTCTGCTGTTGGTCCTGGGTTGTTACTTGCTCAGCATCACTGATGCCTACCCTGGGCTTTGGCGAGTGTTCATGTTTGGCCAGAAGGCTTCGGATTCCGCACCGAATGCAGTATTTCATTGTTCGCTCTCCTTCAGTTTTTTGGCAGGTATCGTCGGGCCAGCCACTGTACGGTGGCGTTGTCGGGGTATTGAATCGCTTCGTCGATCACTGACCCGATGGCGCGAATTTTCGTTTTGATGACGACGCCTTCTGCCTGGATTAACGCGAGGCGACGACGATGTTCTCTTTCTTCGGACCAGCTTCTAGCAACGTCCTTGCCCAGCTCGGCACGCACCGCGAGTTCTCGTGTCATTGGATTTGCCTCCGGATGCTTGCGCTTCCAGCTTCCAGAAGCTTGCTGATTTCCATGGCTTTGTATTCGTTGCCGGCGGCGACCTCGATTCCGACGTCGATGCAGTCGCCCAGGACTACCACGGCGGTCTTGACCTGCTCC
>NZ_JBFRDA010000004.1:0-237547 GCF_052113345.1 Pseudarthrobacter sp. YAF2 | reverse complement strand
AAGGGACATCAGCGCCGGGAACAGGGCATGCAGCGCCAGTTCCCGCCTAGGGCCAGCAGCATCACATCCAGCCGGCGCTGCAGGACCGCCCGGCGATAATGGGCCGGACCCGGACAGGAGTAACCGTTTCACTTCATATCGTCTAGAGGACGTCGACCCCGTCCAGGCGCAGCTGAACCGGCTCAACGGTCCGCTTGGCGGCAGAAGCTGCCCGGGTGACCCGCAGGACGCGGACGACGGCGGCCGCCTGGCCATACGGGAAGAACAGCAGGGTCCGGACGTCCTCGGCCGAGCGCCTGCCGGACGCCGGAGCGGTCAGCATCAGCGGTGCAGGGCCTGCAGTGCGCACGGTTATTCCCGCGCTGCCGAGCCCGGCCTCCACGGCGTCCGTGTAGTGCTCGACGGCGGCGCGCGGCCCGGTGACTGATGCGATCCGGACGGCCGGGGGCAGTTGGAGTTCCATCCGCAGGGACAGCTCACGCTGGGCATAGCCGGCCGGATCCCAGCGGAGCAGGGCGCCGGTGGCTGCTGTGTCAGCGGCAGTTACCACCACCAGTCCGCCGTCCGGGGCAGGCCGGACCAGTGCGGCGGCGTTGAACCACCGGCGGACCGTGTCCTCGCCGGCGCGGAGGGTTTCGCGCCGCAGCAGGGAATCGCCGTCCAGGAGCAGGGCCGCCGCATAGCCGCCGGTGGCTACAGGCTCCGCCCCTACAGTTGCCACCACCAGGGCTTTCGCTTCCCCCACCTGGGCCTTTACCTGGTCTCCGGAGGACGTGATGACGGTCTTTCCGGGGAACGCCCGGCCAAGTTCTTCGGCAGTCCGCAGGACCCCGGTAGCCCCCTTCCGGAGCCGACTGCCTCCACAGTGGGAGCACTTCCAGTCCGGGGCCGGCGTGGAGCACCAGCGGCACTGGGGCAGCGCTGACGTGCCCGCCAGTGCCAGCGGCCCTTGGCAGTTTCCGCAGCGCGCCGGTTGGCGGCACGTTTCGCATACCAGGGACGGCGCGTAGCCGGCTCTGGCCACCTGGACCAGGACGGGTCCGCGCTCCAGGCCTTCCTTGGCGGCCTGCCAGGCGGCGTGCGGAAGCCGGGCGATGGTGGCCAGCGGGTCGCGCGCCTGCTCGAAGCTGTCAGCGGTGCTGACAACGCGCGGTACGGTCGCGCGGAGTGTGCCGCGCGCGGCGCTGACGGGGACGGCCCAGCCGGACTCCACGAGGCGCTGGACCTCCGTGCTGCGGGAGTGTCCGGCCAGCAGGCAGGCGGCGCTTTCCTGTTCTGCCCGCAGGAGCAGGACTTCCCGGGCGTGCGCATAGGGTGCGCGCTGCTCGATGTGGAGGTCGTCGCCGTCGTCCCAGCAGGCCACCAGCCCCAGGTCCTGTACCGGCGCGAAGGCAGCCGAACGGGTGCCGATGGCAACTTTGGCGGTACCTCCCAGCAGGCGCAGGTAGTTCCGGTACCGGGGCGTGGGTCCGTCATCTGCGGTGAGCCGGGCAACTGCATCTTCGGGCAGCACGTCCTTCAGTGCTGCCTCCAGCCGGTCAAGGTCGCGGTAGTCCGGCACCACAACCAGGGCGCCGCGGCCTGAGCCGTAGGCGGCTGCAGCAGCCTCGGCGAGCAGGTGCGGCCACCCTGCGGGTCCGTAGCCCTGAAGCGGGTTAACCACCGCTCGAGGTGCTCCGCCGCCGGCCAGGTGCCGCAGGAACGCGGGGCCGGTGCCGTACGCGGTCCAGGCTGACGGACCGGGGGTACCGGGAAGGGTGCCCGCCTCCCCGGAATCGGCGGAGCTGGGAAAGTCCTTTTCCAGCCTGGCGACGCGGGGTGGAATGGCGAGGCGCAGGACGTCGCTGACAGTACCGGCGTACCGGGCTGCGACGGCGGTGGCGAGATCCCTGACCGCAGGAGTGAGGACCGGAACCGGTGAAACAACCTTGGCCAAAGGCACCAGGGTGTGTCCGGCGTCGGACTCCGCCACCCGTTCGAGGAGGAAGCCGTTCAGGTCCTGGCCGTTGAACTTGACCTTGACCCGCACCCCCGGCCGGGCGTCCTGGTCGAGCGAGGCCGGTACGGCATAGTCAAAAGGGCGGTCCAGGTGCGGCAGTGAGGACTCCACGAGGACCCTTGCCACCGGCAGCTGCGCGGCCGTGGTGATGCCGGCGGAGGGTGCCCGGGCCGGGAACCCCTGCAGCAGCGATGGCTGCACCGAACTGTCAGCAACCATGGCGGTTACCTCCGTTCAGCTACCGGGTTGGACATGGACAGTCAAGCACCCGGCACTGACAATGGTCTTCCGGCCGCCGGCACGCGAACGGTCAGGCGTTGAAGAACGCCTTCAGGTCGTCCACCCGGTCCAGGCGTTCCCACGTGAAGTCGGGATCGTCGCGGCCAAAGTGCCCGTGTGCGGCGGTTTTGGCGTAGATGGGGCGCTTCAGGTCCAGGGCGTCAATGATGGCGCGCGGGCGGAGGTCGAAGATTTCGGCGATGGCGGCGCTGATCCTGGCCGGGTCAACGGTTTCAGTCCCGAACGTCTCAACGTATGTTCCCACGGGGCGGGCCTGGCCGATTGCGTAGGCGATCTGGATCTCGGCACGCTTGGCCAGTCCTGCGGCCACCACGTTCTTGGCCACCCAGCGCATGGCGTACGCAGCGGACCGGTCCACTTTGGACGGATCCTTGCCGGAGAACGCGCCACCTCCGTGGCGGGCCATGCCGCCGTAGGTGTCGACAATGATTTTGCGGCCGGTAAGCCCGGCGTCCCCGACCGGTCCGCCGATGACGAACTCACCGGCGGGGTTGAGGATGTTCGCGGTGCGCGAGAGGTCCAGGTTGGCGCCGGCCAGGACGGGTTCAATGACGACGGCGGCGAGGTCGGCCCGGAGCTGCTCCAGGCTGGCGCCCTCGGCGTGCTGGCTGGAGATCACCACTGTTTCCACGGAGACGGGGACGTCTTTGTCGTAGCCGATGGTCACCTGGGTCTTGCCGTCAGGGCGGAGGTAGGCCAGCTGGCCCGTCTTGCGGACCTCGGTGAGCCGCTCGGAGAGCCGGTGCGCGAGCCAGATCGGCACGGGCATGTAGGACGGGGTCTCGTCGCTGGCATAGCCGAACATCAGGCCCTGGTCGCCTGCGCCCTGGAGGTCGTAGTCGTCCTCCTGGCGGCCCTCTCGCGCCTCGAGTGAGTTGAACACGCCGCCGGCGATGTCGTTGGACTGCTGTCCGATGGAGACGGAGACGCCGCACCGGGCGCCGTCGAAGCCGTTGGCCGAGGAGTCGTAGCCGATTCCCAGGATGGTCTCGCGGACGATCTGCGGGATCTCAACGTAGGCGTCGGTGGTGACTTCGCCTGCCACGTGCACCAGGCCCGTGGTGGCCATCGTTTCCACGGCCACGCGCGACTCGGGGTCGGCCGCGAGCAGCGCATCCAGGATGGCGTCGCTGATCTGGTCGCAGATCTTGTCCGGGTGGCCCTCAGTGACAGACTCGGACGTGAAGAGCCGAAGCGCGGGGGGCGTGGCCCCATGAGGCTGGGGAAGGTGCAGCGGTAAAGTCACTCAACTACCTTACTGGTTGGTGTTGGTTGCCAGGCGGGAGATGTCCCCGTGCTAAGCAAACGTGGCCTGAAACACTTCAGGCGCGGGGCGAAACGCGGTTCAGTTCAAAGCTGATGCGCCTGATGATGGCTTCCGAAACCTCGGTTTTGGTCCCGGACGCCTCCTGTGGTTCGGAGCCGGCCCGGGAGAGGATGACCACCGCGTTGGAGTCCTGCCCGAAGACCTTGTCCGTCCCCACATGGTTGACCACCAGCAGGTCACAGCCCTTGCGCTGCAGTTTGGCTTCGGCGTAGGCCAGGACGTCGCCTTGGCTGTCCCCTGTTTCGGCAGCGAACCCGACGATGAGCTGCCCGGCCCCGGAACGGCTTCCGTTACGCTGCTCCACGAGCTCCTGCAGGATGTCCGGGTTGCGGACCAGGGTGATGACGGGGTCGGCGGTGTCGTCCCGCTTCTTGATTTTGGTGTCCGATACCTCCGCGGGCCGGAAATCGGCCACGGCGGCGGACATGATGACGACGTCGGATCCGGCGGCTGCGGCCAGTGCGGCTTCCCGCAGCTCCAGGGCGGTTTCCACTCGCTGAACCTCGACCCCCGCCGGCGCCGGGACCTCCATGTGGGCTGCCAGCAAACGCACGGTGGCCCCGGCGTTCCGCGCCGCGACGGCCAGCGCCACGCCCTGCTTGCCGGAAGACCGGTTGCCGAGGAACCTGACGGGATCCAGTGGTTCGCGGGTGCCGCCGGCACTGATGGTGACGGTGCGCCCGGCCAGGGGGAGCTGGTAATCGGACCGGCCCTGCACCAGGGCCATGGCGGCCTCGAAGATCGCCTGGGGTTCCGGGAGCCTGCCAGGTCCCGAATCGGCGCCGGTCAGCCTGCCGGAGGCGGGTTCAAGGACTGCTGCCCCGCGCGTGCGGAGTGTCTCGACGTTTGCGCGGGTGGCGGCATGCTGCCACATCTCCGTGTGCATGGCGGGGGCGAAGAGCACCGGGCCGTGCGCCATGAGCAGCGTGTTGGTGAGCAAATCTCCTGCCTGGCCGGTTACGGCCTTGGCGAGGAGGTCGGCCGTGGCCGGCGCGACGACCACGAGGTCGGCCTCGTGGCCCAGGCGGACGTGGTTGACCAGGTGCACGTCATCGAAAACGCTGTTGCTGACCGGGTTGCCGGACAGCGCCTCCCAGGTGGCGGTACCGACGAACCGGGTGGACGCTTCGGTGGGAATCACCGTGACGTCATGGCCGGCTTCAGTAAAAAGCCGGAGGAGCGATGCCACCTTGTAGGCGGCAATCCCTCCCCCGACTCCGAGGACTATGCGCACGTGACCTCCGTCAACAGCGAGTCAGTTCGGCTGCAGGACTACTCTGCGGCTTCGATCGGCGTGGAGACCAGCTTGCCTTCGTTGATCTCGCGCAGCGCGATCGAGAGCGACTTCTCGTTCAGCTTGGTGTCGACCAGGGGGCCGACGTATTCGAACAGGCCCTCGTGCAGCTGGGCGTAGTAGGCGTTGATCTGACGAGCACGCTTGGCACCGAAGATCACCAGGCCGTACTTGGAATCCGCTACCTTCAGCAGATCGTCGATCGGCGGGTTGATGATGCCTTCAAGGTTCGTAGACACGAATTTCTCCAAATTCCTAGCGGGCTGACGGTTCCGGCAGATGTGGATGCGGTGTCAGCCCCATGAGTGAAACAAGCTCGTCCGCTGCCCGGCGGACGTCGTCGTTGATGACGGTGTGGTCGAACTCCGGTTCAGCAGCAAGTTCCAGTTTAGCGGTTTCCAGCCGGCGCTGCTGTTCCTCCGGGGTTTCGGTCCCCCGGCCCACCAGCCGCCGGACCATCTCGTCCCACGTGGGCGGGGCCAGGAAGACGAACTGCGCGTCCGGGACGGCCGCCTTGACCTGGCGGGCGCCCTGGAGGTCGATCTCCAGCAGGACCGAGCGGCCCTCGGCGATCGCCCGGTTTACGGTGCTCTTCAACGTGCCGTAGGTGTTCTGTCCATGGACCACGGCCCATTCCAGGAGTTCACCGTCAGCGATGAGCTGGTCGAACTCCTCCTTGGACTTGAAGAAGTAGTGGACACCGTCCTCTTCACCCGGCCGGGGGGCGCGGGTGGTGGCCGAGACGGAAAGCCAGACTTCGGGGTAGTTGTCCCGGATGTAGGTGGACACGGTGCCTTTGCCAACAGCCGTCGGACCTGCGAGGACTGTCAGTCCGGGTTTCTTGCTCACGTATTCCTTTTACTGGAGGTTGGGGAAGCGCAGGCGCCGGGCCCGCGCTAATGCTCGTCTATAAAATCTACCAGCGCCCGCCGCTGGTGGACGCCCAGCCCGCGGACCCGGCGGGACGCCGCGATGCCCAGCTGCTGCATGATGGCCGCGGCACGGACCTTCCCGATGCCGGGAAGGGCTTCGAGCAGTTCGGACACTTTCATCCGGGCAAGGGCGTCGTCCTCAAGGGCTGAGCCGATGATGTCCGCCGCGGACCTGTTCCCGTTTCGAAGGCTTTCCTTGGCCGCCGCCCGGGTGGCCCTTGCCGCTGCCGCCTTGCCCAGGGCCTCAGCCCGTTCAGTCGCAGATAAAGGTCGCAGAACCATCACGGACACCCCCGGAGTCGGCGGATTTCATCCAAGGGCGGCCGCCCTTGGACCTGTCCTGAAAATACCCTCTGGTGCAGCCCGAAGCAATGCATCGGGGACAGTTAAGGTCCTGGTCGCCTGGAGGATCACCCGGGCTGGCCAGGACCGGTGCAGCACGGTGTGATTCGGACGCAACTGGGCGCTTAGCCCAGGTTCACGGAAGTCCAGGAGACGGGAGGAAGAGTCAATTCCACTATGCCGTCGCGGACGGCAACGCTCTTATTCCTGCTGAGCCCCACGCGGTCCGGCTGGTCAAGGGTGTTCTTGGCATAAACGTCATCATCCGAAAGCGTCTGCGCGTCCAGGACGATGACGCCCCTGAGCGCCGTCACATCTATTGTTACAGTCGCTTCTTCCGTTTGGGAGCGGTTGACCAGAAAGACTGACGTGGATCCGGTATCGGCGTCGTGGGTGGCGACGGCATCAATAAGAGGGACCACGCCGTAGACCTCCGTAGCGTAAGTTTCTGCTTCCAGCTTGACCTCCAGGGCATTTCCCTTTGCGAGTTTGGAAGTCAAAGCGAACGGGAAGAATGTGGTCTGCTTCCACGCAGGGCCGCCCGGTTCGGTCATGATCGGCGCTATCACATTGACCAACTGGGCAAGGGAAGCCGAGGTGACACGGTCGGCGTGCTTAAGCAATGACATCAGAAGGTTGCCGAAAACAACCGCGTCCGCGACGGAGTAGGCATCCTCAAGCAGTCGCGGTGCGGTGGGCCAGTTATCGATTCCTTCTATCTTCTCTATCTGCTCAAAGCGCTGGATGTACCAGACATTCCATTCGTCAAAGGAGATGTTGATGGTTTTCGAGCTGCCCTTGACGGCCTTGACGTGATCAGCCGTTGCAACCACCGACTCGATGAAGTGGTCCATATTGGAGGCTGAGGCAAGGAAGGAACCGAGGTCCCCGTTCTTCTCTTCGTAATAGGCGTGGCACGAAATGTAGTCCACATCGTCATAGCTGTGTGTCAGAACTACCCGTTCCCATTCACCGAACGTGGGCATTTGGGCGCTCGACGAGCCGCAGACCACGAGTTCCACTGACGGGTCCAGCTGCCTCATGGCCTTTGCCGTCCGGGATGCGATCTTGCCGTAATCGTCCGCCGAGCGGTGTCCCAGCTGCCATGGGCCGTCCATTTCGTTCCCCAAGCACCACATTTTGATGCGGAAAGGCTCGGCTCGGCCGTTGGCGACCCGGCGCTCGGACAGTTCAGTCCCGGAACGAATGTTTGTGTACTCCAGCAGGTCGAGGGCTTCCTCGGTTCCCCTGGTGCCCAGATTGACCGCGAGCATGAGCTCACTGCCTACCTTTTCCAGCCACGAACTGAACTCATGCAGGCCGACTTCGTTTGTCTCAGTCGAGTGCCAGGCCAGATCCAGTCGCCGGGGGCGCTGGTCCCTGGGTCCGACGCTGTCCTCCCACCGGAAGCCGGAGACGAAGTTACCGCCAGGGTAGCGGATGGCGGAGACACCGAGCTCTTTGACGAGCTCCATGACGTCCGTGCGGAATCCGGAAGCGTCTGCCTTCGGATGGGCCGGCTCGTAAATGCCGTCGTAGACGCAGCGGCCCAAGTGCTCGACGAACGAGCCGAACAGGCGTGGATTGACGGGGCCCACGGCGAACTGCGGGTCGATGGTTAGGCGCGCGGAAACCATAGTTGTCCTTCAGGTAAGTGATGTGTTGATGTCGGTGTGTCGCCTGGTACTAACGGCACCCTATTTGAGGCTTCCGAGGGACAAGCCGCCCTGCCAGTACTTTTGCAGCGTCAGGAAGGCCACGACGAGAGGAATGATGGAGACAAACGAGCCGACGATGATGAGGCTCCAGAGTGAATGGCCACCGCCGTTGTTGGAGGAAGCCAGTTGCGACCAGAGCCCGATTCCGACGGTCAGCGGGTAAAGCTTTGCGGTCGACAGCATGGCCAGCGGCAGGAAGTAGTTATTCCAGGTTCCAACGACGGAAAGCAGGAGGACCGTGACGAGGGCGGGACGGAGCAGGGGCAGTGCGACTTGGAGGAAGGTGCGAAGTTCGCCGGCACCGTCCACCCGGGCTGCATCCAGCAACTCGTCCGGCACGGCCTCGGCGGTGTAGACGCGCATCAAGTAGACGCCGAAGGGGCTAAGCAGCGATGGCAGGATAACGGCCCAGACCGTGTCCGTCAGCTTGAGGTTGGAGAGCAAGATAAAGGTGGGTATGACAAGGGCAGTCATGGGAACCATAACGGCGCCCAGCAGCAAGGCGAAGGTCAGGTTCCGTCCCGGAAACTTGTATTTGGCGAAGCCGTAACCGGCCAGGACCGAGATCGCCGTGGCCCCCAGGCCGCCGCTCACGGCATACAGCACTGAATTGCCCAGCCACCGCAGGTACTCGCCGCCGTTGTAGGTGAAGAGGTCCTGGAGGTTGGCGACAAGGTTGAAATTCCTGTCGAACCACATGGCGCCGGAAGAACCGGAGAAAAGCCCTTCGGTGTCCTTGGTGCTCGCCACGAAGAGCCACCAGATAGGAACCAGGAAGTACAGGACCAGGACTCCGAGGAAGACATGGGCCACCACGTTCCGGCGGGGCTTGCGGCGCCGGTCGGGTGAAGGGCCAGGGGCGCGGACAGAGGTGGCGGCTGCGGTGGTGGCTGCGCTCATGACAAGGTGCTCCCTTTTTTCCGGGTGGCGAACATGAAGATATACACGGCTATGAAGACGACAATGCCGAGGGAGAAGGAAATGGCAGACGCGTAGTTGAACTGGGCGTAGCCGAATGCCAGATTGAACGCGTAGATGTTCGGCGTGAAATTGGGAGTGATGCTCCCGTTGGCGACCGGGCCGAGAATTTGCGGCTCGGAGAAAAACTGAAGGGTTCCGATCAGCGCAAAGATCAGGATCAGCACCAGCGCCGAGGAGACCATGGGAACCTTGATCCTGAACGCGACTTGCCGGGTGGAGGCGCCGTCGATTTTCGCTGCCTCATAGAGGGAGGGGTCGATTCCCTGGAGGGCCGCGTAGATGATGATCATGTAATATCCGGCCCACTGCCAGGTGACGACGTTCAGCAGGCCGTAGAAAACGTTGTCCTGACTGAGAAGGAATGGCGCTGAAGCGTGGAAGAGGGAGAAGGCCTGCTGCAACGGCCCGAATGAGGGGCTGTAAAGGAATCCCCACATGAGCGCACCTATGACCGCCGGCACTGCATAGGGAAGGAAGATCATGAGTCGGGAGAACTTGGCCACTTTGGTGGTCAGATGGTCCAGGACAAGGGCTGCGGCCAGGGACACAGCCATTTGCACCGGGATGAGAACCAAAGAAAACCGGATGACGAACCAGATGCCGTTGAGGAATTGGGGGTCCGAGAAGGCGTGAATATAGTTCTCCAGCCCGCTGAATCGTGTTCCGGTGGCAAGGCCTTTTGTAAAGAGGCTGAGGTAGAGCGCGTACCCAAGGGGCGCAAGGAGGAACGCGACGAAGACCACGACGAAGGGAGCGATAAATAGCCATCCCATCCGCGCCTGGCGTGACGCCATCGTCTTGACGCGGGAACCCTGTCTGCTTTGAGGGCGCCCTGAGCGGCCCTGCACTTCAGGTGAAGCGACTTGCGGCGAGGATGTCGCCGTTGACCCGTGAACTGCCATGATCTGTCCTGCGTCCTTCTGTCGGTCGATCCGGCCTGCTCCGACGGTAAGTCGTCGGCGGAGCAGGCCGGGCTGGTGCTACTTGACTGTGAAACCCTGGCTCTTTGCGTAGGTCACCATGGTGTTCTGCAGCTCGGTGGCCGCCTGTTCGCCGTTGATTTCGCCTGAGTTGATCTTGACCGTCTCGGCTTGCAGTTGCGCGTAGTAGTAGACCGTGAATGGGCTGTAGTTGAAGCCTTGGTAGGCGTTCTCGGCCGGGATGTAGATGTCCTTGTTGGCCGTTTGACCGCTGAAGAAGTCAACTTTGTTGTTGATGAAGGCGTCCGACTTCAGCACATTCTGGTTCAGCGGGAAGATGGTTTGGGTTTTCCAGCCGTCTGTGAGCGACGCGTCGTCGGCGTAAAGGCCCTTGGCGACTTCGGCAGCCAGCTTCTTGTCGGTTGCCTGTGAGGTGACCGCGAAGGTTGAACCGCCCCAGTTTACGGAAACAGGGCTGCCGGAATCCCATTGCGGAAGGGGCGCGACGGCGAATGTATCCTTCTCCTGCCCCTTGCCCACGCCCGATCCGGTCAGATAGCCCGGGGCCCAGGCAGCGGAGATGTACGTCGCATATTTACCGCCGACCATTCCGGTGATGTAGTCGGTGTTGAACTGGTCCTGGGTGCCTACAAGGCCCTTCTTTGCCAGCCCCGCCCAGTAGTTCAACACGTCCTTTGCCGGCTGGCTGTCCAGGTTGATCGAAATGTTCTTTTGGTCCGCCAGGTCGTACTTGAAAGGAACAGCACCCTTTTGGGCCATGAGGGCGGTCAACGCCGCCGGAACGTTGCTGCCCAGATCGCCAAAGGCCGGTCCGCCGGCGTCCTTGACTTTCTGCGCCGCCTTCTCGTACTCAGCCCATGTAGTTGGAGGCGTGATGCCGTACTTGTCGAGCACATCCATGCGGTAAATCATTGCCATGGGGCCACCGTCGACCGGAATGGCGTAAACAGAGTTTCCTTGGGAGACGTCCTTCCAGGATCCCTCGCTGAAGTTCTTCTTCACGTCGCCTGCACCAAAGGCGCTCAAGTCCACGAGGGCATTCTGCAGCTCGAAGCCCGTAAGCTGGTCCGCTTCGAGCATGATCACATCGGGTGCGCCCTTGCCGGCCTCGATCGCTGTCTGGAACTTCGCATACTCGGGGCCACCCTGGCCGGCCACAGTCCAGCAGACCTGTACATCTGTGTGCGAGTTGTTGAAGTTATCCACCACGGCAGCCATGTTCGGGTACCACGCCCATACCGAGACCCTGGGAGCATCGGCGTGGATGACCTTGTTCGTGCAATCAGTGGTGCTGGCGCCTTCAGGAGCAGCATCTCCGCCGCCGCAGGCAGAGAGGCTTGCAACCAGGGCGACGGCCGACAGCGCGGCCGCGATAGTTTTCTTGTTCACGTAGGGTCCCTTCGTGCTGAATTTTCTGGACTTCATTGTCTTGAGCGGGTCTCCGCGGCTGCCCCTCCAAGGGCACGTGCAGGAGGACCGTCAGGGGCTGGGAAAGATTTTGAGCTAGCGCCCATTTCGTTTACATCGATGTAAGTAATCGATGTAAAACAATACTGAGGGCAGTCCTGCTCCACGTCAAGGCTTAATTGCGGGGGACTTTTACCGGACCGCGCCCGGAGGATCCCCGGGCGATGATTTTGAAGGAAGACTCAAACTCACGTGGTGCGAGCCCGGCAGCCGCGCCGTTGATCCGCTCCAGCAACATCCGGACTGCGGTTTCGGCAATCTCCTGCCGGCCAGGGTCTACGGTCGATAGCGCGGGAAGGGAGTAGCGCGTATCGTCGATATCGTCGAAGCCGATAATCGCCACATCGTCCGGAACCTTCAGGCCGGCGTCCTGCATCACGCTCATCGCGCCCAGGGCAAGGGAGTCGTTAAAAGCCACCACGCCGTCGAAGGCGAGCCCCGATCCGAGTACGCGCCGCATGGCCTGAGCACCGTCCGCCCGGTGCCAGGTCTGGACGTCGACGGTCAGTTCCTCGCGGTAAGGTACGGAGGCTCGATTCAGCGCCCTGCGATAGCCTTCAAGCCGCAGGCCCGCTGAACCGATCACCTCCCCGGGGTGGGCCCCAAAGGCCAGGAGTCGCGTGCATCCGAGTTCAAGAAGGTGTTCGGTAGCTGCTTGGGATGCCTCGACATTCTGCATGGTTACGTGATCCGCGGGTCCGTTGAAGATGCGTTCACCCAGCAACACGATGGGTGTCGGGATATTGATGAGGTCGGCGTCCTCCTGCTCAAGGCCGAGCACACTGTAGAGGACGCCGTCCACCATCCGCATTCGGGGGCCGCGAAGGATTTGCAGTTCGCGCTCCCGCTCCCCGCCGCTCTGTTCAATAATGACAGCTTGGCCCCTCTTTGAGGCGGCAGTCATCACAGCGTCTGCGAGCTCAGCGAAGTACGCGTTTTTCAGGTCGGGAATAATGAGGCTGATCACACCCGTGCGGCCGGAACGGAGTCCGCGAGCCGAGAGATTCGGTTGGTAGCCGAGATCCTCGATGGCAGAAAGGACACGGCTGCGTGTCTCGGGCTTAATGTTCGGGTGGTCGTTGATTACATTGGAGACCGTCTTTATTGACACGGCAGCCATCTCGGCCACGTCGCGCATTGTGATCGCCATTTCGTCCTCTCCCGAAGACAAAATTGTCGTCTTCCTTCCCGAGGTTACATCGTTGGAACGGGCGCTGGCAGCCGCGCACATGGCGTCATCGCTGCATTCGTCAGGAGGGGGCCATCAGTAATGAACAAGCCAGGTACGAAACAAGTGCTTCCCGCAGAGCCAGTGTTACTCCCCGCGGAGCCCGTCGAGCGTGCGGATGGCGGCTTCGCGCAGTGCGCTCACCTGCGGTCCCGCCGACAGGATGTCGCGGCTGGAGGTTCCCAGGACCAGCGGGTAAGCGCCGCCGAAGGTGGCCCGAAGGTCAGCCGGTGTTGCCCCCTGAGCTCCGAGGCCAGGCGCCAGGATGGGGCCGCGGACCGCAGCAAGGTCCAGTTCCAGGTCTGTCAGGGCGCCGCCGACGGTTGCACCAACCACGAGGCCGACAGATCCGAGATTCCCGGCATACCGGGAGTTCTCCGCCGCCGCGGACTCCGTGATCCTGCGGGCCACGGAGTCCTTTCCGCCCACGTGCTGGACCGACGCGCCCTCAGGGTTGGAAGTCAGGGCAAGGACGAACACGCCCCGGCCCGTTTCCGCGGCGAGGTCCAGTGCCGGCCGCAACGACTCAAAACCAAGATAGGGGCTGAGCGTGACCGAGTCCGCCGCGAGCGGGGAGCCGTCACGGAGCCAGGCGTCGGCGTAAGCGGCCATGGTGGAACCGATGTCCCCACGTTTGGCGTCGGCGATGCTGAGCACCGCCTGGTCCCGGGCCTCGGCCAGGACCTCCTCCAGCACGGCAATGCCGGCCGAGCCGTGCCGTTCGTAAAGCGCCACTTGGGGCTTCACCGCGGCAGCGAGCGGAGCTACGGCCTCCAGGACCGTGAGCGAAAAGCGCTTCAGCCCTGCGGCGTCGTCGTCCAGGCCCCAGCTCTTCAGCAGCGCCGGGTGGGGGTCGATGCCCACGCAGAGCGGGCCGCGGGCCGCCATTGCGGCGCCCAGCCGGGAGCCAAAGGACTCCCGGCCGGCGCCTGGTAGCTGCTCAGGCATGCTGAAGGGCCGCTTTCTGCTGCGACTCGGCAAGGGCTGCCGCGTGCTCCTGCAAGCTGGTGACGGACCACTCATAGGTGCGCATGGCTTCGATGGCCTGTACGGCGGCGTTGAACTCGGCCACCGTGGTGATGCACGGAATACCGATGGACGTGGCCGCGGCCCGGAGCTCGTAGCCGTCGCTGCGGGCCTCGCCGCCTGACGGCGTGTTGAACACCATGTCGATCTCGCCGGCGACGATGAGGTCGGCAATGGTGCCTTCCCCTTCGGCGCTGCTTCCCTCGGCGACTTTGCGGACCGGGGTGGCCTGGATGCCGTTGCGGCGCAGGACGTCGGCGGTACCGCCGGTGGAGACGATCTCGAACCCGAGGTCCGAGAGCCGCTTGACGCCCATGATCACCGAGCGCTTGTCCCGGTTGGCCACGGACACGAAGACTTTGCCCTCGGTGGGAAGCGCGTTGTTGGCGCCTGCCTGGCTCTTGGCGAAGGCCGTGTCGAAGTGCTTGTCGATGCCCATGACCTCGCCGGTGGAGCGCATCTCGGGCCCGAGCAGGGAATCCACCACCTTGCCCTCGGGCGTCCGGAACCGGCTGAACGGCAGCACGGCTTCCTTGACTGCCACGGGCGCGTCCAGCGGAAGGGTGGAGCCGTCGCCGGTTTCGGGCAGCATCTTGTAGGCGCTGCGCAGCTGGTTGATGGTCACGCCGGTGCCGATCAGTGCAGCGGCCTTGGCCATCTGGACGCCGGTGGCCTTGGACACGAAGGGCACGGTCCGGGAGGCCCGGGGGTTGGCTTCCAGGACGTACAGGACGTCCGAGGCCAGCGCGAACTGGATGTTGATCAGGCCCCGGACGCCCACGCCTTCGGCGATGGCGCGGGTTGCGGTGCGGACGCGCTCGATGACGTTGCTGCCCAGGGTGATGGGCGGCAGCACACAGGCGGAGTCGCCGGAGTGGATGCCGGCTTCCTCGATGTGTTCCATGATGCCGCCCAGGTACATGTCGGTGCCGTCGTAGAGGGCGTCGACGTCGATTTCGACGGCGTCCTCCAGGAAGCGGTCGATCAGTACCGGGTGGTCGGGGGTGATTTCGGTGGCGTTGGCAATGTAGCGGGAGAGGTTGGGCTCGTCGTAGACGATTTCCATGCCGCGGCCGCCCAGCACGTAGGACGGGCGGACCAGGACGGGGTAGCCGATCTCGTCCGCGATCTTCTTGGCGTCCTCGAAGGAGACGGCGGTGCCGTTCTTCGGGGCCACCAGGCCGGCTTTGTCCAGCACGCGGGAGAACGCGCCACGGTGCTCGGCGAGGTCGATGGCCTCCGGTGAGGTGCCCAGGATGGGCACGCCGGCGTCGGCGAGCTGCTGCGCCAGTTTCAGCGGGGTCTGGCCGCCGAGCTGGACGAACACGCCCATGACGCCGCCGGTGCGTTCCTCGGCCGCGATGACCTCCAGGACGTCCTCGAGCGTGAGGGGCTCAAAGTACAGCCGGGTGGAGACGTCGTAGTCGGTGGAGACGGTTTCCGGGTTGCAGTTGACCATGACGGTCTCGTAGCCGGCCTTGCGCAGCGCCATGGACGCGTGGACGCAGGAGTAGTCGAACTCGATGCCCTGGCCGATGCGGTTGGGACCGGAGCCGAGGATCAGGATGGACGGCTTGGAGTGCAGTGCAACCTCGTCCTCCTCGTCGTAGGCCGAGTAGTGGTACGGCGTGTAGGCGGCGAACTCGGCGGCGCAGGTGTCAACGGTCTTGTAGACAGGGCGGATGCCGAGGGCCTGGCGGACGCCCCGGACCACGGCCTCCGGGTTGTGGGTGAGGGAGCCGATCTGCTCGTCCGAGAACCCGTGGCGCTTGGCGCGCTTGAGCATATCCGCCGTCAGTGCACCTGCCTGGCGGATTTCGTGGGAGATCTCGTTGAGCAGCTGGAGCTGGTCAAGGAACCAGGGATCGATCTTGGTGGCCTCGAAAAGCTGCTCCACGGTGGCGCCGCCCAGGAGGGCGCGCTGGACCTGGTGCAGGCGCTCGGTGGTGGGGCGCTTGGCCTTTTCGATGAGTTCGGCTACCTCCCATTCCGGGACGCTGCTGAAGTCCAGCTGTGAGCCCTTCTGTTCCAGGGAACGCAGTGCTTTCTGGAGGGCTTCGGTGAAGTTGCGGCCCATGGCCATGGCCTCGCCCACCGACTTCATGGTGGTGGTGAGGGTGTTGTCCGCCGCCGGGAACTTCTCGAAGGCGAAGCGGGGGACCTTGACCACCACGTAGTCCAGGGTGGGCTCGAAGGAGGCGGGGGTCTTCTGGGTGATGTCGTTGGGGATCTCGTCCAGGGTGTAGCCGAGCGAGAGCTTGGTGGCGATCTTGGCGATCGCGAAACCGGTGGCCTTGGACGCCAGCGCGGAGGACCGGGAAACGCGGGGGTTCATTTCGATGACCACCACGCGGCCGGTGGCGGGGTCGATGGCGAACTGGATGTTGCAGCCGCCGGTGTCCACGCCCACCTCGCGGATGACGGCGATGGCGACGTCGCGCAGCTTCTGGTACTCGCGGTCGGTGAGGGTCAGTGCCGGAGCCACGGTGATGGAGTCGCCGGTGTGCACGCCCACGGGGTCGAAGTTCTCGATGGAGCAGACGACAACCACGTTGTCGTTCTTGTCCCGCATCATCTCGAGCTCGTATTCCTTCCAGCCCAGGATGCTCTCTTCGAGCAGAACCTCGCTGGTGGGGCTGTACTGCAGGCCCTGTCCGACAATGCGGCGCAGGTCATCCTCGTTGTAGGCCAGGCCGGAGCCCAGGCCGCCCATGGTGAAGGAGGGGCGGACCACCATGGGGTACCCGAGGTCGCCGGCGGCGGTGAGGGCCTCGTCCATGGTGTGGATGATGTGGCTGCGGGCGGATTCGGCGCCGCAGCGCTCCACGACACCCTTGAACTTTTCGCGGTCCTCGCCGAG
This sequence comes from Pseudarthrobacter sp. YAF2, assembly GCF_052113345.1. NCBI lineage: Bacteria > Bacillati > Actinomycetota > Actinomycetes > Micrococcales > Micrococcaceae > Pseudarthrobacter > Pseudarthrobacter sp. YAF2. The sequence continues at coordinate 221,132 of NZ_JBFRDA010000004.1, read as the reverse complement.
TTCAATCGCGGCGATGTTCGCGCCGATGAGTTCCACGTTGTATTTCTCGAGCACGCCGTTCTTGTCCAGGGCGATGGCGGTGTTCAGCGCGGTCTGGCCGCCCAGGGTGGGCAGCACGGCGTCGGGCCGTTCCTTGGCGATAATCTTCTCCACCACCTCGGGGGTGATGGGTTCGACGTAGGTGGCGTCGGCGAACTCGGGGTCGGTCATGATGGTGGCCGGGTTGGAGTTCACGAGGATGACGCGCAGGCCCTCCTCCTTCAGGACGCGCAGGGCCTGGGTGCCGGAGTAGTCGAATTCGGCGGCTTGGCCGATGACGATCGGGCCGGAACCAATGACGAGGACGCTTTTGAGGTCTGTACGTTTCGGCATTACTTCTTGTCCTCGGTCTTGTTGTCGTTTTTGGTGTCAGCGCCTGCGGGGTGGGCGGCGTCCACGGGTTCCTTTGACAGGTTGGCATTCCTGCCGTCCCGCGTGCCTTCCATGAGCTCGATGAAGCGGTCGAAGAGGTACGCGGCGTCGTGCGGGCCGGCGGCTGCTTCGGGGTGGTACTGCACGGAGAATGCGGGGATGTCCAGGCAGGCGAGGCCTTCCACGACATCGTCGTTCAGGCTGATGTGGCTGACTTCCACCCGGCCGTACCGTGCCTCCGGTGCCTGGGTGGCGCCGTCGAGCGGGGCGTCCACGGCGAAACCGTGGTTCTGGGACGTGATTTCGACCTTGCCGGTGCGGCGGTCCATCACGGGCTGGTTGATGCCGCGGTGTCCGTAGCGGAGCTTGTAGGTGCCAAAGCCCAGCGCCCGGCCCAGGATCTGGTTGCCGAAGCAGATCCCGAAGTACGGCAGCTTTTCGTCCAGGACGGAGCGCAGGAGGCTGACTTGGGCGTCAGCGGTGGCGGGGTCGCCGGGGCCGTTGGACATGAAGAAACCGTCCGGGTTGACGGCCTTGACGTCCTCGAGGGTGGCGGTGGCGGGCAGCACGTGGACGCGGACGCCGCGCTCTGCGAACCGGACCGGGGTCATGGCCTTGATGCCAAGGTCGATTGCCGCGATGGTGAAGCGGGGTTCGCCATCCCAGCCGTGGTCCTTCGGTTCCACCACGTAAGCTTCGTCCACGCTGACTTCCTCGGCCAGGCGGGAGCCCTCCATGGGGGCGCTGGCCAGGACGGCGTCGACCAGTTCCTTGTCCGTGGCCTCAGCTGCCGCGCCTGAGAAGATGCCGGCGCGCATGGTCTTGTGCTCGCGCAGGTGGCGGGTGACGGCGCGGGTGTCCACGCCCTGGATGCCGACAATGCCCTGGTCCACCAGTTCCTCGTCGAGGGAGCGCTCGGAACGCCAGTTGGAGGGCCGGCGTGCGGCGTCCCGGACAATGTAGCCGGCCACCCAGATCCGCCGGGACTCGGCGTCCTCGCTGTTCACACCGGTGTTGCCGATGTGCGGGGCCGTCTGGACCACCAACTGGCGGGCGTAGGAGGGATCGGTGATGGTTTCCTGGTAGCCGGTCATCCCGGTGGCGAAGACGGCCTCGCCCAGTGCGGTGCCGGTGGCGCCGTAGCTGGTGCCGCGGAAAATGCGCCCGTCTTCGAGAACTAGCGCTGCCGGAGCGGAGGTGGTTGCTGTCAATGTATTCGCTTTCACTGTCTTACTTTCCACTGGTGGCACCAGCCGCTGGGGCTGACGAAATCAAATTCTGAAGGGCCTGGTAGAGAACGTCCTTGTCGGCCGCGCGCCGGGTCCGGAAGCCGGTGTCCAGCCCGTGCGCGCCGAGCGTCCATGCCAGCACCAGCAGGCCGTCCTTCTCCACGAACTTACCCGCCATGCCGCTTTCCTGCCGGACACCCAGGAGGGAAGCTGCGGGGATGTACAGGGCCGGCGCGCCTGACCGCTCGTAGAGGACGCCGTGCGGGTACACCGCGAGGGTTGCGTTGGTGCGGATCCCCAGGCCATGGACGGCGATCCGGTCGAGCCAGTCACCGGCGGTGGTGGTAGCCACGTACTGCCCTTCGGCGACGGCGGCGGGCTCACCGGGTGCGGCGGGCACCGGGGGCAGCTGTTCGACGTCGGACTGGCGCCTCAGGCGGTTCCGCCAGCCGATGCCCAGGAGGACAAAGACGACGGCGACGACCGCCAGCATGGCAAGTCCGGGAAGGATCTTGTCCATCAGGCAGCTCCCGCAGGGGTTGCTGCGGCGTCGGGGTGCGGCGTATTCAGTGCACCATCGAGCACAGTGGGGTGTCCCTTGAAGAAGGTGACTACCACCTTGCCCGGCAGTTCCCGGCCCTTGAACGGCGAGTTGCGGCCCATGGTGGCCATCGCGAACGGATCGACGGTCCAGCGGGCTGCCGGGTCCACCAGGATGAGGTTGGCGGGTTCGCCCGCCTCGATGGGCCGTCCCTGGTCGGTGAGCCGGCCGATTCTTGCCGCGGCCGTGGACGTGACCCTGGCGAAATCCGCCCACGTCATGAGCCCGGTTTCGATCATGGCGTGCTGCACGACGGAGAGGGCGGTTTCCAGCCCGGTCATTCCCATGGCGGCCTGCGCCCATTCACACTCTTTGTGCTCGCTGGGGTGCGGTGCATGGTCGGTACCCACAACGTCGATCGTGCCGTCTGCGAGCCCGGCACGCAATGCCTGGACGTCTGCGTCGGTCCGCAGCGGCGGGTTGACCTTGAAGACGGGGTCGTAGCTGCGCACGAGGTCGTCCGTGAGCAGCAGGTGGTGCGGCGTCACCTCGGCGGTGACGTCGATGCCCCGTTCCTTGGCCCACCGGATGATTTCAACGGAGCCGGCCGTGGATACGTGGCAGACGTGCAGCCGCGAGCCGACGTGCTGGGCCAGCAGGACGTCGCGGGCGATGATGCTTTCCTCGGCGACCGCGGGCCAGCCGGTCAGGCCGAGGACCGCGGAGACGTCGCCCTCGTTCATCTGTGCCCCGGCGGTGAGGCGGGGTTCCTGTGCGTGCTGGGCCACGACGCCGTCGAACGCCTTGACGTATTCCAGCGCCCGGCGCATCAGCACGGGGTCGTGGACGCAGATGCCGTCGTCGGAGAACATCCGGACCCGGGCGCGGGAGTCGGCCATCGCACCGAGCTCTGCGAGCTGCTCCCCCGCCAGGCCGACGGTGACGGCCCCGACCGGGCGTACGTCCACCCAGCCTGCGGTGCGGCCCAGGGTGTAGACCTGTTCGACGACGCCTGCGGTGTCCGCGACGGGGGTGCTGTTGGCCATGGCGTGGACGGCGGTGTAGCCTCCCAGCGCCGCTGCGCGGGTTCCGGTTTCGACGGTTTCGGCGTCTTCACGGCCGGGTTCGCGGAGGTGGGTGTGGACGTCAACCATGCCGGGCAAGGCCACGAGGCCGGCGGCGTCGATCACCGTGGCCCCATCGGCAGCCAGGCCGTTGCCGATTTCGGCGATGATGCCGTCGCGGACCATCAGGTCTGAGGCTTCGCCGCCAAGGATGGAGGCGCCCTTGATGAGGTAGGTTCCGGTGGTGGTCGTCATCAGATGCTCTCCTTGATGGGCGGGGCGGTGTAGGCCGGGGCCCGGGTTGCGGCTGGTTCGCGGGAATCCCCGGAAAGCAGCAGGTACAGTGCGGCCATCCGGACGGACACGCCGTTGCGGACCTGCGCCAGGACGGTGGACCGGGGTGAGTCCGCTGCGGCGGCGCTGATTTCCAGGCCCCGGTTCATGGGACCGGGATGCATGATGATGGTATCGGTCATGCCGAGGTCGTCCAGGGCGCGGAGCCGGTTGTCGTCGAATCCCCAACGGCGGGAGTATTCCCTGGTGCTGGGGAAGAACGAGGCGTTCATGCGTTCGCCCTGGACGCGGAGCATCATGACGGCGTCCACACCGTTGGCCAGGGTTTGGTCAAGGTCATAGCTGACGCTGCAGGGCCATTGCTCGACGCCGACCGGCAGCAGCGTGGGCGGCGCCACCAAGGTGACCTCAGCACCAAGGGTACGGAGCAGCCAGACGTTGGATCGCGCCACGCGCGAGTGCAGGACATCGCCCACGATGGCTACACGCAGGCCCTTGAGGTCGGTTCCTTCCGACCCGGTGCCGGCCAGCCGGGCCCAGTGCCGGCGCATGGTGAAGGCGTCGAGGAGGGCCTGGGTGGGGTGTTCGTGGGTGCCGTCCCCGGCATTGATGACACCGGCGTCGATCCAGTCCGTTGCAGCGAGCCGGTGCGGCGCGCCGGACGCCCAGTGGCGGATGACGACGGCGTCGGCCCCCATGGCGGACAGCGTCTGGGCGGTGTCCTTGAGGGACTCCCCCTTGGATACCGAAGACCCCTTGGCGGCGAAGTTGATCACGTCGGCAGACAGCCGCTTCGCGGCGGCTTCGAAGGAGATGCGGGTCCGGGTGGAGTCCTCGAAGAAGAGGTTGACCACCGTGCGTCCGCGCAGGGCCGGGAGTTTCTTGACTTCCCGCTCCCCTACGGCAGACATTTCCTCGGCGGTGTCCAGGATGCGGATGGCGTTCGCGAGGCTGAGGTCCTCGGTGGACAGGAGGTGTTTCATGCGCCGCCCTCGATTACGACTTCGTTGACCGGGGTTCCGCCCTCGGGCGTGTCAGTCTCCTCGAGCCGGACCCGAACCTTTTCGGCGGAGGACGTGGGCAGGTTCTTGCCAACATGGTCAGCGCGGATGGGAAGTTCGCGGTGGCCCCGGTCGATCAGGACTGCAAGCCGGACGATGCGCGGCCGGCCGAGGTCCACGAGGGCGTCCAGGGCGGCGCGGATGGTGCGGCCGGAGTACAGGACGTCGTCGATCAGTACCACCACCTTGTTGTCAATGCCTGTGCGGGGCAGTTTGGTGGGGTACGGCGGCCGGGTCCCCTGGTGGGACAGGTCGTCGCGGAACATGGTGACGTCGAGCTGGCCCACGATGGCGGCGGCGTCCACAGTGGCGTCGGCGGCGGCGATTTTTTCGGCCAGCCGGAGAGCCAGCGGGTAACCGCGGCGGGGAATGCCCAGCAGGACCAAGTCCCGGGATCCCTTGTTGGCTTCGAGGATCTCATGGGCGATACGAGTGAGTGCCCGGTCAATGTCCGCCTGGCTGAGGACAACCCTGGCTGGAACCGGTGCGCTGGTGACAGAAGTCAACGCTCGTCTCCCCTTTCCCCGCCTCACAGGACGGAATTAAAAAAGGAATATTTGCTGTTCAAAATTACCACATGGCCTCCGGCTGCCCGTGCCCCGGGAAACGCGTCGCTGGTCACACCGGATGGCGCGGGTTTCCGGCTCCTTGGCCGTCCGGCGGCCCCCGCCTAGGCTTTCGGGTATGCCGACGTATCCGCAGCAACCAACACCTGGGCTCCCCGACGACCCGTACCGCGAGGCGCCCGGGCCGGTGCCCCAGCAGGCCAACCCCAGCTGGATGGGCCAGGTCCATCCCGGACATTACCGTTCAGCACCGGGGCACGGTGGCCTGCCGTTGGCCACGGTCGGGCCCCAGGTCCAAGGGACTGTACTGCGGGCATCGCGGGCGCGGAGTGGACTGGCGGGGCTGTCCATAGCAGGCGGTGTCCTCGCTCTCCTGAGCTTGTTCCTGGTGGTCCCGTTCCTTCTGTCCAACACCGGCACCGCCGGCTTCCTGATCGGGTTCCTGGCATCGCTGATTCCCTTGTCCGTGGTCCTGGGGGCGGTCCACATCATCGACAGGTGGGAACCGGAACCCAAGCGGCTGCTGTTCTTCGCGTTCCTCTGGGGCGCGGCGGTATCCGTAGCCGTGACGCTGCTTGTCCAGCCGTTCTTCGTGATCGCATTCCAGTTCACCGACCAGCCGGACCTGCAAACCTATATGGCCACTGTGCAGGCGCCCATCGTCGAGGAATTCGCCAAATCCCTGGGCCTGCTGATCATCCTGCTGGCAGCGCGACGGCAGTTTGACGGCCCGGTGGACGGCGTCGTGTTCGCCTTCACCATCGCGGGCGGGTTCGCCTTCACCGAAAACATCCTCTACTTCGGCAGGGCGGTGGCCGACTCAGCCTCCCCGGCCGGCGACCTCGCCCAAATCTTCTTCCTCCGCGGCGTGATGTCGCCATTCGCGCACGCGATCTTCACCGGAACCACCGGCCTGGTCATGGGTTTCGCCGCAAGGAAGTGGCACACCGGAGCCTCCGTGGCAGCGTTCTTCGTCGGGCTGCTGCCGGCCATGTTCCTGCACAACAGGTGGAACAGCATGGGCCGGGGTTTCCTGCTGGACTACATCGTGGTCCAGGTACCGATCTTCCTGCTGGCGGTGGGCGGCATCATCTTCCTTCGCGTTGCCGAGAAGCGGCTGACCCGGCAGCGGCTGCTGGAGTATTCGGCCGCGGGATGGTTCACCCCGGACGAGGTCCAGCTCCTGGCGACCCCCGGAGGCAGGCGCACGGCTTTGGCATGGGCCGCCAATTCGGGCCGGAAGCCACAGATGAGGCAGTTCCTGAAGGCCGCCACACAGCTCGCCAATACCCGCCAGCGGATCCTGAGCGGACGGGACGTGCCGCTCCACCAGGCCGAGGAACGGCAGCAACTCCAAAGGATCCTCGAGCTCCGCGCAGCGGTCTCCGGTTGAGAACGTAGAAGGGGCCCGCCGGTTGACCGGCGGGCCCCTTCTGCGTCACATGCTGTGAACCTGGTTGTCAGGTCAGGCGAGCAGCGATGGCTTCAGCTGCTGCAGCCTGCCGAGCAGGCCGTTGATGAACTGCGGCGACTCATCCGTTGACAACGTCTTGGCCAGCGCAACAGCCTCGCTGACCGCTACGCCGTCAGGGACGTCGTCGTTGTACAAGAGCTCCCAGGTGCCGATACGCAGGATGATGCGGTCCACGGACGGCATGCGTTCAAGGCTCCAGCCCTGCGAGTAGGTCTCCAGGAACTCATCAATGGCTGCCTGCTGGGACACCACGCCCTCGACGATTTCCAGGGTGTAGGGGTTGACCACCTGGTCGGTCTTTTCCCGGCGTGCGCGAAGCACGTCGAACGCCGAAACAGAGCGCTGCTCCGCCTCGAAAAGAACATCCAGTGCCCTGTTGCGGGCTTTACCGCGGGCGCTCACTACTCGGTGACCCGGCCCAGGTAGCTGCCGTCGCGGGTGTCCACCTTGACCTTGGTGTTGTTCTCGATGAACAGCGGCACCTGGATCTCGTAGCCCGTTTCCAGGGTGGCAGGCTTGGTGCCCGCGGACGAGCGGTCGCCCTGCAGGCCCGGCTCGGTGTAGGTGATTTCGAGGACAACGCTCGGCGGCAGTTCGATGTAGAGGGGGTTGCCGTCGTGGATGGCGATGTTCACCATCTGGTTCTCAAGCATGAAGTTGGTGGCGTCCCCCACCGTGGCGCCGGAAACGGTGATCTGGTCGAAGTCGGAGGTGTCCATGAACACGAAGTCCGCGCCGTCCTGGTAGAGGTACTGGTAGTCGCGGCGGTCGACGGTGGCCGTCTCAATTTTGAGGCCGGCGTTGAAGGTCTTGTCGACAACCTTTCCGGACATCACGTTGCGCATCTTGGTGCGGACGAACGCGCCGCCCTTGCCCGGCTTGACGTGCTGGAACTCGATGATGTTCCACAGCTGGCCCTCAAGCTTCAGGACCGTTCCGTTCTTAATGTCGTTAGTGGTTGCCACTGGTTTCCTCTGGTTTCGTTGTCCGGCCGTGTGGGCCAGGTGCTGTATGCCGGGCGGGCAAACCAATTCGGCCCGCCTGCACGTGTTTGTCAAAAATCGCGTGGATGCAAAAATTCCACAACCATTCTACCGGTAAATACCGGGCAGCCTTTCCGCCGCGGTGGCCTGCCGCCTCAGCAGGCCAAATCCAGGATGTCCCGTGCCCGCTGGAGCGCCACGGTGGTGGAGTAGATCTGGGCGGCATCCGCGGACTGTGCCACCCGCAGGTCCAAGGCCTTGGAGAAGGACTCCACAGCGGCGGACGTCTGGCCTGCCGCGTACTGGGTGGTGCCCAGGAACTGCAGTGCCAGCGCTTCGCGGGGAGTACCGTGGACCTCGGCCAGGAGCTGCCGGAACAGTTCAATGGCGCGGTCCATCCGGTGGGTGATGCTCAGTACCTCGGCTTCGAAGACGCGCAGCCGGAACGATTCCGGGTCCTTGAACCGTGCTTCGGCCAGGAGTTCCGCCGCCTCGGAGGCGTGGCCTTCGACCAGCAGGACGAAAATGTGGTCGGCGGGATCTGTCGAGGCTGACAGGGCTTCCCGGACAGCGTCCTCATTGACGATCTGCGGCATCAGGGTATCCGGGTTGATGCGGATTCCGGGGAACCCGGCCTGGGGCCAGTCGGCGGTGCCGGTCATGTCGGCCTGCATCAGGACGCAATCTCCTGGTACGCGGCGAACAGCAGCGAGGTGTCCGGCACGTCAAGGATGCCCGGCTTGGCGATTCCGTCCAAGACCACGAAGCGCAGCAGGTCGCAGCGGGACTTCTTGTCGCGCCGCATCCCGTCCAGCAGCCCCTGCCATCGGTCCCGCCGGTACGTGACCGGCAGCCCAAGCCCATCCAGGATGCTCCGGTGCCTGTCGGCGTCGGCATCGCTGAGACGGCCCACGCTCCGGGCAAGTTCGGCCGCGAACATCATGCCCACGGATACCGCGGCGCCGTGACGCCAGGAATACCGCTCCACCAGTTCGATGGCATGGCCCAGCGTGTGTCCGTAGTTCAGGATTTCCCGGAGCCCGGATTCCTTGAGGTCTTCGGAAACCACTTTCGCCTTTACAGCGATGGCGCGTTCGATCAGCTCGCGCAGGGCGTCCGAGCGGGGATCCACCACCGCGGCCGGGTCGTTCTCCACCAGGTCGAGGATGGCGGGGTCTGCAATGAAGCCGCACTTGATTACCTCGGCGAGGCCGGAAATGATTTCGTTCTTCGGCAGCGTGTCCAGGGTGTCCAGGTCCGCCAGGACGGCTGCCGGCGGATGGAACGCCCCCACCAGGTTCTTTCCCTCGGCGGTGTTGATGCCGGTTTTCCCGCCCACAGATGCGTCCACCATGCCCAGCAGGCTGGTGGGCATGTGGATGACCTTGACTCCGCGCAGCCAGGTGGCGGCGACGAAGCCGGCGAGGTCGGTGACTGCTCCCCCGCCAACGGCCACGATGGCGTCCGAACGGGTGAAGTCGTTCTGGCCCAGGACCTGCCAGCAAAATGCGGCCACCTGGATGTGCTTGCCTTCTTCGGCGTCAGGAATTTCCGCCGTGAGCGAGGTGAAGCCGGCCTCAGCCAGTTCGTCGCGGACGGTGTCGCCGGTGAGGCGCAGGGCACGGGGGTGAATCACCAGGACCCGCCTGACGCGTTCACCCAGCAGGGCGGGAAGTTCACCAAGCAGGCCGCGCCCGACGACGACGCCGTAGTTGTTGCCGGCACCTTCGCCGGTGACGTTGATGACTGTTGATTGCGTGTTCACTTCTCAACTTCCTGTTTGGCAGCTGCGTGGTGCCGCAGTGCTGCTTCCAGCCGTCCGCCGAGCTCGGGTATCGAACCGTGGCGGACGTCCAGGGTGATGTCGGCCAGCCTCTCGTAGACCGGCTTGCGGGTGGCGAACATTGCTGTCCAGCGCCCCATGGCATCGCCGGCGAGGAGCGGCCGGCCCGAGTTCCGGGCGATCCTGTCTGCCACGGTATCAGCGTCGCATTCGAGGTAGACCACTGTGCAGCGGCCCATGAGCTGCTGCGTCCCGGAGTCGAGGACGGCACCGCCACCCAGCGAAATGACCGTGGTGGTACCTTCCGCTTCCTCGACGGCCTCGGCGACGGTCCGGGCTTCAATTTCCCGGAACGCGTGCTCACCGCGGCCTGCGAAGATATCGGCGATGGATCCGTGCCCGGCAACGATGACGGCGTCCGTGTCAATAAACCGGACGCCCAGCTGTTGTGCCAGCTGCTGGCCAATGGCCGATTTACCGACGGCCATGGGGCCGATGAGCACAATCGGCCGGCCGCCTGCGTGGCCGGTACTGCCGTGATGAAGCACTATTGGCCGATCGAGTCCAGGGAAGCCGGGATGTTGTCCAGGTAACCCTTGATGTTGCGGGCGGTTTCTGCCACGGAGTCACCGCCGAACTTCTCGATGACGGCTTCGGCCAGGACCAGGGCAACCATGGCCTCGGCCACGACGCCTGCGGCCGGGACGGCACAGACGTCCGAGCGCTGGTGGTGGGCTTTGGCCGGTTCACCGGTGCTGACGTCGATGGTGCGCAGGGCGCGCGGCACCGTGGCGATCGGCTTCATGGCGGCACGGACCCGGAGGACGTCACCGATGCTCATGCCGCCTTCAATACCGCCTGCGCGGTTGCTGACGCGGCCGATGCGGCCCTTGGCGTCCCGGACGATCTCGTCGTGGGCGGCCGAACCCCGGCGTGCCGCGGTCAGGAAGCCGTCGCCCACCTCCACGCCCTTAATGGCCTGGATGCCCATCAGCGCCGCGGCCAGCCGGGCGTCGAGCCGGCGGTCCCAGTGCACGTAGCTGCCCAGTCCCGGCGGGAGCCCGTATGCGAGGACTTCCACCACGCCGCCCAGCGTTTCGCCTTCCTTATGCGCCGCGTCCACCTCGGCAACCATGGCATCGGAGGTTTCGCGGTCGAAGCAGCGCAGTGGATCGGTGTCCAAGGCGATCACATCGCCGGGCAAGGGCAGCGGGCGGCCTTCGGGCACAGTGACGCTGGCGATGGAAACCGTATGGCTGACCAGTTCGATCCCAAGATGCCGGAGGAACCGGGCTGCCACGGTACCAAGCGCCACGCGAGTTGCGGTTTCGCGGGCGCTTGCGCGCTCCAGGACGGGACGGGCCTCATCGAAGCCGTATTTCTGCATGCCGGTGAAGTCGGCGTGGCCGGGGCGCGGCCGCGTCAGCGGCGCGTTGCGGGCCTGGTCGGCGAGGATTTCGGGGTCCACGGGGTCGGCAGACATGATCTGCTCCCATTTGGGCCATTCGGTGTTGCCCACCTGGATGGCGACGGGACCGCCCTGGGTGCGGCCGTGCCGGACACCGCCCAGGATGGTGACCACGTCCTGTTCGAACTTCATCCGTGCGCCGCGGCCATAGCCGAGCCGGCGGCGGGCCAGGGAGTCAGCGATGTCCCCGCTGGTGATTTCCACACCTGCGGGAACACCCTCAATAATTCCCATCAAAGCCGGGCCATGGGATTCACCGGCAGTCAACCAACGCATAATTTCCATCCTGCCACGTAGGGCGGTCACAACGCCCGTCGGGCAAGGCCGACTGCGTCACACATCACATCTATGACAGCTGCGTTAACGTCTTCCCCGCGCCGGGTGAAGAGCCGCACCTGCTCCACCGCCTGGTACAGCAGCATCTCCAGGCCGGGCACCACGCGGCCGCCACCGGCCTGCCATACCGAGGCCACCAGGCTCGGCCAGGGATCGTAGGCGACGTCCAGGAGTACACCCGGCGTCGGTGTCTTCAAGGCGGCGATTTCCGCTGCGAGCCCGTCGGCCGTGCGCGGCGGCAGGGTGGAGATGACGACGTCGGCCTCCGACGTCGGGCGCGCAGCGGCAGCGAGGGGACGGACCTCCAGCGCGACGCCCAGGCTGTCGGCAGCGGCGCGGACGTCCGCCGTCCGCGAAGAATCACGGACGAAGACCTGAACCGTGGCTGTGCCAAGCTCCTTCAAGGCAGCAACAGCCGACGCCGCGGTGCCACCGCCGCCCAGGATGACAGCGGACGGTGCCGCAGCGGTCCCGGCGTGGCAAAGGGCATTGACGATCCCGGCGACGTCGGTGTTGGAACCGACAGTCTTCACCCCGTTGCCGGACTCCTCGAAGGTCACGGTATTGACGACGCCAAGGGTCTGCGCCACTCCGCGCACTTCGTCCACCTCATCGAGCATTGCGGTCTTCAGCGGCATGGTCACGGAGAGCCCGCGCCAGCCGGGCTGGTTCCGGATCTGGCGCATGAAGGACGGCAACAGCTGCTCGGTGACGTCGATGGCCGTGTAGCTGATAGCCGCGCCCAGCCACTCATACGCCGAAAGGTGCAGCGCGGGAGACTTTGAATGGCTGATCGGATGGCCCAGGACGGCAGCCCGCAGGCTCATGTGCAGCGGCCCGCGTTGGCCTTGCACCACGCGTTGTACTGCTCCACGTTGGCGTTGTGTTCGGCCAGCGTCTTCGCGAACTTCGTTTCGTTGGTGTCCAGGTTGACAGTCACCCAGTACAGGTAGTCATTGGACTTGGGCCTTGCGGCTGCGTCGATGGCAGTCTTCCCGGGAGAGCCGATGGGACCCGGCGGGAGTCCGGGGTTGGCGTAGGTGTTGTACGGGTTGGACTTGTCCTTGCGCTGTTCATCCGTGAAGTTCAAGCTCTTGGTGCCCAGGCCGTAGGTCACCGCCGAGTCGACCTGGAGGAAGCCGCCGGTCTGGTCGTTCGGCTTAAGGCGGTTGTAGATCGCACCCGCCACGTCCCCGTAGTCGGCCTGGCCGCCCTCGGCCTGGACAATGCTGGCCACGATGACGGCCTCGTACTGCTTGGCGGGGTCTGTGATTCCTTGCGACACCAGTTCATCGGTGGTGGCTTTCACCAGGGACTGGAGGATGTCCTTGGCCTGGGTACCCAGCGGGAAACGGTATTCGCCCGGGGCCAGGTATCCTTCGAGGTTCTTCGCGTTCGCCGGCAATCCAAACTGGGCAGGCTGGTTGCTCAGCGCTTGCAGCTGCTGCACGGAAATCCCCGATCCCTCGGAGATCGCCTGCAGCGACTCACTGATCCGCAGGCCGGCGCTAAGGGCGAAGTAGATGACCTTGGACTTGTCTTTGCCCGCAAGGACATTGACGGCGTCGGCGTTCTTCATTTCGGTCTTGAAGACGTAGTCGCCCGGGGACAGGGTTGCGCCGGATGCGTGGAACGCCTGCATGAAGGTATCGGCGTTGGCAACGACCCGCTGGTTCTCAAGATCGGTGGCAACGGACCGGGTGCCCTCGCCGCTTTGCACGGTCACGTGGACCTCGCCGGTCCCCGGTCCGGGGAAGTCTGATGGCTTGCCGCTGCCGAGGAGGGGCTTGAGGAACTGGGCTCCCACCGCCACGGCCGTCACGAACACAGCCAGCGTCAGGAAGAGGGCCAGCAACCTGCGGCGGCGCCGGACCTTCTTCGAAGGCCGCGGCACTACCTGGGCTGCCGAGGAGGCAGGAAGCAGCTCGTGGACGGGGTCCGGGTGAGTGGCGTCGGGATGCATATCGTCGTGGTGGCCTGCGTCGCCGTATGCATGGTCGTCGGGAATCTCCCCGTAGTGGTGCCCGTCGGCGTCATGGTGGCTGTCAAGGAGAAGAGCATGGTCCGGGTGGTAGGCCACGTCGTCGTGGTGCTGCATGTCCTGGTGATGCGCCGCGTCCGCGTAGGCGTGCGCAACCTCACGGTGCTCCGAGTCCTCAAAATGGGCCACGTCGTCGTGGTGCTGCACCTCCTCGTGGTTCGCGACGTCCTCGTAAACATGCGCATCCCCATGGTGCGCAACGTCGTCGTGGTGCGTGCCGGGCGAAGGCTCGTTGCCCCAGGTGTGGCCGGGGTGGGAATCACCGGCCGGCTGCACATCCTGAATGGACGGCGGCACTTCCGGGGCGGCCGGCACGTCACCGGCCTCAGGCAGCGGAGCGAAGGCTGGTTCGGCGGCGGAGGTACCGGCTGCCGGCGGCGTGGCGGGGGGCGGCGGCACCTCGCCCGTCTCATAAGCCTGCTCGGGGACGGTGTCGTGGCCGCCGGTATTGAGGCTCTTCTCGCGTGCGCGCAGTTCCTTGCGGGTCAACGGCCTCGCGGCCCCGGTGTCCTGCGGGCCGGAAGTGTCGTCAATGTTGGCAGGGCTCACTGTTGCCTTCCATTATCTGAAGATCGGGCCGTGTCTGCGGGGAGGGCGTGGACTGGTTGGTCCACCTCACCGGCCCCCAGGTCCACGGACGGGGATGGCGCTGTCACGCGTGAGCCGACATCCGCTCCCCTGGCTTTCTGCATGTCGATGGCGTGCTGAAGGATACCTGCCGCCGCGACCTGATCAACTACTTTACGGTGGTTCCTGCTGCTCATGCCAGCTTCGTGCAGGTTCCGGTGCGCCGTGACACTGCTCAGCCGCTCGTCCACGAGGTTCACCGGGACCGTCAAACCGCGGCCGGAAAACTCCGCGACCAGGAGCAGTGCGTAGTCAGTGGCCATCCTGGCGGAGGCGTGTTCCTCGCCTTTCATGGTCCGGGGCAGGCCCACGAAAACCTGGACGGCTCCCAGTTCCTCCGCAAGTTTGGCGATAACCCGCACGTCGGAGTTCTTCTTGGCGTTCCGGTCGAGGGTCTTGTACGGCGTGGCCAGGATCGCATCGCGGTCACAGATCGCCACCCCTACCCGGACGGTGCCCACGTCCACCCCCAGTTTGACGCCCTGGGGGTAGCCGCCGGCAGCTGCAGGATTGGTCATGGCTGGATTAGCGGGCCGAGATGGCGTCGACGACGGCGGCCAACGCGGCGCCAACCTTTCCGGCGTCGGTCCCTCCGCCCTGGGCGACGTCGTCCTTGCCGCCACCGCCGCCGCCGAGCACGCCGGCGGCAACGCGGACCAGCGCACCGGCTTTGACGCCGGCTTCCCGGGCTGCCTCGTTGGTAGCCACCAGGATCAGCGGACGGTCGTTCGCGACACCTGCGACGGCCACGGCGGCGGCCGCCGAACCGAGCCTGTTGCGAAGGTCCAGCGCCAGGCCCCGGAGGTCGTCAGCTCCGCTGACGGTGCCGGCGTGGTGGGCCAGCACCTTCACTCCCCCGGCATCCTTGGCGGTGTTGACCAGCTGCGCGGCTGAGGCAGCCAGCTGTTCCTTGCGGAGCCGGTCGAGTTCCTTCTCCGTGGCCTTCAGCTTGGCCAAGGTGGCGGAGATCCTGTCGGCGAGCTGGCCGGACGGGACCTTCAGCAGGTCGGTCAGTTCGGTCACCAGGGCGCGCTCGGCGGCAAGGTGGCGGAAAGCCTCCATGCCAACGAAGGCTTCCACGCGCCTGTTCCCTGAACCGACGGACTGTTCGCCCAGCAGGGACAGGCTGCCGATCAGCGAGGTGTTGGCAACGTGGGTGCCGCCGCAGAGCTCGCGTGACCATGCGCCGTCGATCTCCACCACGCGCACTTCGCTGCCGTAGTTCTCGCCGAAGAGGGCCATGGCACCCATGGCCTTGGCCTCGGCCAGCCCCATGATCTTCGTTTCCACCGCGTAGTTGTTGCGGATGGCCAGGTTGGACACCTCTTCGATTTCCGAACGCGTGGCGGTGCTCAGGCCCTCGCCCCAGGCGAAGTCGAAGCGCAGGTAGCCGGCTTTGTTGAATGAGCCGCGCTGGGTGGCCTCCGGCCCGAGGATCTGGTGCAGGGCGGCGTGCACGATGTGCGTGCCCGTGTGGGCCTGCTCAGCTGCATGCCGGCGTTCACGGTCGACGGCGGCGCGCACCAGCGAGTCTGCGCCGATCTCGCCTTCGCGGACAACGGCCTTGTGCACGCTCAGGCCCTTGATGGGGCGCTGCACGTCCAGGACCTCGACGACGAACCCGTCGCCGGTGATGAGGCCGGTGTCGGCAGCCTGGCCACCGGCCTCGGCGTAGAACGGGGTTTCGGCGAGCACGAGTTCGATTTCGTCGCCGGTGGCAGCCTGCTGGACCTTGCGGCCGGCGCTCAGGAGGCCGCGGACACGCGACTCGCCCTCGAGCTCGGAGTAGCCGGTGAAGACAGTCTCACCCTGGCCCAGGAGCTCCTGGAAGACGGTGACGTCGGCGTGGCCGCCCTTCTTGCCCTTGGCATCTGCCTGCGCGCGCTGGCGCTGTTCCTGCATCAGGCTGCGGAAGGCCGCCTCGTCAACTTTCAGGCCCGCCTCCTCGGCCATTTCGAGCGTGAGGTCAATGGGGAAGCCGTAGGTGTCATGCAGGGTAAAGGCATCCTCGCCGGACAGCGGCTTGTTGGCCGCCTTGGATTCCTTCACCGCGTCCTCAAGCCGGGCAGTGCCGGAGGCAATGGTGCGCAGGAACGCCTTCTCCTCGGCATAGGCGATGCGGCTGATCCGTGCGAAGTCGGTTTCCACCACGGGGTAAACGCCCTTCATGGCGTCCCGCGAAGCCGGCAGCAGCTCCGGCAGGCAGGCCTGTTCGACGCCCAGCAGGCGCATGGAACGGACGGCACGCCGGATCAGGCGGCGCAGGACGTAGCCGCGGCCCTCATTGGACGGGGTGACGCCGTCGGAGATCAGCATCAGGGCCGAGCGGATGTGGTCGGCCACAACGCGCATGCGGACGTCGTCCGTGTGGTGGGGGTCCTCGGGAGTCTCAGCGGAGGTGTATTCCCTGCCGGAGAGTTCCGCGGCCTTGTCGATGACCGGCCGGACCTGGTCGGTCTCGTACATGTTCTCGACACCCTGCAGGATCATGGCGAGGCGTTCCATTCCCAGGCCAGTGTCGATGTTCTTCTTGGGCAGCTCACCCACAATGTCGAAGTCCACCTTGGAGCGCACGTTTTCGATCTGGTACTGCATGAACACGAGGTTCCAGATCTCGATGTAGCGGGTCTCGTCAGCCAGCGGGCCGCCTTCGACGCCATAGGCCGGTCCGCGGTCGTAGTAGATCTCGGAGCAGGGCCCGGCCGGCCCGGGCTGGCCGGTGGACCAGTAATTGTCCGACTTGCCCATGCGCTGGATACGTTCAGCAGGGACACCGGTGTTCTTGAGCCACAGTTCCTCGGCCTCGTCGTCCTCTTCGTAGACGGTCACCCACAGCCGTTCGGGCGCGAGGCCGTAGCCGCCGTCGTCAACGCTTGTGGTGAGCAGTTCCCAGGCGAACTTGATGGCGTCTTCCTTGAAGTAGTCGCCGAAGGAGAAGTTGCCGCACATCTGGAAGAACGTGCCGTGCCGGGCGGTCTTGCCCACCTCTTCGATGTCGCCGGTGCGGATGCACTTCTGCACGCTGGTGGCACGGGAGTAGGGCGGTTCCTCACGGGCGGTGAGGTAGGGAATGAACGGGACCATGCCGGCCACCGTGAACAGCAGCGAGGGGTCGCTGGAGACCAGCGATGCGGAGGGAACCGCGGTGTGGCCCTTGCTGACAAAAAAGTCCACCCAGCGCTTTGTGATCTCCTGCGACTTCATGAGCTGTTTTCTTACCCTTCGTGGTCCGCGGCTCCTGCCGGGCGCGGAAAGTTAGTTCAGGTGGCGGGTTCCGGTTCGGTTCCTGCCGGTTTTCGTTGGCTGCTGCTTGCCCTGCGGCTCAGCGGCGCACCAGTTCCGCGGAGTCGACGCCCAGTGCGGCGCGGAGGTCGGTCTCACGCTCGCGCATCCCCGCGCGGACGGCGTCGGCGAAGTCGTACACCCCGTCCGCCAGCCGCCCAACAGCACGGTTGAGCCCCTCCGGCCCAAGGTTGGACTGGGCTTCGGTAACTTTGCGGAACGCGATGACGCCGATGGCCACGCCAATTCCCATCCAAACAATTCTTTTCATGTTGGTTCTTTTCGAATCTAGCGGCTGCGGCGGCCGGCGGCGGGCTTCGTGCGGTTGGCGAAGGCGCTGCGCACACCGTAGCTGAACGCGGCCACCTTGATCAGGGGCGAACCCACCGTGGCGGCTACCAGTGAGGACAGGGCGGAAATGTTGGCGGACGCATCCGAGACGTTGGACGAGATGCCATCGACTTTCTTCAGCTGCTGGTTGGTGGTCGAAACGGTGGCGGTGACCTCATCCATCAGGGGCGTGGCGCCGTCGCTGATGGACTTGATGGCAGTGCGCACCTCGTCGAAGACACTCCCCAGCTTCAGGATGGGTACTGCGAGCAGCAGTACCAGGAGCGCGAACACCCCAGCAGCGATCAGGCCGGCAATATCGCCACCAGACATAGACGTTCATCTCCTCGAAATTCCGTGGTCGGGTTCCATCCAGGCCGGGCCCGGAAGGCCCGTTGCGCAGATGTCCCCCAAGTACCTTACATACAAAGAAGCCCGTGGCGCTTGCCACGGGCTTCTTTGGATACGCTGCTGGGATTTAGCGTGCGTAGAATTCGACGACGAGCTGCTCTTCGCAGGTCACCGGGATTTCGGAACGCTTGGGGCGGCGGACCAGGCGGGCCTGCAGGGCTTCCAGCTTGACGTCCAGGTAGGCCGGAACGGCAGGCAGGACGTCGCGGTGGGCACCGGCTGCGGCAACCTGGAGCGGAACCATGGTCTCGCTGCGGCTGTGGACGTGGACCAGCTGGCCCTCGCCGACGCGGAACGACGGACGGTCAACGCGGACGCCGTCAACCATGATGTGGCGGTGCACAACGAGCTGGCGGGCCTGGGCGATGGTGCGGGCGAAGCCTGCACGCAGGACCAGGGCGTCAAGGCGCATTTCGAGCAGTTCGATGAGGTTTTCACCGGTCAGGCCCTTGGTGCGGCGGGCTTCCTCGAAGGCACGGGTCATCTGTGCTTCGCGGATGCCGTACTGGGCGCGCAGGCGCTGCTTTTCGCGCAGACGAACGGCGTAGTCGGAGTCCTGCTTCTTGCGGGCACGGCCATGCTCACCGGGGCCGTACGGGCGGCGCTCCATGTATTTGGCGGCCTTGGGGGTCAGAGCGATGCCGAGGGACCGCGAGAGGCGGGCCTGCCGGCGAGCACGAGTGTTGTTAGCCACTTGTGTCCTTCCAATATCTGCGGTGTGTCAGTGTTACTGGCCTCCACGATGGAGAGCATCGGCCAACCGCTGCCTTTTGCTACTGGGCACAGGGCATAACCTTCTCAACGTAAATTTGGGGAGATTGTGCGCCGGCCTTGCCAGACGAAGATTCAGCTTACCATGCCGTCACGTGCCCCGGACAATCTTCCGCAACCGCTCAAGCCGCACTGCGATGTCCCGTTCGGCGCCGTTGTTGGTCGGCTGGTAGTAGTCCCGCCCCACGAGGTCGTCCGGCGGGTACTGCTGGCTCGCCACCCCGTGCGGAGCGTCGTGGGCGTACTTGTAGCCAACGCCATGGCCCAGTTGCTTGGACCCCGGGTAGTGCGCATCCCGCAGATGAGCGGGGATCCCGACGCCCAGCCCGGCCCTGACGTCGGCGATGGCCTTGTTGATGCCCATGTAGACGGCGTTGGACTTTGGCGCGGTGGCCAGGTGGACCACTGCCTCGGCGAGGATGATCCGCCCCTCGGGCATCCCGATGAGCTGCACTGCCTGGGCTGCGGCCACCGCGGTCTGGAGCGCGGTGGGATCCGCCATGCCCACGTCCTCTGCCGCGGAAATGACGATCCGCCTGGCCACGAAGCGGGGGTCCTCCCCCGCTTCGAGCATCCGCGCAAGGTAATGCAGGGCGGCGTCCACATCGGATCCCCTGATGGACTTGATGAAGGCGCTGGCGACGTCGTAATGCTGGTCACCGGCCCGGTCATACCGGACGGCGGCAGCATCCAGCGCGCGCTCGGTGTGGCGCAACTCCACGGTGACCGGTTCGGAAGTGCCGCCTTCCTCCGGGACGGAACGTTCGACGTCGTCCGCGTCACCGAAGGCGACCCCCGCCGCGGCTTCCAGCGCCGTCAACGCCCGGCGGGCATCGCCGCCGGAGAGCCGGACCAGGTGGTCGAGTGCCTCGTCGCTGAGCCGTACCTTGCCGCCGAGCCCGCGGGGGTCCTCCACGGCGCGCACCAGGAGGCCCTCGATATCCGCGTCTGTGAGTGGCTTGAGCGTCAGGAGGAGGGACCGTGACAGCAGCGGCGAGACCACGGAAAAGGAAGGGTTCTCCGTGGTGGCAGCCACCAGGACCACCCAGCGGTTTTCGACGCCGGGCAGGAGCGCGTCCTGCTGGGCTTTGTTGAACCGGTGGATCTCGTCCAGGAAGAGCACGGTGGTGGTCTTGTAGAGGTCGCGGGCCGTCAGGGCGTCGTCCATGACGCGGCGGACATCCTTGACGCCGGCCGTGATGGCGGACAGTTCAACGAACTTCCGTCCCGGTCCGCGGGCGATGACGTGCGCCAAGGTGGTTTTTCCGGTGCCCGGGGGTCCCCAGAGGATCAGCGAGCTCGGCCCCGCCGGTCCGGCGGCGTCAGCACCGGCCGCCAACTGCCGCAATGGTGAGCCCTGGCCGAGCAGGTGCTGCTGGCCCACAACTTCGTCCACGCTGCGCGGCCGCATGCGCACCGCCAGCGGGCTCCGCGGCGACGCCTGCCCGCCGGGACCGGCACCTGCCCCGGCGACGGGACCGTCGTCGTCGTCGTTTTCTGGGCCGTGCCCGAAGAGATCATCCACATAGATAGGCTACTTCCAGTCCACTCCTGCTTTTCCCAGGGCTCCCGACAGTGAAGGATCGCCCATGCCCGCACCTGTTTCCGCCGGTGGCCCGCCGTCCGTCCGGACGGCGTTCGTGCCCGGCACCCGGCTGGCAGGCTGGGTGGAGCGGTTCGGGTCCTCCCACGGCGGTTACCTGTTGCAGGATGACGACGACGGGCTCCGGCTGGTGGCCGCCGATGGCACAACGGCCCTCCTGCAGGCGCCGTGGCCCGCGGACGGCCGTCCCGGACGCGGCAGCGACCCAGTGGAGCGCCTGGCCACCCTGGCGTCCCAGCCGCGCCGGCTCGGACTACTGCTGGTGCGGCGGGGTGGTTACGGCATCGGGGTGGCAAGCGAGGGCATAGTTCTGGCGTCGAAGGCGGGCACCCGGTATGTCCAGTCGCGCACCGCGGCGGGCGGCCAGTCACAGCAGCGCTTCGCCCGGCGGCGTTCCAACCAGGCCGACGCCCTGGTGTCCGCCGTTGCGGAACAGGCGGCTGGCGTGTTCGGTGGTGTGGCGTTCGAGTACGTGGTGCCGGGCGGTGACAGGGCCCTGGCGGACCTTGTCCTTCAGCAACCGCCCCTGCGCCCGTATGTCCAGCTGCCCCGCCTTGCTTATCTCGACGTACCGCAGCCCCGGGCCGCCGTCCTGAAGAAAGCTGCAGCAGACGCCTGCTCGGTAAGGGTCACGGTGACCGAACCCGCAGGCGGGTGACCTGGCCGGCAGGTTTCGACAGGCTCAACCACCGGAGGCGGGGCAGCCTCAGCAGCCGGTCAGCGACCGGCGCGGCCGTTCCTGCCGGTACAGATAGCGGCCCGCCTCCCGGAATCCGGCTTTGACATATAAAGCCTGTGCTCCGTGGTTCTGCGCCGTCACCAGCAGCCAGAAGTCCGTCACGCCGCGCTCCGCGCCGGCGTGCAGCATGGCCCGGAGAATGGCGTCCGCGTACCCCTGGCGGCGCGCGTCGGAACGGGTGGCCATGCCGTAAACGCCGCCGAGGGTGCTGCCGGCGGGCAGGGCCAGGCGCCCGACGGCGGCGGCGCGGCCGTCGTTGTCCCGCGCCAACGCGTACACCGACGGGCACCCTTCGAGGATTGCCCGTGCCGTGGCGAGGGCGTCCTCGCCTCCGCGGCCGTCGACCTCCCACCAGACCCGCAGCCAGTCCTCGGACGGCAGCTGTGACAGTTCGATTGCCTGGTCTCCCCGGCCGGCCCAAGGGGCACCGCCTGAGGTGGCGCTGCGCGTCATGACCACGGTCTCGGACTGCCGGGTGAAGCGCTCGGCGTCGAGCAAGTCGTTGAGCGCTGAAGTGGCGGGATTGTCGAAGAGCTGGAAGATCACCGGCAGCCGGCGCCTGCGGTACCACGCCCGGGCATCGGCGAGCAGACGGGCAAGGTCGCCGCCGGATTGGCCGGCGGACGCGGCGCGCGGCCAGATGGAGTTGGCCCGCTGCGTGACGCCTGCCGCCGCCCGGAGCACCCAGGTGCCGGCTTCATGCCGTTCAAGGGCCGGCCACGCAGCGTCCATGGCAGCTTCGAGGTCCAGCCGTTCACCCTGCGGGGTTTCGGTATTGCCGGGTGTGGACAACGGATGGCTCCTTCGTTAAAGGCGGGAGGTTCCCCGGTTTTCCGGGGAACCTCCTGGGCCTGCATCCTGATGCTGCCTGCTCTGCTCTACTGCTTTGCTTCGGGCTTCTTCTCTTCCGGCTTTTTGGCCTCCGGCTTGAAGTCCACGCCGGCTTCTTTGCGCTGCTGCGGCGTGATGGGTGCCGGTGCCTCCGTGAGCGGGTCATGGCCGCCACCGGACTTCGGGAAGGCGATGACGTCGCGGATGGATTCCACACCGGCGAGCAGCGAAACGACGCGGTCCCAGCCGAAGGCGATGCCGCCGTGCGGAGGTGCGCCGTACTTGAAGCCCTCCAGCAGGAAGCCGAACTTGGTCTGCGCGTCTTCCTTGTCCAGTCCCATGAGTTCGAAGACCCGCTCCTGCACATCGCGCTGGTGGATACGGATGGAGCCGCCGCCGATTTCGTTGCCGTTGCACACGATGTCGTAGGCGTAGGACAGCGCCGACTCCGGGTCCTTGTCG
Organism: Pseudarthrobacter sp. YAF2; assembly: GCF_052113345.1. Lineage (NCBI taxonomy): Bacteria > Bacillati > Actinomycetota > Actinomycetes > Micrococcales > Micrococcaceae > Pseudarthrobacter > Pseudarthrobacter sp. YAF2. Next base: position 198,825 of record NZ_JBFRDA010000004.1, on the reverse strand, counting down.
AAGGTGTCAAGGAACTCGGGCTTCGGCGAGGTGAAGGCGTGGTGGACAGCAGTCCACTGCCCTCCACCGACGGCCACGTCGCCTGAGGCAACCGCGGCGGCGGCGGGCTCGAACATGGGGGCGTCCACTACCCAGCAGAAAGCCCAGTCAGTGGGATCGATCAGGCCCGTGCGGTGGCCGATCTCGACGCGTGCAGCACCGAGCAGGGCTCGCGACGGGGTCTTCTCGCCCGCGGCGAAGAATATGCAGTCGCCGGGCTTGGCGCCAACCGCGTCGGCCAGTCCCGCGCGCTCGATCTCGGTGAGGTTCTTTGCGACCGGTCCGGCGAGCTCGCCGTCTTCTTTGTACAGGACGTAGGCAAGACCCTTGGCGCCGCGCTGCTTGGCCCATTCCTGCCAGGCATCAAGGGCCCGGCGTGCCTGCGAGGCACCCCCAGGCATGACGACGGCACCAACATAGGGTGCCTTGAAGACGCCGAAGTTGGTGTCCTTGAAGAATTCGGTGAGCTCGGTCAGTTCCTGGCCGAAGCGAAGGTCCGGCTTGTCGGAACCATAGCGCGCCATGGCGTCTGCATACGTGATGCGCTGGATCGGCGTGGGAATATCCACTCCGATGAGCTGCCACACCGCCTTGACGATGTTTTCGCCGAGCCTGATGATGTCGTCCTGGTCCACGAAGCTGGCCTCGATATCCAACTGCGTGAACTCTGGCTGCCGGTCCGCGCGGAAGTCCTCGTCCCGGTAGCAGCGGGCGATCTGGTAATACTTCTCAAAGCCGCCCACCTGCAGCAATTGCTTGAACAGCTGCGGCGACTGCGGGAGCGCATACCAGGAACCCGGTGCCAGGCGTGCCGGAACCAGGAAGTCGCGGGCACCTTCCGGTGTGGAGCGGGTCAGCGTGGGAGTCTCGATTTCCACGAAGCCCTCATCGTGGAGCAGTTCGCGGGCCACCCGGTTGGCCTCGGAGCGGAGGCGCAGGTTCCTGCTGGGGCCCGGACGGCGAAGGTCGAGGTAGCGGTGCTTGAGGCGCGCTTCCTCGCCCACTTCGACATGCTCGTCAATCTGGAAGGGCAGCGGGTCGGAGGTGTTGAGGATGGTGACGTCCTCGGCGATGACCTCGATCTCACCCGTGGCCAGGGCCGGGTTCTCGTTGCCCTCCGGGCGCCGGGAAACAGTGCCCTTGACCTGCAGGACGTATTCGTTGCGCAGGCCATGGAAGACCTCTTCTTCTCGCACCACCACCTGCGAGACACCGGAAGCATCGCGCAAGTCAACGAAGGCCACACCACCGTGATCACGACGGCGGCCCACCCAGCCGGCCAGGGTTACGGTTTGTCCAATGTGCTCGGAACGAAGGGATCCGAGGTCATGTGTGCGCAGCACAGCACGCCTTTCTGCGGGAAAACAGTGGGAAGTTCAATATGATCGTTCCGGGAACGATCCCGTCCGAGTTTACCCGCTGGAAAGGTACTGCCGCCTCATGGGCCAAACTCAGCAACTTCAACGAAGGCTCGGCACCTTTGATGCCACCGCCATTGGCCTTGGCTCCATGCTGGGCGCCGGCGTGTTCGTGGCCTTCGCCCCGGCAGCGGCCCTGGCCGGGAACCTGCTGGTCCTGTCCGTGGTCATTGCCGGCGTCGTGGCGTACTGCAATGCGGTAGCCTCTGCGGCTCTCGCCGCGAAGTACCCCACCAGCGGTGGAACCTATGTTTACGGCCGGAAACAACTGGGCGAATGGCCGGGCTTCGTGGCCGGCTGGGGGTTCGTCACCGGCAAGACGGCGTCCTGCGCGGCAATGGCCCTGACCTTCGGCAGTTACGTTGCACCGGACTACGCTGCCCAGGTGGCGGTTGGCGCGGTAGTTGCACTGACCGGCGTCAACCTCCTCGGCATCACCCGCACTGCCCTGCTCACGCGGATCCTGTTGTGCTTCGTGCTGGCGACCCTGGTGTTCGTCGCCGTGGCCGCGGCGCTCGGCCCGCATCCTGCCGCGGTCCTGTCCGGTGCAGGTTCCGGCGGGCCGGCCGGGGTCCTCCCAGCAGCCGGGCTGATGTTCTTCGCCTTCGCCGGCTACGCGCGGATCGCCACACTGGGGGAAGAAGTCAAAGACCCCACCCGGTCCATTCCGCGGGCTATCCTTGCCGCCTTGGCAGCCGCTTTCGCCATCTACCTGCTGCTGGCTTTGCTACTGCAGGCCCACTTGGGAAACCGGCTCGCTACTGCGAGGACTCCCCTGCTGGACGCGGTGCTGGGGTCGCAGCTGGCGGCGGGCGCACCGCTGGTGCAGGCCGGTGCCGCCGCCGCGTGCCTGGGCGCCCTGCTCGCGCTGATTACGGGAGTAGGGCGAACAACGCTCGCCATGGCGCGGGAACGTGACCTTCCCGGTCCCCTGGGCACGGTGGGCGGCACCCACACCGTTCCGTTCGTCGCCGAACTGGCTGTGGCAGCCGTCGTGGTCCTGCTCCTGTTGACCACGGACGTGATGACCGTGGTGGGCTTCTCAAGCTTCGGGGTGCTGGTTTATTACGCAGTTGCGAACGCCTCCGCCTACACTCTTGACGCGCACCCCGGCTACGCCCCCCGCTGGCTGAACGCGGCCGGTTTCCTGGGGTGCGTGGTCCTGGCCTTCACGCTGCCGCCGGCGCCGGTGCTGACCATGGCAGCAGTGCTCGCAGCGGGGGTGGCCGGGCGCTGGCTGGTGCTGCGATTCCGGCAGCACCAGCCCGGCCGGTAACGCGGGCGCTAGACGGACGCTGTCGCAGCCGTTGTGGTGCTGACCTGGACGGTGAGGTCCTCCACCGGCGGCATCCAGGTCTCCGGGGCGGCCACCACTTGCGCGCCGGTCCGAATGTCCTTGACCTGGTGGGTGCCGTCGTCGTCCGTGAACCATACGAACGGGATTCCCCGCCGGTCAGCGAACTTGATCTGTTTGCCGAATTTCTCCGCCTTCGCCGCAACCTCGGTGGGGATGCCCCTGCTTCGAAGCAGGGCAGCAACGTCCTGGGCGGCGCCCCAGCTGTCGTCATGGCTCAGGGCCACCAGCACGGCCGTGGGCACGGAACGGGAGGCCTTGGCCAGGTCCTGGCTGAGGATCCGGGACACCAGGCGGGTGACACCGATGGACAGGCCCACCCCCGGGAACTTTCGGTTGCCCTTTGACGCAAGGGCGTCGTAACGGCCGCCGGAGCAGATGGATCCCAGCTGTTCATGACCCACCAGGACGGTCTCCACGACGGTGCCGGTGTAGTAGTCCAGGCCGCGGGCGATGCTCAGGTCCGCCAGGACCTTTCCGGGGGCCCGCTGCACGGCAGCGTCGATCACCTGCTCCAGTTCGTCCAGGCCCTCGTCCAGGAGCTCATCGCTGACTCCCAGGGCACGCACCTTCGCCACGAAGGAGGTGTCTTCCGTACGGATGGCTGCCAGCTGCAGGGCCTTGGCCGCCTGCTCGTCAGAGGCACCGAGCTCTGTCTTCAGGAGCTCGGCCACCTTGGCGGAACCGATTTTTTCGAGCTTGTCGATGCTGCGGAGCACGCCGGCGGTGTCATGGAGCCCGATCCCCCGGTAGAAGCCTTCAGCCAGCTTGCGGTTGTTGATCCGGAGCCGGAAGTCCGGGATGGGAAGCGCGCTGAGGGCCTCGGCGATGACCAGGGCAATCTCCACGTCGTAGCGGAACGGCAGCTCGCCGTCGCCCACAACGTCGATGTCCGCCTGGGTGAACTCGCGGGCCCGGCCTTCCTGGGGCCGCTCGCCGCGCCACACCTTCTGGATCTGGTACCGGCGGAACGGGAACGCAAGGTAGCCGGCGTTTTCCACGACGTACCGGGCAAACGGAACCGTCAGGTCAAAATGCAGTGCAAGCGCGTGGGGATCAGCCTTGCCGCCCTTGACGGGGTTGTCGCTGTCGTCCTCCTGCAGCCTGCTCAGTCCGTACACTTCCTTGTCGATCTCGCCCTTGCGCAACAGCTGGCCCACCGTTTCCACCGCGCGGGTTTCGATCGAGGCGAACCCGTGCAATTCAAAGACCCGGCGCAGGGTATCGAGCACATGCAGCTCCACCAGCCGCTCCTCGGGAAGCCACTCGGGGAATCCGGACAGGGAGGCGGTGCGTGCCATGGGGAAGGTTCTCCTTAGGGTGAAAGGTGCGCCGGGGGCTGCCCGCGCGCCGCTCAAAGCCGACGTTCGGCGGCAGCACAGCCAGCCATGCATAAACTATGTGCGGCAGCCAGTTTATGCGTCATCCGTGTGCATCTCTAATGCAGCGGACCGGCGCTGACGCTGGCCCACCTGCGCCCGGCGGCCATCCGCCGGGCACCAGCAGCCCGACGACGAGGAGGACCCTTGGCGGCCAGTTCACGCAGTGCCCGCGAAACAAAACGGCGCATCCAGCAAATGGAGGCCAAGCGCGAGCTGCGGCGCAGCCAGGACAAGCGGCGCAAACGCGACAACCTTGTGGCCGCCGGCGCGGGAGCCGCCGCCGTGGTGCTCGCCGTCGTACTCCAACTCACCGCCTTCGCCGGGAATCCCACCGAAGACGAATACGCTGCCGCGCAAGCCGGCCTGACCGAACCGTCTGCATCCGCAAGCGCCTCCGCCACCCCGTCTCCGCAGACCTCCAACGGAGCGAACATTCCCGCTCCGGACACGGCCGCCGGCAAGACGTTCTCCGGCGACCTGTCACTTAACGGCAGCCCGCTCGGCGTGGAAGTGGACGGCACCAAGGCGCCCCAGGCGGCTGCAGTGTTCAAGTCACTCAGCGATCAAGGCTTCTTCAACGGCAAGGTCTGCCAGCGCCTGACCACCGCGGACCAGTTCGGTGTGCTCCAGTGCGGCTCCGCCAATGGTGACAGCAAGGGTGACCCGAACTACACCTGGGGCCCTCTGGAAAACACCCCGGCCGACAACACCTATCCCGCCGGGACCATCGCCGTGGCCCGGACCGGGAACAACGCGTACGGCAACGGAACCCAGTTCTTCATTGTCTACAAGGACACCGTGATCAACCCGGATTCGGCCGGAGGCTATACGGTGGTGGGCAAGGTGACCTCCGGACTTGATGTGGTGTCCAAGATCGCCGCCGCAGGCATTACGCCGGGGGCAAGTGACACAGACGGCGCACCGATTCAACCAGTCACGATAGACTCGTTTTCTCTGAAGTAGGACGCCGGGCCGCAGCGGCCACGGCGCAGTACGTGAGTATTTCCCTCCAAGCGAAAGACTTTTAGCGGTGACAGACAGTCAGAAATCCGACGAAACAGCAACAGACCTGACCGTGGCAACGGCCTCGGACACCAGCGAAGGCGCCGGCACCGAAGCAGACAACGCCCAGGCAGCCGCGGCCCCGGAAGAATCCGCTCCTGCGGAAGCTCCTGACGCCGCCCCGGCACCAGCTCCTGCGGAAGCTCCTGAGGCGGCACCGGCTCCGGGTCCCCGGCCTTCCGCACCGTCTCCTGCCGCGTTCGCGTCGCGTCCGAAGCCTGCCGCCGCCGCTCCTGCCGCTGCACCCGTTCCTGCCGCGCCCGGCACGTCCGTCGCCGAGGCCTCCAAGTGGGGCCGGGTGGAAGGGGACGGCCACGTTTACCTGACCATCGACGGCGGTGAACACCCGGTTGGGCAGTACCCCGGCGTCAGCGGTGAGGAAGCCCTGATCTACTTCGCGCGGAAGTATGACGACGTCGTGGCCCAGATCGTCCTCCTGGAACAGCGGGTCAGCTCCAAGGCTCCCAGCACTGACATGCAGAAGACGGTGACGCACCTGCATGAACAGCTCGCCGAGCGGAACATGGTGGGCGACCTCCGCACCGCCGAGGCCAGGCTGGAAAAGCTTGCCGGCCAGATCTCGGAACTCGAAAAAGCCGAAAAGGCCGAGCACGACGCCGTCCGCGCCGCTGAGCTCGCCGCCCGGGAAGCCATTGTTGCCGAGGCTGAGGAGATTTCCGGCCAGGATCCCGCGCAGACCCAGTGGAAAACCTCCAGCGCCCGGATGAACGAGTTGTTCGAGAACTGGAAAGTCGCGCAGAAGAGCGGCGTGCGGCTGGGCCGCAGCAACGAGGATGCGCTGTGGAAGCGGTTCAGGGCTGCCCGCACCGTTTTCGACCGCCACCGCCGGGCGTACTTCTCCCAACTGGACAGCAACAACTCCGCGGCAAAGGCCGCGAAGGAAAAGCTGATCGCCGAGGCCGAGGCCTTGTCCACGTCAACGGACTGGGGCTTCGCCGCAGGCGAGTACCGCCGGTTGATGGACCAATGGAAGGCGTCGCCGCGGGCCAGCCGCAAGGACGATGACGCGCTCTGGGCCAGGTTCCGCGCCGCCCAGGACGTCTTCTTCACGTCCCGCCAGGCTGCGAACGACGAGATCGACCAGGAATACACGGCCAACCTGGCCGTCAAGGAGGAGCTGCTGGCCGAGGCCAACGCGATTCTCCCGGTGAACGACCTCGCGGCCGCAAAGAAGGCATTGCAGTCCGTCCGTGACCGCTGGGAAGAGGCCGGCAAGGTTCCCCGGGCAGACATGGGCCGGATCGAGGCCGGCCTGCGGAAGGTGGAGGACGCTGTCCGCCACGCCGAAGACGAGCAGTGGCAGCGGTCCAACCCGGAGCGTAAGGCCCGCACCAACAGCGCGCTGTCCCAGCTGGAATCTGCCATTGCGGGCCTCCAGGAGGACCTCGTGAAGGCGGAGAAGAGCGGCGACCAGCGCAAGATCAAGGCCGCACAGGAAGCGCTCGAAGCCCGCCAGGCGTGGCTGGACCAGATCCAGCGGTCGGCCAGCGAGCTGTCCTGACATCCTGTCCTGACTCAGTCGCAGGCCCGGTCCGGTTATCCACATAACCGGACCGGGCCTGTGCCTGTTAACGGTCGTTTGGGCAGGATGGGGGTATGGCCACAGCACCAGCTTCTTCCGCCCCCGGGCAAGGCAGGTTTGCCTTAACCGCCCCTTCCGCGACAGGCGGCCAGGCCCAAGGCGTCGGGGCCGCCCCCTCCCCGCCCCGGTTTCCGGAGTTGTATGCGCCGGGGGTGCCCTTCGCCGGCCCCGAACTGCAGTCCCTTGCCGCAGACGGGCTGTTGGCCCGGTTCCACCAACACGGCTACACCCTGCCCGGGATACCCGCCTCGCCCCAACTGCGGGCACGGGCAGCCGCTGCTGTGGTTCCCACGCCTGTTCGGCAACGCGTCGTTGCGGGGCGGATGACCGCAGCGTGGATCTACGGCTGCGCGGCGGAACCTGACCGCCTGGCGTTATTGGTGGATACGAAGCGGAGGGTATCCAGCCTGCGGAACACGCGCGGCTGTACCCTGCACGAAGTAAAGCTCGGCCCGCTCGATGTCATCAGCCTGGGCGGCCTGATGGTCTCCAGTCCCCTGCGGACAGCGCTGGATATTGCCTTGCACGTCGAAACGGAACGCGCCCTGCCTGCCCTCACCGCGTTGCTGGCCAGGCCGCAGCAGGACGTGATGCTTCGGCTGCTGGTGCGTGCCATCGAGGCGACTCCCCGGGTTCCCCACAAGCGGGCGGCACTGGAAAAGCTGGCGCTGCTAGCTCCGGCGTTTGTTGCCGGTGGTGCGGTAGACGTCGAACACCCCGTCGATCCGTCGGACGGCGCTCAGGACGTGGCTGAGGTACTTGGGGTCGCCCATTTCGAAGGCGAACTTTGAGATGGCCACCCGGTCCGTGGACGTGTGGACGCTTGCCGCCAGGATGTTGACGTGGTTCTCCGACAGGACACGCGTGACATCCGAGAGCAGGGATTTCCGGTCAAGGGCTTCAACCTGGATTTCCACCAGGAAGACGCTTGACTGGGTGGGTGCCCAGTCAACGTCCACGATCCGGTCCGGCTGGTCCTTGAGGTCCGAGATGTTCGTGCAGTCGGTACGGTGCACTGAAACGCCCGAACCCCTGGTTACGAAGCCAAGGATGGGATCCGGGGGCACGGGGGTGCAGCAGCGGGCCAGCTTTACCCATACGTCCCCCACGCCGCGGACCACGACGCCGGAATCGGAGAAGCGGGCCTTGGTGACCTGGGTGGGGATGCTGACCTCTTCGACGTCATCATCGGCGCTTTCGTTGCCGCCCAGGCTCTCGATGAGCTTCTCCATGACCGACTGGGCCGAGGTGTGCCCGTCACCCACGCCAGCGTAGAGGCCGGAAATGTCGGTGTACTTGAAGTCCTCGGCGACGGCGGCCAGGGCCTCGTGCGTCATCAGCCGCTGCAGCGGAAGGTTCTGCTTCCGCATGGCACGGGTCAGCAGTTCCTTGCCGCGGTCGATCGCCTCTTCACGGCGTTCCTTGCTGAACCACTGGCGGATCTTGTTCCGGGCCCTCGCACTCTTGACGAAGTGCTGCCAGTCCTGGCTTGGGCCGGCGCCCTCAGCCTTCGAGGTGAAGATCTCCACCCAGTCGCCGTGGTTCAGCTCACTGTTGAGCGGGACCAGCTTCCCGTTGACCCTGGCCCCAATGGTGCGGTGCCCCACCTCGGTGTGCACGGCATAGGCGAAGTCAACCGGCGTCGATCCCGCCGGCAGCGCCATGACCTCGCCCTTGGGGGTGAAGACGAACACTTCGCGGGCGTTGATTTCGAAGCGGAGCGAGTCCAGGAACTCTCCGGGATCGGACGTCTCCTGCTGCCAGTCCACCAGGGAGCGCAACCAGCCCATGTCGCCGTCGCGGGGGCTTCCGGGCCCGACGGCGGTGCGGTTGGGCTGGTCCTTGTACTTCCAGTGCGCCGCCACGCCGTATTCGGCCCGGCGGTGCATCTCGTGCGTACGGATCTGGATCTCCACCGGCTTCCCGCCGGGGCCGATCACCGTGGTGTGCAGGGACTGGTACATGTTGAACTTGGGCATCGCGATGTAGTCCTTGAACCTGCCGGGCAACGGGTTCCAGCGCGAGTGCATGGTGCCCAGGGCGGCATAGCAGTCCCGGACGGAGTCCACCAGGACGCGGACACCCATGAGGTCATTAATGTCGTCAAAGTCCTTGTCGCGGACGATCATCTTTTGGTAGATCGAATAGTAATGCTTGGGCCGGCCGGTGATGGTGGCTTTGATGCGGGCGGCACGCAGGTCCTCGGTGATCTGGTCGCGAATGACGCCCAGGCTCTTTTCCCGTTCCGGGGTCCGGTCCCCCACCATGCGGACAATCTCTTCGTACACCTTGGGATAGAGCGCCGCGAAGGACAGATCCTCCAGCTCCCATTTGATGGTGTTCATGCCCAGGCGGTGGGCCAAGGGAGCGAAAATCTCCAGTGTCTCCCGGGCTTTGCGGGCCGATGATTCCGCTGACACGAACCGCCAGGTGCGGGCATTGTGCAGCCGGTCCGCCAGCTTGATCATCAGGACCCGGATGTCCTTGGCCATGGCGACGACCATTTTGCGGACCGTCTCGGACTGCGCTGCCTCACCGAAGCTGACCTTGTCCAGTTTGGTCACGCCGTCCACCAGCATGGCCACTTCCGGGCCGAAGTCCCGCTTCAGGTCCGCCAGGGTGTAGGGGGTGTCCTCGACTGTGTCGTGCAGCAGGGCGGCCGCGAGGGTGGTGCCGCTGAGCCCGAGTTCGGCCAGGATGGTGGCGACGGCCACCGGATGGGTGATGTAGGGGTCACCGCTCTTGCGTTTTTGCCCGCGGTGGCTGCGCTCGGCGACGTCGAACGCGCGCTGGATGAGGTCGAAGTCCTCTTTGGGATTGTTGGCCCGGACAGTCCGCAGCAGCGGCTCGAGGATGGGCGAGTAGGTGGCCGTTCCCCGTCCGGTCAGGCGGGCAAGCCGGGACCGCGTGCGCTCCCGGCGGCCGGGAAACGTGGCACGTGCGCCTGAGTTGTCCACGGGAACCAACGATCCGGGGCGCGCCGAGGATGCCATACCGGCCTGTACACCGGCAGGATTCTTATCTTCCTCTGCCGTTGGCGCCGACGCCGAACGTTCTTCCAATGAAGCACCCCTCACCACCGTTTAATTACCCCAGTCTATTCCCCAAGGCAGCGACTTTTATAACCGGCCCCGCATACGCAAAGACCGGGCAACGCAGAGTCTGCGTTGCCCGGTCTGGGCGCGGAGTGAGGGCTGCCGTCGGCGGTGGATCAGGCCTTGGCCGGCGAGGCGGGAACAGCCCGTTCGGCTGCTCCGGCACGGCGTTGCTCGACGCGCCTGGCCTGCTTGACCAGGGCCGGTTCACCCTGGCGGAGCCATGCATACATCGGAGCGGCCACGAAGATAGTGGCGGCCGTGCCGATGAGGATTCCGACGAACAACGCCAGGGACAGGTCGCGCAGGGTGCCCGCACCGAGGAGTCCGGCACCGATGAAGAGGATGGCCCCGACAGGGAGGATGGCCACCATCATGGTGTTGATGGACCGGACCAGGGTTTGGTTGACGGCGAGGTTGACCTCCTCGCCGAAGGTCCGGCGGGTGGAGGCATCAATCCCGGAGGTGTTTTCCCGAATTTTGTCGAAGACCACCACAGTGTCGTACAGCGAGTAGCTGAGGACCGTGAGGAAGCCGATGATGGCCGACGGCGTGACCTCGAAGTCGCTGAGGGCGTAGACCCCGGCGGTGATGAACATCGTCACCGCCATGCCGGCGAGAGCCGAGAGCGACATCTTCCAGGTGCGGAAGTACAGGGCCATCAGCAAGGCCGCGAGGAGCACGAACACCGCGAGGCCGATCAGCGCCTGCTTGGTCACGTCAGCACCCCAGGTGGGACCGACGAACGTCGATGTCACCTCGTTGTCGGTGACCCCGTAGGCCGTGGTCAGGCCTTGCTTGATCTTGAGGGTTTCGTCGTCGGTCAGTTTGTCGGTCTGAATGCGCATGGTGTTGCCTGCGACGTTGGCTACCCGGGGGACGCTGCCGGCCACAACATCAGTGACGGCATGCTCGCCGACGGTGGCGTCGGTCGTCTTCACATTGGAGACCGTGAATTCGGAACCGCCGCGGAACTCGATGCCGAGGTTAAAGCCGCCCTTGGCAACCGGGATGAGGATGGACAACGCCACTGCCACGGCAGCGATGAGGAACCAGATCTTCTTGGCGCCCACGAAGTCGTAGGAGCGCTTTCCGGTGTAGAGCTCATTACCAAAACTGGCGAAGCCTGACATTACTTGTTCTCCTTCGCGGAGGTCTTCGACGAGCCTGCAAGCTGTTCCTGCTTTTCCGCCAGGCGCCGTTCGGCGATGGTCATGCGGCGCTCAGCCTCGGCCGCGGCACCGGCGTTCTTGCCGCGCACCGCCGTGGCGGGCCGGTCATCGGGGGTCCGGATTCGGCCGGCACCGCGGTACAGCGGCACCGCCCCGAGCCGTTGCGGGTCCAGGCCGGAGAACTTATGGCCTTCACCGAAGAACTTGGTGCGTGCCAGCAGCTGCAGGGTGGGGTGCGTGAACATGAACACCACGATAAGGTCGGCGATGGCCGTCAGGCCCAAGGTGAACGCGAACCCGCGGACGTTGCCCACAGCCACGAAATACAGGACGAGTGCGGCCAGGAGGTTGACCGCCTTGGACGCCAGGACGGTGCGCTTGGCGCGCTTCCAGCCGTTTTCGACAGCTGACACCAGGCCACGGCCCTCGCGCAGTTCGTCACGGATGCGCTCAAAGTAGACGATGAACGAGTCTGCCGTCTGGCCGATGGCCACGATGATGCCTGCGACGCCTGCCAGGGACAGCCGGTAGTTCTCGGTCCAGCCCAGGATCGCGATGGCCAGATAGGTCAGGGCTCCGGCCACCACCAGTGATGCGATGGTGACGAAACCCAAGGCCCGGTACTGGAACAACGAGTAGACCACCACGAGGAGGAGACCGATCAGGCCGGCCAGCAGGCCCATGCGCAGCTGTTCGCCACCGAGCGTGGCCGAGATCTGCTGCTCGCTCTGGATGTCGAAGCTGATGGGCAGGGCACCGAAGCGCAGTTGGTCGGACAACGCCTTGGCAGTCTCCTGGGTGAAGCCACCCGTGATCTGCGGGCGCCCGTCGGTGATCACAGCCAGGGAACGCGGGGCGGAAATGACCTGATCGTCCAGCACAATGGCGAACTGGGACTTTGGATCGGTGCCCGACTCGCCGCCCGCGGCCACGTAGAACTGGTTCAGGCGCTCGGTGACGTCTTTGAACTTGGCCGTGCCTTCGGCGTCGAACTGGATGTTGACGGCCCAGTCATTGGTGACCGCACCCTGCGCGCCCTGCTGCAGTTGGAAGGACGAGGTGACGATGTTGGTGCCCTTGACCTCTACCGGGCCCAGAATGTACTTGATGGCAGGGGTTTTCGCGGTGGCGGCTTCGCAGGTGACCAATGGCTTGGTGGGATCGGAGCGCTGTGATTTCTCGGCTGCGGGGCTGTTGCAGTCCAGTGCCTCGAACTGCTTGTAGATCTCGGGCGTGATCCAGTTGGTGTCGCTGCTGTTGGCCGGGGCAGCCGTCGGCTTGGGCAACTGGTCATCAGGGGTTTGTGACTCCGGCGGCACTGCTGCACCGTCACCGTTGAGGAGGACGGGGCGGAAGTTCATGTCAGCGGATGCCTGGATCAGGTTCCGGGTTTCGGCTGACGGTGTACCGGGGAGACTGACCACCACGTTACGGCCGGACTGGGTGCTGATTTCCGCTTCGGAGACGCCGGCGCCGTCCACGCGCTGGCGGATGATCGCCACGGCTTGGTTGAGTTGCTGTTCGTTGATGTCCGAACCCCCCTCAACCTTCGGCGCCAGGATCATCTGGGTGCCGCCTTCAAGGTCCAGGGCCAGTTTGGGCGACCAGCTGGCTTGTCCGGCGATGGTGCCGCCGGCCAGGACGGCGGTCAGCGCTGCCAGGACTACACCGAGCCAGACCAGGACGCGAAGCCCGGGTTTCTTGCGGCCAGTTCGTGCCATTGTCGATCTTTCTCTTATTCGCGGAAGAACCGCCGGTGCGGGCTGTCGCCTGCGCCGGCGGTAATCCGCAGCGGTTGAGGGAGGAAAGGAGCCAGCGGGCCTAGCTGTCCTTCTTGCCCTCATCGTTGAGGCGCTTCAGGGTTTCCTCAGGAGACTCGGCGCCCGCCACTGAGCTGCCCGTCTCGGGAGTGGTGAGCGAATCGGGAGTGGTCAGCGAGGAAGCATCGTCCGGCACGGCAGGTGACGCAACGTCTGGTTCGGCAGCAGGCTCGACCACCTTGGTGACTGCCTGCCGGTGCACGGTGGCGAGGTTTCCGGGGGACAGTTCAAGGGTGACCTTGTTCTCAGCCTCGTCGATGTCCACGATCCGGCCGAAAAGGCCAAAGCTGGTCATGACCTCCACGCCCGGGGCAAATTTCGACTGGAGCTGTGCCTGCTGCTGCTGCGTCTTCTTGTTGCGGCGGAACATCATGAAGATGAAGACGCCGAGCATGACGAACAGGAGAATTGACATTGGATCCAAGGGGGAATTCCGTTCTTTTGCATGGGTGTTGCCGGTTTTCCAGCGACGTCGGCCTCGCTTCAGCCGGGGCGGGATGTAGACGCAGGCAAAGCCTGACGTTTCCTTCCCCAAGTGACGGAGGCGTCAGGGCCACCGGCGAAACAAAGCACCGAACGTGCCGGGCGTCATACCAGTCTAAAGGGAAAAGCTGAAGGGAGCCTGCTATTGACCTTCCGGGGCCCATTCCCCGGCGTTTGCGGCTTCTTCCCCGGAATCGAAAAGGTCCAGCTGTTCCTGCGCGAAGACCCCCGGCGGGATGGCGTAACCCAGGTGCGTCCACGCAGGTGCCATGGCGATCCGGCCGCGCGGGGTCCGTCCCAGCAGCCCCTCGCGGACCAGGAAGGGTTCCGCCACCGTTTCAACGGTTTCGGTTTCTTCACCGACGGCGATGGCGAGCGTGGACAGGCCCACCGGGCCGCCGCCAAACTTGGTGATGAGGGCATCGAGGACGGCACGGTCCAGCCGGTCCAGTCCCTTCTTGTCCACTTCATACATGTCCAGGGCTGCGGATGCGGCGCGGGAGTCGATCTGCTCGATGCCGTGGACCAGGGCCCAGTCCCGGACGCGGCGCAGGAGCCGGTTGGCGATGCGGGGGGTGCCGCGGGAGCGGCAGGCGATTTCGGCGAATCCCGCGGAGTTGACCTTCAAGTCAAGCAAGCCGGCAGAACGCCGCAGGACCAGCTCAAGCTCCGGAACGGAATAGAACTCAAGGTGGCCGGTAAAGCCGAACCGGTCCCGGAGCGGCCCCGGGAGCAGGCCCGCGCGGGTGGTGGCACCCACCAGGGTGAACGGCGGCAGCTCGAGCGGGATGGCGGTGGCGCCGGCGCCCTTGCCCACCACGATGTCCACCCGGAAGTCTTCCATCGCCATGTACAGCATTTCCTCGGCCGGCCGGGACATGCGGTGGATTTCGTCCAGGAACAACACCTCCCCCTCCGACAGGGAGGACAGGATGGCTGCGAGGTCGCCGGCGTGTTGGATGGCAGGTCCGCTGCTAAGGCGCAAGGGAGCGTTCATCTCCGCGGCAACGATCATGGCCAGCGTGGTCTTGCCGAGGCCGGGCGGCCCGGAAAAGAGCACGTGGTCCGCCGTCCGCCCGCGCATCCGGGAGGCCTGCAGCACCAGGGACAGCTGCTTGCGGACACGGTGCTGGCCAACAAAGTCATCCAGGTTCTTGGGCCGCAGCGCTGCCTCGATGGCCCGCTCTTCCGGCTCCTCCCCCGCTGCAACCAGTGACGGTTCAGCCACGGGTGCCTACGCGGTTGCCGGCCCGGGCACCGTCCTGGCCCAGCCAACGGAGCGTGGTGCGCAGGATCTCCGGAACGTTGCCGCGGAAGGAGACCTCCGGCTCGTCAGCCAGGGCTTTGTCGATGCTGCCCGACGCATCTTTTTCGGACCAGCCAAGGCTGGTCATGGCGGCGATCACCTGCGGCTTCCAGGCGGCCTCGGCCGGGGTGGCGGCACCGGCAGCGGGGGCGGTCCCGTGCGGGACAAGCTTGCCGGCCAGCTCCAGCACGATCCGGCCCGCCACCTTCGGACCGATCCCCGGGACCTTGGTGAAGGTCTTGCTGTCCCCTGTGTGCGCGGCAACCCGGATCGCCTCGGGCTCGTGGACCGCCAGCACCGCAAGGGCAAGCCTTGGGCCGACGCCGCTGACGCTGAGCAGGACGTCAAAAACCTCACGTTCGTCGTCGGAGGCAAAGCCGAAAAGCGTGAGCGAATCCTCCCGGACGATCAGGGAGGTGAACAGTTGCCCTTGGTCGCCCACGTGCAGCCGGCTGAGCGTCTGCGGCGTGGCGTGCACGCTCATCCCGGCGCCGTTGAGGTCGATGACGGCCGTGGACAGGCCAACGTGCGCTACGGTTCCGCGGAGGAAACTGATCAAGGCCGGGCTCCCGTTGTATCGCCGGCCTCACAGTGAGCACCCGGCTTATCCGAACATATCTACGAATACCCTAGCAAGCGGCGGGGACATTCAGCGTGCGCGGCGCGCCTTGGCCTCCGCCTCGGCCCACGCCCGTTGGGCAGGGGTCAAGGATGAACTGCCCGGACCGGTCGTTGCCACGGCCGCGCCGCTTCCTGCCCGCCACGCGTGGGTGATGGCCAGCGCCAGCGCGTCGGCGGCGTCGGCCGGGCGCGGCGGGGCGTCCAGGCGCAGGATCTTGGTGACCAGCTTGGTCACGGCGTCCTTGTTGGACGAGCCGCTCCCGGTCACCGCGGCCTTCACTTCCGACGGCGTGTGAAGCGCCACCGGGATGCCGCGGCGGGCGGCCGCCGCAATCACGACGCCGGACGCCTGGGCCACACCCATGACGGTGCTGACGTTCAGCTGCGAGAAGACGCGTTCAACGGCGAGGACCTGGGGTTCGTACCGGTCCAGCCATTCGTCAATGGCAGTGGCGATCACCAGGAGCCGCCGGTCCAGCGATTCGTCAGGCGACGTGCCCACCACCCCTACGGCCACCATCGTGGCCCTGCGGTTCCGCTCGACATCCACCACACCGATCCCGCAACGGGTCAGGCCGGGGTCGACGCCCAGGACGCGGAGCGTCACCGGTAGTGCCGGGCCTCAGTTGCCAAGGCGGGACGTCACTCTGATTCCAGGGCAGCCTGGACTTCGTCGCTGAGGTCGGCGTTGCTGTAAACGTTCTGGACGTCGTCGAGGTCTTCGAGGGCGTCAGCCAGCTTCAGGAACTTGCGGGCGCCGTCGACATCCAGCTCCACCTGCATCGAGGGGACGAACTCCACCTCATCGGTGTCGTACTCGATGCCGGCTTCCTTCAGTGCCTCGCGGATGGCCTGCAGATCACCCGGTTCCGAGTGGATCTCGAAGGTTTCGCCGTTGTCCTTGACTTCCTCGGCACCCGCGTCCAGCACGGCCATCAGGACATCGTCCTCGCTCAGGCCGTTCTTGGGGAGGTTGACCACGCCCTTGCGGGTGAAGAGGTAGCTGACGGACCCGGGGTCGGCAATGGTGCCGCCGTTGCGGGAGATGGCCAGGCGCACCTCGGAGGCTGCGCGGTTCTTGTTGTCCGTAAGGCACTCGATCAGAAGGGCAGAGCCCTGCGGGCCGCGGGCCTCGTACATGATCTCGGTGTAGTCCACCACTTCGCCGGTGAGGCCGGCGCCGCGCTTGATGGCGCGGTCGATGTTGTCGTTGGGGACCGACGTTTTCTTGGCCTTGGTCACCGCAAGTTCCAGGCCGGGGTTGCCCGCGAGGTCCGGTCCGCCCATCCGGGCGGCAACTTCGATGTTCTTGATCAGCTTGGCGAACGACTTTGCGCGTCGGCTGTCAATAATCGCCTTTTTGTGCTTGGTCGTCGCCCATTTGGAGTGGCCTGACATGCTTTACGCTTCTCCTCTGATCATGCGGATAAAAAGTTCGTGTACGCGTTTTTCGCCGGTCACTTCCGGGTGGAAGGAGGTGGCCAGCAGCTGGCCGGAACGCACTGCCACAATTCTAGCCGCCCCGGGCAGCGGGACGGCGTGGGAGGCATGCTCCGGGTCCGCCGGTTCAACCTGGGCGAGGACCTCCACGTCCGGGCCCACCCGCTCCACCCACGGGCCGCGGATGAAAACGGCGTGCACCGGCGCCACACCAGATTCGGTGGCGCTGAACTCCAGCCCCTTGAAGTCCAGATCCGTTTCGAAGGACTCACGCTGGCGGCCGAACGCGTTGCGGCGGACGGTAATGTCCAGTCCTCCGAACGTCTGCTGCGGGGCGCCGGAGAGGTCGGTTGCCGGATCGGCGATGTCCGATGCGAGCAGGATCATGCCGGCACAGGACCCGTACACGGGCAGCCCTTCGGCGATGTACTTCCGGAGCGGATCGGCGAGGTCGAAGGCCCGGGCGAGCTTATCGATGGTGGTCGATTCGCCGCCGGGGATAATGAGGCCGTCCAGGCCGTCCAGCTCCTGGGGGCGCCGCACCGGCACGCCGCGGGCGCCGGTGGCCTCGGCCGCATGCAGATGCTCACGGAAGTCGCCCTGCAGGGCCAGGACGCCGATCCGCAGGCCGGATCCCACGCGCGCAGGAGCAGCTGAAGGGGGATTTGTCATCCCTCCAGCATACGGCCATGCCCCTCAGCTGCGGCCCGCCCACCAATCCCCGCCGGGGGTTGCATGCCGTTGCTGGGATATATTCAAAACATGGTCTTCTTCAGTGTTCCGCTCGGCAAGCTGGTCCGCCGGGTGTCCCGGCTTCGGGGCGGCGGTTCGGCCCTGCCGGGCCTGGTGGTCGAGAAAATCGATCCCGGGTTCATGCGGCGGACGCTCAGCACCCTCCCCCACGGCGTTGCAGTCGTTAGTGGCACCAACGGCAAGACCACCACCACAAAAATGGTGGTTGAACTGCTGGAAAGCCAGGGGCTGAAGGTGTTCACCAACCGCACCGGCAGCAACTTCACCCGGGGCGTGGCGGCAGCACTCCTGGGCGAAGTGGACTGGCGTGGCAGGCTGGACGCCGACGTCGCGGTCCTGGAACTCGACGAAGCCCACGCGGTGCACTTCGTGAACAGCGTCCCGCCCCGTTACTGCCTGCTGCTGAACGTGTTGCGGGACCAGCTGGACCGCTTTGGCGAGATCGACAAAACCGCACAGCTGCTCCAGCACATCGCCGCCAAGACCACCGCAACAGTCGTGCTGAACCGCGAGGACCCGAGGGTGGCGCGGATCGCGGACACCCTTACCGGCCAGGAGGTCAAGTACTTCGGCCTGGACGAATCGCTGTTGGGCACCTTTCCCAACGACGACGACATGCGCGCAGCTCCCGGCAGCCCCGCTCCGGCGGACCTGCCGCAGAAGCCGCCTGCCGACGTCGTACTGCTGAAGGTGGGCGCTGACAGCGCCGAGTTTGCGTACGACGGCGGCACGGTCACCACGGCGATGAAGCTGCGCGGCGTGTACAACATCTTCAACGCCGCGGCCGCCTTGACGCTGGCCCGCAGCATCTGCGGCGGCGGTGCCGCCACCGCCAACCATGCCACCTTGCTGGAGGCGCTGTCCCGGGTGGCGCCCGCGTTTGGGCGCGGCGAAAGCCTGACCGTGGACGGCCAGCCGCTGGACCTGGTGCTGGTGAAGAACCCCAGTGGTTTCCGGCTGGGGCTGAAGTCGTTTCCGCCGGGTGGGTACGCCACCATGATCGCCATCAACGACAACTACGCCGACGGCCGCGACATGTCCTGGCTGTGGGATGTGGAATTCGATTCGCTCCGGGCCGAAGGCGTTGACCAGCTGACCGGTTCCAGGGCCTATGACATGGCGCTCCGGCTGCAGTACGACGACGTCCGCATCGGCGCCGTCCAGCCGGAGATCGCACCCGCGCTGGCGGCTTTCATCAGGGAAGGCCGCGGGAAGCCCAAGCGGATCTTCTGCACGTACACCGCCATGCTGGCCATCCGCCGTGAGCTGGCCAAAATCACCACCGTGGAGGTTGTCTCGTGAATCCTGCCGAAGCATCGACCGACGCCGATCAGTCCAAGGGCACGCTCCGCGTGGTACAGCTCTATCCCCGCGACATGAACATCTACGGCGACTGGGGCAACGCCCTGGTCCTGCAGCGCCGCATCGCCTGGCACGGCTACACGCCCGAAGTCCTTGAATACAACGTCGGCGATCCTTTTCCAGAAGCCGTGGACATCATCGTTGGCGGCGGCGGCCAGGACAGCGGGCAGCTGGTCATCCAGGACGATCTGCAGGCCCGGGCCGGCGAATTGCGGGAACTGGCCGAGGACGGCGCGCCCATGCTCGTCATCTGCGGCCTCTACCAGCTCTTCGGCCGGTTCTTCAAGACCCGCACCGGTGCCGTGATCCCGGGCATCGGCATCCTGGACGTGGAAACACACGGCACGGATGAACGCCTGATCGGCAACGTCAAAGTGTCAACCACCGAGTTCGGCGAAGTCCTCGGCTACGAAAACCACAGCGGACAAACCACCCTTGGCAGCGGTGTACGGCCCCTCGGCACGGTCGCCAAAGGGACAGGCAACAACAGCAACGACGGCCACGAAGGTGCCCGGTACCGGAACATCGTGGCCAGCTACCTGCACGGTTCCTTGCTGCCCAAGAACCCGGCCATTGCCGACTTCCTCATCCGGACAGCCGCTGAACGCAAGTTCGGCAGTTTCTCCCCCGGATCGCCTGACGACGCCTATGCTGTCCTGGCGCGGGAGCACGCCGCCCGAAGGCCCCGCTAAACCCCTTTCGCGTCAGGCAGCACAGCCCCGCCTAGCGCCACTGGAAATACTCACGGTGGATGTTCGCCCGGCGGACCCCGGCTGCCCGGAAGGCCTTCCGGAACTGGCGGAGCATGGCGTCCGGGCCGCCCATGAACACCGAGAGCCTCCGTGGGTCGGTGCCGGCCGCGGCCAGGACCGCCTCGGGGGTCAGGCGACCGTCCGACTCAGTGTCCACCACATGCACCGTGAGCCGCGGATGGTTCCTGGCCACGTCGGCGATCTCGTCGGCAAACGGGGATGGTCCCGCCGACGTGACGAAGAAGTGAACGTTTTCGTGCAGGTCCGCGTCGAGTGACCGGAGCCAGCTCAGGAAAGGCGTGATGCCCACACCGCCCGCGATCCAAACCTGGTCGGCCGTGCCGCGGTGCCGGTCGAAGCGGCCGTAGGGGCCACCGACCACCGCCGGCATACCTGGCTGGATGACGTCCGGAAGCCTGGTGGTGTGGTCGCCCAGCGCCTTCACGGTGATGCTGATGCCGCCCTCGCCGGCAGGCCCCGAAATGGAGAAGGGATGCCGCTGCCAGCCTTCTGCCGTTTCCAGGTAGATCATGGCGAACTGCCCGGGCTTGAAGGTCAACGGCTTCCCCAGGGGGCGGAGGGCGACCTCCACCAGGTCCGCCGCGACTGTCCGGACACCTGACACCTGGTAGTCGTGGTGCGGCAGGAAGTGGCGTGAGAGCAGCTCCCGATAGGTATAGAACACCAGCCCTGTTGCCCCGATTGCCACGTAGCTCCACCGCAACACCGGGGCCGCCTCGAAAGCGCTGGCATCCAGCAGGCCGTGCAGGAATCCAGCAGCCACGAACAGCCCGGTCAGCCGGTGGAAGCCGCGCCAGCGTTCGTAGCCTCCCAGCACCCGGCCGGCAAGCTGGAATGGCCGGGTCTGCAGCGACGCGGTGACCACGCGGCGGGCGGCCGCTGGAAGCATGGTCCGCCACCGCGGCAGGATAGCCCACACCACGAGCGCAATAAGGCCGCAGATGCCCACCACGGCCAGCGTTTTGCCCAGGCTCGTGGCTTCGGGGCTGGCCGCGAGTTCAATGTGCGGCACCAACAGGACGGTTGCGGTGATTGCGGCCCTGCGATGCCAGATGGCTGCGTGATCAATCCCGCCAAATATCGGTTCGACGTGCGGGAGCGTGCTGACCAGGATCAGTGCGATCGAGTACAAAAGGACGGACTCCCCGCCGAAAAGTTGGCCCACGTACCCAAGGACGGGTTCCCCGGCCGGACGCACCGCGTACCAGAACACGCCGTACGCCACCACCAACGCCAGCACCCCACCCGGGCCCAGCCAGCGGAGGGGCATGCCCATGACGGCGGCTCGTGGCCTCTTGGCAGGCTTGGTCATTGGCTGGATCCCTTCGTGCTGACAACCTGCTGCGGATCCATGCAGTGGACCCGCAAAGTGCCGGCCTTCATGGCCCGCATTCGCAATTCTAGGGATGCCGCCGCGCTGCGGCGGCTCTTTCGGGTAATTGAGAAGCGTGGCCTGCCGTGAAAGGTTTACCCCATGACGAACCCGCTCCTTACCGCCAGTCCCCTGCCCTATGGCTTGCCGCCCTTCGCACTCCTCACCGCGGAGCATTATGGTGAAGCCGTTGAGGCCGGGCTGTCGGAACATTTGCGCGGGATCAATGCCATCACCGCCTCCGCAGAGGCGGCGACCTTCGAAAATACTGCGCTGGCCATGGAACGCTCAGGGCAACTGCTGAACCGGGCGGCGGCGGCGTTCTTCACGCTGGTCTCCGCCGACGCCTCGCCGCGGATCAGGGAACTCGAAACGGAACTGTCCCCCATGTTCTCCGCCCACCAGGACGCGATCTTCCTCAACCGTGCACTGTTTGACAGGTTTGCCGCGATCGAGACCGGCGGCTGCGATCCGGAGTCAGCGCGCCTGGTGGAGGAATACCTCAAGGAGTTCCGCCAGTCAGGGATCCAGCTCGACGGCCCGGGCCAGGAACGGCTGCGTGCCATCAACGCCGAACTGGCCCGGCTGGGCACCGAATTCGGGCAGCGGGTGAAGGACGGGATGAAGTCGGCCGCACTGTGGCTTGAGGATGCCGGGGACCTGGCGGGCCTGCCGGCCGACGACGTGGCAAGTGCTGCGGAAGCGGCCCGGGCTGCCGGGCACGATGGCGGTTTCCTGCTCACCCTCATCCAGCCAGGCAACCAGCCGGCACTGGCAGCGCTCCAGAACCGGAATGTCCGGCGCCGCCTGTTCGAAGCTTCCGTGGTCCGCGGAAGCGACGGCAGCAGCCTCGACGTCCTGGACTTGGCCCGGTGCATGGCCGGGCTGCGGGCTGAGAAGGCCCGACTGCTGGACTTCGCCAATTATGCCGAACTGGTGGCGGACCGGCAGACGGCGCCCGATTTCCGGGCGGTCCAGACCATGCTGAACCGGATGGCTCCGGCTGCCGTCCGCAACGCCGATGCCGAGGCGGCAGCCTTGGCGGAAGCTGCCGGACATCCCCTGGAGCCTTGGGACTGGGCCTACTACGCCGCCAAGGTGCGGCGGGAGAAGTACGACGTCGACGAACAGGCCTTGCGTCCGTATTTCGAGCTGGACCGGGTCATCACGGACGGCGTCTTCTTTGCTGCCACGGCGCTGTACGGGATCACTTTCCACGAGCGGGCAGACCTTCAGGGCTACCACCCGGACGTTCGCATCTGGGAGGTCCGCAATGACGACGGGACCGGCTTGGGGCTGTTCCTCGGCGACTACTACGCCCGGGAAACCAAGCGGGGCGGCGCCTGGATGAACTCGCTGGTGGACCAGTCGGCGCTGATGGGCACCCGGCCCGTGGTCATCAACACGCTCAACATTTCCAAACCGGCCGCCGGTGAACCGACGCTGCTCACCTTGGATGAGCTGCGGACGCTGTTCCACGAGTTTGGCCACGCCCTGCACGGCTTGTTCTCCAAGGTGACCTATCCGCGGTTCGCCGGGACGTCGGTGCCGCGGGATTTTGTCGAGTACCCGTCCCAGGTCAACGAGATGTGGATCATGTGGCCCGAGGTGCTGTCCCACTACGCCCGTCACCACGTGACCGGGGAGCCGTTGCCCAAGGCCGTCGTGGACCGGCTGGAGGAATCCCGGCTGTGGGGTGAAGGTTTTGCCACCACCGAGTACCTGGGAGCTGCCCTTCTTGACCTGGCATGGCATGTGCTGGAGCCGGGAGATGTCCCCGAGGACGCGCTGGCCTTTGAAGCGAAGGCCCTCGCAGCAGCCGGTGTAGCCCACCGCCTGATCCCGCCGCGCTACCGGACAGGGTACTTCCAGCACATCTTCGCGGGGGCGGGATACGCCGCAGGCTACTACTCCTACATCTGGAGTGAGGTGCTGGACGCCGAAACCGTGGACTGGTTCAGGGAGAACGGCGGGCTGACGAGGGGTAACGGCGAACGCTTCCGCACGGAACTGCTCGCCAGGGGCAACAGCCGTGATCCGCTGGAATCGTTCCGGATCTTCAGGGGCCGGGAAGCCAACCTCGAACCCCTGCTCAAGCGCCGCGGCCTCGAATAACCCTATCGACTGCTGAGTAACTGCCGTTTTCAGGCCCCAAAACGGCAGTTACGGAGCAATCGATTTAAAAAGAACGACGCCGGTCCCCCACCAAGAAAGGTGGGGAACCGGCGTCGTCAATCACAACAGAAAGCAAGGCGACCACATGCGCCAGGCGGTGGTGATCCGGCAGCGTGCGTAAAAGGGGCCCCGCCCCAGCCCCCGCGATAATAGCGGCAGCGGGAGGCGGGGAATAGCACGCAGAGGATCAGCGCGGCCAGGCGCTCCAGAGGGGCGACAGAGAAAGTTACCAGCCGCGCTCAGCAAGGCGGTGCGGCTGGGGGATCTCGTCGACGTTGATGCCCACCATGGCTTCACCGAGGCCGCGGGAGGCCTTGGCGATGACGTCGGGGTCATCGTAGAAGGTGGTGGCCTTCACGACGGCGGCGGCGCGCTGGGCGGGGTTGCCGGACTTGAAGATGCCGGATCCGACGAAGACGCCGTCGGCGCCGAGCTGCATCATCATGGCGGCGTCAGCGGGGGTGGCGATGCCGCCGGCCGTGAACAGGACGACGGGGAGCTTGCCAGCCGCGGCAACTTCCTTGACCAGTTCGTACGGGGCCTGCAGCTCCTTGGCCGCGACGTAGAGCTCGTCCTCGGGCAGGGAGGACAGCCGTGCGATCTCGGAGCGGATCTTGCGCATGTGTCCGGTGGCGTTGGAGACGTCGCCGGTACCGGCCTCACCCTTGGAGCGGATCATGGCCGCGCCCTCGTTGATGCGGCGCAGGGCCTCACCGAGGTTGGTGGCGCCACAGACGAAGGGAACCTTGAAGTTCCACTTGTCGATGTGGTTGATGTAGTCGGCCGGGGTGAGGACCTCGGACTCGTCGATGTAGTCGACACCGAGGGACTGCAGGATCTGGGCCTCGACGAAGTGGCCGATGCGGGCCTTCGCCATCACGGGGATGGACACGGCGTCGATGATCTGGTCGATCATGTCGGGATCGGACATCCGGGATACGCCGCCCTGGGCGCGGATGTCGGCCGGAACGCGTTCCAGCGCCATGACGGCAACGGCACCGGCGTCCTCGGCGATGCGGGCTTGTTCGACGTTGACGACGTCCATGATGACGCCGCCCTTGAGCATCTCGGCCATGCCACGCTTCACGCGGCTGCTGCCGGTGACGCTGTTCGCGGACGAACCGGCCTCGTTGCTTACATCAGGTGTAGACACAAAAACCCCTATGGGTAGACAGATGAACTTCGCCGGGCATGCGGCGGCAACTGCCGGACGAGCACGCACGGATTGCCGGGTCCATTGACCGGGCAGTATTTATACTAGTCCCCCGGTGCCCGGCGGGCTTAATCATGTCTAATCAGCCGGCGTAGGCTCCGCCAATGCCTGCCGGCGCACGGAGATGACGCGCTGGACCACCGTAACAAGGCTGGCCGCCGCGAGGAGGAACAGGGTCGCCAGGAGCACCACCGTGGGGAGCCCCAGGCCGGTGAGGCCCGTGACTACCAGGACGGATACCAGGCGTTCGGCCCGCTCGGCGATCCCCACGTTGGCCGTGAAACCCAGCGATTCGGCCTTGGCGCGGGCGTACGAGACGACCATGCCCAGGACCAGGCAGACCAAGGCTGCCGTTGCGATGGTGGCATTGTTGCCGCCGGTGTAGAACCAGACGGCCACCCCGGCAAAGAGCGCGCCATCGGCGATCCGGTCCAGGGTGGAGTCAAGGAAGTTGCCCCAGCGGCTCTTCACGTTCTGCATCCGGGCCATGATGCCGTCCAGGACGTCGGAGAAGATGAACGCGGTAATGAAGAGCGTTCCCCAGAACAGCTGGCCCAGCGGGTAGAACGCCAGGGCCCCCACCGCCACGCCGAGGGTTCCGACGATGGTTACCGCGTCCGGGGAAACCCCTATCCGAAGCAGCCACCGGGCCAGCGGGGTGAACACGGCGGTGAAGAACCCGCGCGCATGCCTATTCAGCATCCGACTCCCCGGGCCAGGCGTCAGCCACTTGTTGCCGGACCTCGTCGAGGGTCTGGGTGATGGCCTTGGTCTGGGCAATGATCGGGAAGAAGTTGCCGTCGCCGCCCCAGCGCGGAACGATGTGCTGGTGCAGGTGGGCGGAAATGCCGGCTCCGCCCACAACACCCTGGTTCATGCCCAGGTTGAAACCGCCTGGATTGGCCACCTTGCGCAGGACCCGCATGGCCGTCTGGGTCAGGTCGGCGAACTCAGCTGTTTCCTCAAGGGTCAGGTCCGTGTAGTCCGGGATGTGCCGGTAGGGGCATACCAGCAGGTGGCCGGGGTTGTACGGAAACAGGTTCAGCACCACGTAGCAGGTCCGGCCGCGGTGGACGATGAGTGCCTCTTCGTCAGTGCGGCCCGGGCCAACGCAGAACGGGCAGTCGTTTTCGTTCTTGAACTGGTGCTGGCCGCCCTTGATGTAGGCCATGCGGTGCGGAGTCCACAGGCGCTGGAAGGCGTCCGGGACACCGGCGAGGGCAAAGTCGTCGGTAACGCCGGCATCACCTGGATAACCTGCGCCTGTGTTCTCCTGCACTGTCCTGTTTCCGTTCGGCTAGCTGGTCCGGTTACGAACGGCTTCGGTAATCCGTTTGACAGCTTCCGCCACGGGCACGCCGTTGTCCTGGCTGCCGTCCCGGAACCGGAAGGACACCGCTCCCGCCTCCGCGTCGTCGCCGCCCGCGATGAGCACGAACGGGATCTTGTCCTTGCTGGCCGTACGGATCTTCTTGGGGAACCGGTCCGTGGACGTGTCCACCTCGGCGCGGATGCCCGCCGCCTTAAGCTCGTCGACGACGTCGAACATGTACTCGTTGAAGGCCTCCGCCACGGGAATGCCCACCACCTGGACCGGGGCCAGCCAGGCGGGGAACGCGCCGGCGTAGTGCTCGGTCAGGACGCCCATGAACCGCTCCACGGATCCGAACAGCGCACGGTGGATCATCACGGGGCGCTGGCGGGTTCCGTCCGCGGCCTGGAACTCGAGTTCGAACCGTTCGGGCAGGTTGAAGTCCAGCTGGATGGTGGACATCTGCCAGGTCCGGCCCAGCGCATCCTTGGCCTGCACGGAGATCTTGGGTCCGTAGAACGCGGCTCCGCCCGGATCCGGCACCAGTTCCAGCCCGGACTCCTGCGCCACCTCGGCGAGGGTCCTGGTCGCTTCCTCCCAGGTGGCGTCGTCGCCTACGTACTTCTCCGGGTCCTTGGTGGACAGTTCCAGGTAGAAGTCATTGAGCCCGTAGTCCTTGAGCAGGTCCAGGACGAAGGTCAGGGTCTTGGTGAGCTCGTCCTTCATCTGCTCGCGGGTGCAGTAGATGTGGGCGTCGTCCTGTGTCATGCCGCGGACGCGGGTGAGGCCGTGCACCACGCCGGACTTCTCGTACCGGTAGACCGAACCGAATTCGAACAGCCGCAGCGGCAGTTCGCGGTAGGACCGGCCGCGGGAGCGGAAGATGAGGTTGTGCATGGGGCAGTTCATCGGCTTCAGGTAGTAGTCCTGGCCGGGCTTGCGCACGGTGCCGTCCTCGTTGAGTTCGGCGTCCACGTGCATGGCAGGGAACATGCCGTCCTTGTACCAGTCCAGGTGCCCGGAGACCTCGTACAGGTGGCCCTTGGTGATGTGCGGGGTGTAGACGAACTCGTAGCCTGCTTCGACGTGGCGCTGGCGGGAGTAGTCCTCCATCTCCTTGCGGATGATGCCGCCCTTGGGGTGGAAGACGGGCAGGCCGGAGCCGAGCTCGTCGGGGAAGGAGAACAGGTCAAGTTCAGAGCCGAGCTTGCGGTGGTCGCGGCGCTCGGCCTCGGCGATGCGCTCCTGGTAGGCCTTCAGGGCTTCCTTGGTGGGCCAGGCGGTGCCGTAGATGCGTTGCAGCTGCTGGTTCTTCTGGTTGCCCAGCCAGTAGGCAGAGGAGGAGCGGGTCAGTGCGAACGCGTTGGAGATGAGCTTGGTGTTGGGCAGGTGCGGGCCGCGGCAGAGATCGCACCAGACGGTGGTGCCTTCCTTGCGCTCCACGTTGTCGTAGATGGTGATGTCGCCGGCGCCGACCTCGACGTTCACACCCTCCCCGGCCTCGGCGGCCTCGTTCTTCTTGCCGAGCAGCTCGAGCTTGTAGGGCTCGTTCTTCATGGCCTCCCGGGCCTCGTCCTCGCTGACCACGCGGCGGACGAACTTCTGGTTCTGGTTGATGATCTTCTGCATCATCTTTTCGAGGGTCTTGAGGTCCTCGGGTGTGAAGGGCTCGGCAACATCGAAGTCGAAGTAGAACCCATCGGTGATGTAGGGGCCGATGCCAAGCTTGGCGTCGGGCCGCAGCTGCTGCACAGCCTGGGCCATCACGTGGGCGGTGGAGTGGCGCAGGACGTTCAGGCCGTCGGGGGAATCAATGGTGACGCCCTCCACCTCGGCGCCCTCGGGAAGTTCCTGGTCCAGGTCCTTCAGTTCGCCGTTGACGCGGGCTACAACAACGTCGCGGCGCTCAAAGAAGAGTTCCGCACCGGTTGTCCCGGTAGTCACCTTGGTCTCTTCGCCATCGACGAGAAGGGTGATCTGCTGGGCATCTGACACGGGTGTCTCCTATTCAAAGTTCGGCTTCATAGCTTGTGGCGTACGGGGACCACAGCCAGCCACCGTCAATGCTATCGGTTCCGGCAGGGGCAACCAACGCGGCACACGGTGCCCGGGACGGGGTTCAGCCGCTGAAACCGGTGATGGCCAGTGCCCGGCTGATGCCGTCCAGGGGATGCGGGCCGCCGGAGTCCGGAGGAGGTGTTGAGTCCGGGAACGGCAAAGTCTCTGTCCTTGCCAGGTCCCAGGCCATGCTCGCGCTCAGGCTGATGCCCCGGGGGCCGGTCCTTCGGGTGGTGCCGCGGATCAGCAGCAAACGGGTACCAAAAAGGAGGGGTCCCGCGCTTTCCTGCGCCTCATGGAAGAAGACCGAGTCCACGCAGCCGGTGCCGTCGTCGATGCTGATGAAAACCACCCGCCTGCCGCCGCGCATCGGAGGGGTCTGGGTTGCCACCCGGACACCGGCCACCAGGACCTCGGTGCCATTGCGAAGGCTGAGCAGGGAGTCGGCGGTGGTGACGCCGAGCCTGTCCAGCAATGGCCGGTGGCTGTCCATCAGGTGGCTGCTGACATCGACGGCCATGAGATCGAGTTCGGCCCTGACGTTTTCCACCAGGGTGGGTGCCGGCAGCCCTGGTTTGATATTCCGCAGTTCAACATCGCCCAGGGGAAATGACAGTTGGCCATCCAGGACTTCCACACCCTTGCGTGCCCCCTTGCCTTCTTGGAGTTGTTGGAGGTGCTGTACAAGGTCTGCCCGGTTGGCCTGTCCTCCGGCTTCACGGTGCAGTGAATCAAAGGCGCCCAACTGCGCGAGGCGCCTGATACTGGGCTTGCTGAGCCGCGAGCGCGCCCTGAGGTCCGCCAGGGAGTCGTAGGGCTGCCCGGCGACAATCCGCTTCAATTCAGTCGCTGAAAGACCGTAGATCCCGTTCAAGCTCAGCCGGATTCCCAGCTTGCCCTGGTCCTTGCCTGCCTCCACCCGTTCAACCCGGTACTCGCCCTGGCTGCGGTTGATGTCCAGCGGCAGGATGGGGATGCCGAGCCGCCGGGCTTCGGCCACCAGCAGCCGCTTGGGATACATTCCGGGATCGTGCTCCCAGAGCCCGGCCAGGAACGCTTCGGGATGGTGGGTCTTGAGCCAGGCCGACTGGTATGTGGGTACGGCAAATGCGGCCCCATGGGCTTTGCAGAAACCAAAGCTGCCGAACGCTTTGAGTGTTCCCCAGACCTTGTCCACCACCTCGGGAGAGTAGCTTCTGTTACGGGCTTCGCGGCGGAAGAATTCCTCCACCGCACCCTCCAGGACCTCGTTGCCGAGGGCGCGCCTGAATTCGTCCGCGCGGGCCAGGCCGCAACCGGTCATGACATGGAAGGTCTTGAGGATCTGCTCGTGGAAGACCGTCACTCCATGGGTTTCCTGGAGTACCGGTTTGAGGTCCGGGTGCGGGTACACCTCCGGGGCGAAACCGTGACGGTGTTCCAGGAAGGGACGAACCATGTCCGATTTCATCGGCCCTGGCCGGAACAGGGAGATGTCGATGATGAGGTCGTTGAATTCCCGGGGTGCCAGCTTTCCAATCAGTTCCCGTTGTCCCGGGGATTCGATCTGGAAACACCCCAGGGTGTGGGTGCTTCGGATCAGCTCATAGGTGGGTTCGTCGTCGAGGGGGACGGCGTTGAGGTCGATCCGGCCGTCCGCGGCGATGTAGTCAGGTCCACTGCCGTCCGGACCTGCGGGGTGGCGGCCGGCGGCCACCACCTCGGCCTTGGTGGGGTGCAGGCGGATCACCTCCCGGACCGCGAAGGCCATGGCGCTTTGCATCCGGACGCCGAGGACATCGAGCTTAAGCATTCCCATGGGGTCCATGTCGTGTTTATCGAACTGGCTCATGGGCAGGCCCAGGCCGCTGGGCTGGACCGGTGTGCGGTCCAGGAGGGTGGCGTCCCCCAGGATGACCCCGCAGGGGTGCATCGAGATGTGCCGGGGCAGCCGGTCCAGCCGCTCGGTCAGGTCCACCAGCAGGTCCAGTTGCTGGTTTCCTTCGGCGTCGCGATGCTCCACCCGGCCCGCGAACTCCCGGAGCTCGGGTTTTTCCTGCAGCGCTTCGCGGAATTTCCTGGCTGAGAACCGCCACAACTGCTTGGCGATCTCCCCCACTTCGCCATCGTCCATCCCCAGCGCCATTCCTGCGTCGCGCACTGCCCCACGGGCCCGGTACCCGTTTTGCATGCTCATCAGGGTGACGCGCTCGGAACCGAAGCGTTCGAAGATTTGGCGGTAAACGTTATGGCGTTCAGCGCTTTCGACGTCGATGTCGATGTCCGGGAGGGTGGCGCGGTCGTTGGAGAGGAACCGTTCAAAGATGAGGTCGTGCTGCAAGGGATTTACGTGGCTGACCTCGATCAGGTAATTGACCAGGCTGGATGCCCCGGACCCACGGGCTGCCGCCCTGACTCCCATGTCCTGGATCATCCGGGATACCTCTGCCACGGTCAGGAAGTAGGACGAGAAACCCAGGTTCCGGATGATGCCCAGCTCATGCTCCAACCGTGCCAGCATCGTTGTTTCGTCGTGTCCGCCGATCCCGGGGAACCGCCTGCCGATCCCCGCGTGGCACCGCTGGATAAGTTCAACGTCTGGATCCTGGGTGATACCAATGACCGATGCTTCCGGCACCACGGGCTGCTTCCACCCCATGTCCGTGCTGGGGTCCATCCGGCAAAGATCGGCGAGCGCCTCAGTTTGGGCCATCAGCTGCTTGAGGTCGGCGGCCCCATACCCAGCAGCGGCAATGATTTCCTTGCCCAGGCCAAGCATCTGGTCCGCGGTTTTCAGCCATCCCTGGCCGGTGGGCTGGAGCAGCGGTTCACCTGCAAGTTCCGGCAGGGACTTCAACGTCCGGGCAGAGTCCAGGACATCTGCGGTTGGCGCTCCGTCAGCAGCGCAGTACCGCACAGCATTACTGAGGACGGCGGGCACATGGTGTTCCTCGGCGAGCCGGAGCATGCGGACTGCATGGGCGGTGCTGAGGGGAGAGCCGGGTGCGCTGAGCTGGGAGACGATTTCTGCAACGACGGTTCCCGCGGGCATGGCATCCAGCCATTGTTTGAAAAGGGTCCGTGGACGAAGGTAACGCCGGCCTCCCATGGCCCTTCCGACGTCGGAGTCCGGACCAACCAGGACGGTCAGCACCGGCTTGAGGGTCACAGGGTCGAGGGTCCGGGAGGCAAGCTCGGCGCGGGTGACTGCCACGGGAACAGTTCCCCCGGCCTTCCCTGAGGTCCGTGCGTGGGCATCGGAAACCAGCCGGCACAGCGCACGGCACCCGGCACCATTGTTGTGCCCGCGGGCCAGCACCACCACCCGGCCGGCTACCTGCGTGCGGTGGTCACCGTCGTCATCGAAGACCGCAAGGTCAACCCCCACAAGGGGGTCGATGCCCGCAGCCATGCACGCTTTGAGGTGTTTGATGGTGCCGTACAAGCCGTCCCGATCGGTGCAGGCCAGGGCTGTGGCGCCGTCACTTGCTGCGGCCTGAGCAAGTTCCTCCGGCCAGGAGACGCCGTAGTGGGCGCTGAATGCTGTGGAAACGTGGAGGTGGGTGAAGCTCATGCTGTTCTGGGGCGAAGGGCGTCATGGATCCGCAGCAGCCGCCACCGGCCGCTGCCAACATGCCGGGTGAGGTCGAGGGTAAGGGGTTCTGAAGCATGGTGCGCGGCAGCAGGAAGCACCTGGATTCGCCAGATTTCGTGGTCAACCACTCCTGGTCCGCTGCCTAACGGAGCCCTGGCGTCTTCTGCCCACCACTGCCGGCGTTCATACCACCGGACGGGTTCAGCGCAGACGAGATAATCCTTGCCCGCCCACGTCAGCGATTCAGGCTGCCCGGATGCGGAACACGCCACGTCAATGGACTCGCTGAACATGCCCATGCGCGCCTCCCGGACGGTACTTCCCAAATGCCTTATTCGAATATGTGTTCGAATAAATCCAGTCTACGCCGGGGAGGCGGCAAAACATAGGCGGGGGTGGACGGACCGTGCAGCAGGGAGCAGGATGATGGCATGAGTACCGATGACGCACTCCTGAAGCAGGCAAGCATCAAGACCCAGGACTCCACCCTGGTGGCCACGTTCAATATCGATGGCGCCATTCCGGGAACCGGCGCTTATGTGGTGGGGCTGATGGGGGCCACACCTGACTATTCAACGCAGCGACGGCTGTGCATTGAATTCATGAACGGGGAGGCCATTGCCTGCTACGCGTTCAACCGGGACCAGGGAATCGAGGAAGACTACGACCTGTCCGGTGTATCCCACTCGGAGAGCACCATTACCGGGAGCTTTCCCGCAACGGCCTTGAACGGGCTCGGGAAAGGGCACGTCCTGTCAGCCTTCAGCGAAGCCGACGGACGGGAGTTCCAGCATGGGGTGCCGGTGGAGCAATCCCAGTAGGGGTTTTCTTAGCTGGTTTCCTTATGGATCTTCAGTTCGAGTTCGATGAACGCGGAGATCATGGCCCGGTAGGTTGACTCGACGATGTCCGGGTCGATGTCCTTTTTCTCGGCCGCGGCCCGGACGTGTTCAATGATCCGCTCAACTCGGCCGGCGGCCCGTACCTCGGCGTCGTCCCCCTTCAGGGTGCCGGCGATCCGGATCAGCCGTTCGCGGCGGGCGATGAGGGTAACAATCTGTTCATCCACCTCGTCAACGGCAACCCGGACAGCTGCGAGCTGTTCCCTGTCGGCCTGGGCATCCCGATCGTTTCCTTGAATTGTCGCCATCATCTGACAGTATCGAAGCATGGAGCCAAGAGTCGACTTTATCTCCCTCGGTGTCAGCAGCGTTGACCGATCGCGGGCCTTCTATGTCGACGGCCTGGGCTGGCCAGTCCACCGCGAGGTGGCCGGGGAGGTGCTGTTCATCCAGGTGAACCACGGCCTGGTGCTCTCCCTCTGGGACGCCCGGCAGATGCAGGCGGAAGCAGGCGTCAGTCCGTCGGACGGCGTTCCCTGTATCACCCTGAGCCACAACCTGGGAAGCGCGGGGGACGTGGACCGGGTCATGGAAGAGGCCGCGGCTGCGGGCGCCGTCATCATCGCCGAACCCGTCACGCAGCCCTGGGGCGGCTATACGGGGTACTTCGCGGACCCTGACGGCTTCCGCTGGGAAGTGGCGTACAACCCCACGTGGACCGTGGACGACGCCGGCACGGTCACCGTGTGATGGCCGTCCGCACCCTAGGCGGGGCTGCTAGAACAGGGCCTCCACCGGGCGGATCAAGTCCGGTCCGTTGTTGCGGACGTTGCCCACTTCCTTGCCCACGGACTCCACGTGCCAGTCGGCGGCAGCATCTTTGACCCCGGACCGCACCAGGTCCACAAGGGCAGCGGCGTCGTCAGCCTGCGGGTCCAGCCAGGCCTCCATGGTGGCTTTGTCCATGGGCAGCGGGACGCGGTCGTGCAGCTCTGTCAGCTTTCCGAAGATCGTTGATTCAGTCCCGGGCGGTGGCGTGTCAGCCGTGAGGATGGAGGTGGACAGCAGCCAGCGCCCCGGTTCCCCTTCAGGAATCGACGGGTCCTTCCACCACTCATACAGGCCGGCGAAAACCAGCCCGTGGTCCTTCCCCGGGTGCACGTAATAGGGCTGCTTGGACTTGCCGGGGCCTTGCTTCCATTCGTAGTAACCGTCGGCGGGGACGGCACAGCGCCGCGACTGCACTGCCTTCCTGAACGCCGGCTTCTCCAGCACGGATTCGCTCCGGGCATTGATCATCCGCGATCCGATTCCGGGATCCTTGGCCCAGGAAGGGACCAGGCCCCACCGGGCCACATGCAACTGGCGCACCTGCCTGGCCCCTGCAGAGTCATCATCCACCAGCCTCTCCAGGACGATGGGGACGGCGTCGGTGGGTGCAACATTCCACGACGGCGGAATGCTCACCTCATCCTCCAGCTCGGCGTCGAACTCGGCCAGGAGGTCCCCCACGGCGCGTGCCATTACGTAGCGTCCACACATGGCACCAGCATGCCACCGGCGCCACATACTGTCATCCAGGCGCCCCGCAGCCCCTCAAAGCCCGGGAATACCGGCGGCCGCGCTACCGTTGACCGTAAGGAACCTTTCAAGCGACGTTTAGGAGATCCGCGTGGACTTCACTCCCGAATCCGGCACCATCACCATGTTTTCCACCACTTGGTGCGGCTATTGCAACCGGCTGAAGAAGCAGTTGGACGCGAAGGGCATCGGCTACACGGAAATTAACATCGAAGAAGTTGACGGCACTGCCGAACTCGTGGAGCAACTGAACGGCGGCAACCGTACTGTGCCTACCGTCCTGTTTCCGGACGGCTCCGCTGCCACCAACCCGTCGGCTGCCGAGGTCCAGAGCAGGCTCGCTGCCTAAGCGGCCGGAGACCTCCGGCTTCGCGCCGAAGAACTGATGCGGGTCACGCCCCCAGGCTGCTGAAGGAAGCAGTTTCCAGGGTGGCGTGGCCCGCATACGTTTCCAGGAGGGCCCGCTCCACGGCCGCCACATCCAGCCCGGGCACCAGATCGTTGGCGGCTCCGGCCGTGGCCGGGTTCCAGTCGAGGCCGAGGGCGGCGTAGCTGTCCGTGAGTACCTTCCGGATCGGGGCGGAATCCTCCACCACAATCACTGAGCTGAAGAGCCAGCCACCGGAAACCACCCGCTGGGCAGTGCCCACCAGTTTCACCCGGCGGGAGCTGTCCGCCGCATCGGTTCCGTGCACACTGAACTCGCCGGGGCAGTATTCGCCGGGGATTTCCCCTACCGCAGCCTGGACCCCGACGTTCCGCAGGGCTTGTGCAAAGAGTTCACCGAAGTAGCCGAACCGGGCTTTGGACCCGGCAACGGCGTCGGCGTCCGGTTCGATGTGGTCCACCACCAGGGTGCCCTGGTGGTAGGCGGCGGCGCGTCCCCCTGCCCTCCGGACCAAGGGTTCGAAGCCGTTGTCCAGGCAGGCCCGCGCGGCCGCCTCGAATCCGGGCAGCCGGGTGTCACGCTGCCCGAACGCGACGGTGGGGGCGGGCCGGTACAAGCGAAGGGTGGGGCCGAGGCTGCCGGCCCTGGCCCTGGCCAGCAGCTCCAGGCCGAATTCGAGGTCCCGTTCCGCGCCGAGGGATACGTCCTGCCGCACCACGCTCAATGTGCGGGCTTGGGTACCGGTGTGGTGCATTGTTGCTGAACTCCCTGGGGTCGGTGGCGGCCGGCGGACAGGCCTCCATTAGGTTACGCCCGACGACGGCAGGGGCCTTAACGGCTCCGGCGCCCCGCCCAGAGGGCGTGCAGCAGCGGAACGGATGAGGCGATCATCAGGACGTTGCCGAAGAGCAGGTCGTCGGCGCGGACGATGGCGCCCGCGATCAGCAGCGCACCGAAGACCAGGGCCGAGCCAGAGCGCCGGGCAGCCCTTTCCAGCCGGGCTGCCTGCCGTTCGAGCCGCGGGACGGCGACCTCGAGCGACCCCTCCTCGAGCCGGCCGGCCAGGGAGTCCAGCCTGCCGGGCAGGCGGAAGGCGGTGCCGGCGGCGTCGAGGGCCTGCCGGGCAACGTCCTGGACCACATTGCCGCGCTCGGTCCGCAGCAGTTGCGCCGCGTAGGGTTCCACGGAGTCCCAGAGGTTGAAGCGTTCATCCAGGGCGCTGCACACGCCTGAGGTCAGCGACATGGCGCGGATGATCAACAGGAAATTCTCCGGCAGCTGGAATGGCAGCGAGCGGACCACGTCACCGAACTCCACTGCAAAGTCGCGGAACTCGCGGGGGTCCACCTCGCGGAGTTC
Source organism: Pseudarthrobacter sp. YAF2 (assembly GCF_052113345.1). Classification (NCBI taxonomy): domain Bacteria; kingdom Bacillati; phylum Actinomycetota; class Actinomycetes; order Micrococcales; family Micrococcaceae; genus Pseudarthrobacter; species Pseudarthrobacter sp. YAF2. The sequence continues at coordinate 163,268 of NZ_JBFRDA010000004.1, read as the reverse complement.
GGCAAAGCCCATGCCGCCGAAGCGGGCAAAAAGCTGGGTCATCGCCCGCTCCAGTCCCGCGCTGTCCGCCGACGGCATCAGGACGCCGACGTCGTTGATCGCCGCCACAAGTCCCTTGCCATCACGGGCGGCTGCGGCGATCAGGAGCTTGCGCAGGCCGCTGCGCGTGGAGGCCGTGACCTCGCCCATCATGCCGAAATCGATGAATGTCAGCTTCCAGCCGGCTTCCCCCGCGCCTGCACGGACCGGGGTGACGAAGATGTTTCCCGGATGCGGGTCCGCATGGAAGAACCCGTTGGTGAACAGTTGGTCGAACATGACGGCCGCAAAGACCGGGGCAACCGAGGCGGGATCGATGCCGGCGGCTCGAAGCGCGCCCGCATCAGTGATTTTGATGGCCGTGACGTCCTCGAGGGTGAGCACTCGGCGGGTGGTCCGCTCCCAGACCACCTCGGGTACCGCCACCCTGTCATCGCCGGCAAAGTCTGCGGCGAAGCGTTCGGCGTTGACGGCCTCGTGCAGGTAGTCGATCTCCTGCAGGCTGATTGCCGCGAATTCCTCCACGAGGGCCGGCATGTCCGCACGGCGGGAGACAAGCCGGACATGGCTAAGCCAGCCGGCTACCTTGCGCAGGGCGGTGAGGTCGACGTCGACGATCGCCCCGATGCCCGGGCGCTGCACTTTCAGGACCACGGCGTCGAGTCCGGTATCTTCGGCGTCCATGGGGTTCAGGCGTGCGCGGTGGGCCTGGCCCAGGGAAGCGGCCGCAATCGCCGATTCGTCCACGGTGTCGAAGACCTGGCCCACGGGGGCGCCCAGTTCCTGTGCTGCCAGGGCGGCGATGCGCGGGAACGCCACCGGCGGGACCTCGTCCTGAAGCCCTTCGAGTTCCTTGGTGATTTCCGGCGGGAGGACGTCGAGCCGGGACGACAGGAACTGTCCCACCTTGATCATCAGGCCGCCGAGATCGATGGCCAGGTCGTGGAACCGCCGTGCGAAGTGCTGCATCCTGCGGGATCGCGTCCGCGCGGAGATCCGGCTCAACCCCACCCTGGGCAGGAGCAGTTCGAACCACCACGTGGTGGCGAGGTGCCAGGCGGCGAAGCGGAGGATCCGCCGGTACCGGCCGCGGTGTTCGCGAACGTGGCTTGCCGGGTCGGCCCGGTCCCGGACGGTCAACGCCACCCGCGTCAGTCCTGGGCGAGGATGGCGTAGAGCCGCCGGCGGGCCTCGGCCAGCACCGCCACTGCCTGCTGTACCTGGTCCGGTGAACCGGTGCGGCCCACCTGCGCTGCGGCCTGGGCCAGGTCGATCCCCGCCTTCGGAAGGGATGCGAAGCCGGTTCCGGAGTTGGGTGCCGCCGGGTCCCATGGCGCAGCACCGTGGTGGTCCGCCGCCTCTTCGCGGCCGGCGTCGGTCAGTGAGTAGATTTTCCGGCCGTTGGATTCCTCGGCCCTGATGGATCCTTCATCGGCCAGCAGCTGCAAGGTGGGGTAGACCGAGCCCGCGCTCGGCTTCCAACTGCCGCCGCTGCGCTCCTCAATTTCGCGGATGATCTGGTAGCCGTGCATGGGCCGCTCTGCGAGCAGGGCAATAACCGCCGCCCGGACCTCGCCTTTTCCGGCCCGGGTCCCAGCCCGTTTCTCGAACCGGGAGCGAAACTCCTCGACCATCTGCCACATTCCGTCCAGGTTGTTCCCGCCGAAACCGCCTGCAGGGTTTGAACCACGCATGATGCACTCCTTCGTCAATCGCGAACGATATACAACGATACTCAGCGATACATTGAGGCACCATAGGTGCGCGGACTGCCTTCCGGACAGGAAGGACTTCCGCGAACTCAGGTCCTGCGCAGTGTAAGGATCTGTTCTGCCCGGCCGAAAGGGCCCTGCCGGTCGTGCAGCACCGTGGACGTGAGGCCGATGCCGTCGGCGCCAAAGGAGACCGCGTTATCCAGCCCCAGCCACTCCCCCTGCGGCCGGCGGTACATGTGGATCTGCAGGTCCAGGTTGGGAAAGGCATAGCTGTCCTTGCCCGGCGGGACCCTGGCAGCGATGCCGTTGGCGGTGTCCACCATTCCCATCAACCGCGCCAGGTCCCCGCTGTCGGCGCGGTCAGTCAGGGGGTGCCCGGTGCGGAGCCACACTTTCCCGGCCCCGGGGCGGTGCCCCTCGGCCACCCGCATCTCAAGGGAACGAATGTAGCCTCCCGGCCAGACTGCGGAGCCGTCATAGGGCTTGCATTCGTCCGGACCGGGTATTGCCACATCCTCCACCGCTGCTATCGCACCGGTATCGCTGGTCAGCATGCGCCACGCCGTGGCGCGGATAGCCGTCCGGCCGCCGGCAACCAGCTCGGCCTGTACCAGTTCAATGGTCCGGCCGGCCCGCAGGGTGCTGGTGTCGATCCGGAAGTCGCCCCCGGGGATCAGCCCAAGGATCTCGTAGCTGATCCGGGCCATCCGCATGTCGTGGCGCGGCTGGTGCCGTTCCAGGAGGTCGGCCATCAGGCCCGATGCCGGGGCCATGTGCTGCTCATGGGCGTTCCAGGCGCCCTGGGCATGGATGGTTGAACGGAACCGGCCCCCGCCGAGTTCCTGGTAGTAGAAGTTGCCCTCGGCGAGTTCGGGCAGGTCTGCAGTCAAAGCGGGCCCCTTACGCAAAATTCAGTGAATTGCCACTAACTCTATCGCCCGTCACCGCGCCGCAACGCGGACGGCAACGAAATGTTGGCGGGTACGACAGCCAAGCGGACTACACTCAGGAACTGGTCCTGTCGGCAACCCTCAAAAGAGGTGTTTCATGCGCATCATCAGCTACAACCTCCGCAAGCACGCTGCAAGCGGCGAACTTCTCGCCCTGGCACGGAATCACGACGTCGATGCGCTGTGCCTCCAGGAGGTGGACTCCAGCGACCTCCCCGAAACCCTGGGCCCCCTCCATCTGGCGGATGCCACCAAGGGGAACAGGCTGGGACTGGCTATCTACTACCGGACCAGCAGGTTCACGGCGCTGGATACGCAGTCCTTCGCGTTGAAGAAGTCCATGCACGACAGGGTCCTTGCCCCGGCCCATGAGCGGCTGATCGGCACGCGGGTCATGGACAACGAAACCGGCCACGAACTGGTTATCGGTTCGTTCCACGCCGCGCCCCTGACGGCGTCGAACTCGCTGCGGCGCAAGCAGATCCACGCAGCCCACGCCGAACTGCTGAGCATGGGCAAGGGCCTGATGACGCTGATGGTGGGCGACTTCAACTATCCGTTCTTCACCAAGAACCTGGATATGCACATGAAGAACTCCGGGTACGCGCTGTCCTTGAGCAACCGGCGCACCTACACCCGGTACAAGGTGTTCAAGGGCCATTTCGACTTCGCCACGTCCCTGGGCCTGGATATCGCCGGCGTGGAAACCCTTCCGCGCGGCAATTCAGACCATCTGCCCATCCTGGTGACCGCCGAGTACGGCGAGGGCTACTAGGACCGGCGGGCCCGGCTGCCGCCTACCTGGATTCGCCGGCGTCCAACCGCGCCAGCAGGTCCGGCCACGCCGCCGCGAAACCCGGGTGCAGCTCCATGCCGTGGACTTCGGCCACCGGAATCCACAGCAGGGCAATGCTTTCCGGATCGCTGATCACCGGCTCAAAGGGTTCCCGGACACGGACCACCACGGTGGTGTAGGACCAGTAGCCATGGTCCAGCACGGAGGTAAAGAGCACTTCCACGTGCCCGCGCGGAACGGAAGCCTCCTCATAGGCCTCCCGGAGCGCGCCGTCGACCGGCTCTTCGCCCTCATGCAGGGCCCCGCCGGGCAAGCCCCATGTTCCGCCGTTGTGGCTCCACACGGCACGGTGCTGCAGGAGGACTCCCCTGGTGGGATCCCAGGCCAGGACGCCGGCAGCCCCGAACCTGCCCCAGAACCGGCCGCGGTCACCTTCCACCCAGGCATCGCCGGGATCGCGGGGGCCGGTCCGCGGCGGCGGTGTGGACGACAGGCTGGAGGGCGGGAAATGATCCATTGCCCCAGTTTGACAGGTGAAGCGGCGGGGCGTCAGGTGCCCTGCCCGTGCTCGACGGCGAAATCACCGCCAGGATACATGACCGTTTCGTGGCCGTCGTCGAACCGGACCAGGTAGGGCGGGCCGCCGCCCGGACCGCGCACCTCCAGGACCACCCCGTGCCGGTCCGCGGACCCCACGTTCCTGCCGCGCACCACGATCCGGTCCCCTTGGGCTGCCTCCATGGCAATCACCTCCACGCCCCCAGAGTACGACGCGGGGACGCGCCGGAACAGGGCCGCATGGCAGGATTCCGGTATGCCGTTGAACCTCCTCCTGCTCGCCGATACCCATATACCCAAACGCGCCGGGGACCTGCCGGAACAGGTGTGGTCCGCCGTCGAAAACGCCGACGTGGTGTTCCACGCCGGCGATTGGGTGGAGGCTGCCCTGCTGGACGAATTCGAACGCCGGAGCAAGCGGCTGCTGGCCGTCCATGGCAATAACGACGGCCCGGAACTGCGCCGGCGCCTGCCCGAAACGGCGACTGCCACCCTGGACGGAGTCCGCTTTGCGATGGTCCACGAGACCGGCCAGGCCAATGGACGCGAACTTCGGTGCGAAGCGCTGTACCCCGACGCCGATGTCCTGGTGTTCGGCCACAGCCATATCCCCTGGGACACGGTGTCTCCGGGCGGGCTTCGGCTGCTGAACCCCGGATCCCCCACGGACCGGCGGCGCCAGCCGGCCTGCACCTACATGGAGGCGGTGCTCGACCCCGGCCGCCTTGCCGAGGTCAGGCTGGTGAAAGTCCAGCGGTGACGCGCTTGGCAGGCCGGCTTCGATTGCCTAGGGTGGAACAATAAGCAAGCTTAGTTTTTGTCGAATGCCCTTCCGCAATGACAGGCTGCTTCATAGCCCGGGCAACCGAACAGCCCGCTTCCCGCGCGAACAGGAGGACCACCATGACTGACCAGTACACCTTCCGCAACCCCGTGACCGCCTACGAAAAGATCTCCCCACCCAAGCAGCACCAGCCTGAGCCGGGCCTTGACGCAGAGCTTGAGCCGAGGGCCGACCTGGGCGAGGAAACCTACCGCGGCACGGGCCGGCTGGAAGGCCGCCGGGCCATCGTCACCGGCGCCGACTCCGGCATCGGTGCCGCAACGGCCATCGCCTTTGCAAGGGAAGGCGCCGACGTCGTGCTTTCCTACCTGCCCCAGGAAGAGGAAGACGCCTCGCGCATCGCCGGGATCATTGAGGCAGCAGGCCGCAAGGCGGTCAAGGTGCCGGGCGACCTCAAGGACTCCGCAGCGTGCCGCGAACTGGTGGACACGGCGGTGGCCGTGCTGGGCGGGGTGGACCTCCTGGTCAACAACGCAGGAAAACAGGTTGCCCAAGAGGACCTGCAGGACATTTCCGACGAGCAGTTCGACCACACGCTGAAGACCAACGTCTACGCCATGTTCTGGGTGACCAAGACTGCCGTTCCACATATGCCTGCCGGGTCCACCATCATCAACACCACGTCCATCCAGGCCTACAACCCGTCGCCAACCCTGGTGGACTACGCCACCACCAAGGCCAGCATCAACAACTTCACCAAGGGGCTCGCGCAACAGCTTGCGCCCAAGGGCATCCGGGTGAATGCGGTGGCACCGGGGCCCATCTGGACCCCGCTGCAGGTGAGCAGCGGCCAGCCCAAGGAGGCGCTGCCCGAGTTCGGCCAGTCCACTCCCCTGGGCCGCGCCGGCCAGCCCGCTGAGCTGGCCCCCGCTTACGTCTTCCTGGCTTCACCCGAGTCAAGCTACGTGGTGGGCGAAACGCTGAACGTCAACGGCGGCAGCCCCACGCCCTAGCATCCTTCCACGGCCCCCGGCGGGTGGCCTGTTATTCTGCCGCGTCCTGGCCGGCCAGCAAGTCATCGGTGGCGGTGTCGGGTTCGCCATCGAAGTATTGGGCCAGGACCGTCTTGAACACTGTTTCTCCGGGCGCGGCCCGGAGAAACAGTGTCATGGACGAGCGGAGCTTTTGCGCATCGATTCCGCCAAGGATGTCCGACGCCGAACGGCCGGCATGGGTGGTCAAAGCCAGGGCGCACTCGAGCAGCCTTGGACCCAGCACGTGGTGGTCCAGGTAGACGCGGGCTTCAGCCAATGATGAGATGGCGTATTTGCGGGATGTGGCGCTCTGCCCCAGCCCGGCAATCTGGGGAAAAATGAACCACATCCAGTGGCCGGTCTTATTGCCGAGCTGCAGCTCGGCCAGCGCGTGCCCGTAGGTGCCGCCGCTTTCTTGGGCGGTGAGAAATCGTTCCAGGTCAAAAGGTTCACTCATGGGGATCTCCTTGTGGGGTGCGGTTCACGGCGTCAACTCTTTTTCCAGTTGGCCTGCTGCCGTTTGGAGCCGGGCCTCCGGGTCTTCGCGCCATCGCGCCAGGACGGCGGAGGCCCGCTGGCGCTCGCGGTGGCCCAGGCCTGCCAGCAGGGGCACCAGGACGTCAGAAACCAGGGGCTCGGCCAGGTCGGCCGCCTGGGCTGAGCGAAGGAAGCCCTCCAGCCTGGTCAGGTCCGAGTGCCGCAGCAACCGCACGTTCGTTTGCAGCAGCACGACGGCGGCCAGGCGGCGTTCGAAGACCGGCAGTGAGCCGGGTTTCGGCTGGCCCCACAGGGCGGAGGCCAGCATTACCGTGGTGTCGTGGCCCATGTCCTTGAACTTCCGGAGGGCATCGCGGACGGTGCCGCGGACTGCACCGATCGAAGACCCGTAGGAGGCCAGCACCCCGCCCAGCCGGTTGGCCACCTCGTCGGCCCGGTACCAGGCTCCCTCGTTCCGGAGGGTCCGGTCGATGAAGTCAGCGGCCGCAGCGACGTCGGTCATTTCGGTCATCGCCCCCGCCCCGCGGACGCATGCCGGATGCAAAAGGGGGTCCACGGCCGTGCTTCGAGCCTGCCGTCCGCGATGGGCTCGCCGCAGACGGCACAGATGCCGTAGGTACCGTTGGCCAGGCGGGCCAGGGCTGCCTCCACCTGGTCCAGCCCGGCTGAGCTTTGCTTCAACAGTGCCGAGGCTTGCGAGAGTTCGAAGGCGATCGTGGCGCCTTCGGGATCGTGTTCGTCGTCGACGTTGGAGTTCTGGCGCGCCGAGTTGGCCGCGTCGATATCGGCCCGCAGCGCCGGCAACAGTGCCAGCCGCCGGGCCCGCTCGTCTTCGAGCAGCATCCTGAACCGTTCGAAATCCGGCATGCGAAAAGCCTAGCGCCTCAATCAGTACCAGTTCAGGGCTACCGAATGGCTCCAGGCGCCGCACGGGGAGCCGTAGCGGTCGCTGATGTAGCCGAGCCCCCAGTCGATCTGCGTCCGGTAGCTGGTCAGCCAGTCGCTTCCGGCGCTGGCGTACTTTCCGGGCGGCAGCGCCTGGGCGATGCCGTAAGCACCGGAGGAGGCGTTGGTGGCGGTGGTCAGCCAGCCGGATTCTTTGGTCCACAGCTGGGACAGGCACTGGAACTGGTCCGGGCCCCAGCCGAAGTAACCCAGGCGCCCGGAGGCATAGGCCTTGGCACCGGCCGGATCATTGACGGCACCGCCGGGGACGGAAGGAACGACGACGGGCGGCGGGCTTGGCACGGCCGGCTGCGGCGGACTGCCGGGAACCGGGACGGCCGGCGGGGCCGGGTTTGCCGCGTTGCCGGCCGGAGCGGCGGGCGCGGGTTTGGGCTGCCGGGCTGCGGCCGCGGCTGCCTGCGCTGCGGCTTCGGCCTGCTGGCGGGCCTGTTCCGCAGCAGCGGCGCGCTTGGCTTCCTGGGCTGCTTCATAGGCAGCCAGCGCCGCCTGGCCCTGGCGGTACTCTCCTTCGAGGGCCGCCGTCGTTCCCTTCAGCGAGGCCAGCTGGGCAGTCAGCTCGCTGCTGTGTTGCTGTTCGTCACTGACCTGCCGGGCGAGTGTGTCCTGGGCGGAGCGGGCCGCGTCCAGTTTGGTTTTTGCTTCCCCGGACAGGCGTTCGCGTTCACTGCGGGCCGCCTTTTCCTGCTCCGCCAGCGAAGCGGCAACCTTGCCGGCGGCCGCCGCTTTGTCCACCAGTGCCGCCGTTTTGTCGCCCACGAGCTGGACGAGGTTGAGCCCCTGGACGCTGTTTTTCTCCAGGGCATCCAGGGCCACGAAGAACCCGGCATTGGTCCCGCCCGTCTTATACGACTGGACGGCAAGGGCGCCGATTTCCTTGCGATACTTGGCCAGTTCGTCGCTGGCGCGGGCGGCCTGGGCGGACAATGCATCCACCCGCGTTGATGCCGCCTGCAGCTCGGCGTCGGCTGCGGCATAGTCCGCGGCCGCCCGGACGGCGGCGTCACCGGCCGCCTCCGATTGGGTCTGGAGACCGCTCAGCAGCCCGTTGATGGTGGTGATCTCCGCCGCTTTCGCCGCTTCAGAAGACTGCGCCTGCTGCACGTCGGCCCAGGACGGGTATCCACCTGGCGGCGGCGGCTCGTCCGCGGAGGCAGGCAGCACCGTCGTCGCGGCCACCGCGATAGCGAGCAATCCCCCCATCAGCGGGGACTTGGGCATGGTCACGAACAGGCGCATAGTCCCGAAGCATACCGGCGACACGCCGGGGCGGAAAGGCGGCCGTGCCCGCTTTGTTACCCTGAGAGGCCGCCACCCGGTCAACCTCGGGCTAATGCCGGGCGATGCGCCATATCCAATCGTTTGCAGAATACGAGAGACAAAGCTCGTATGTTATCTAAACGTGACAATTGCGGTGTCGGCGGGTTATGGTCTTCTGGTGTCCCTCCCAAAACGGGACATTCCCATCAGTTTGCCGAGCCCTGCCGCTGATCACGGGATTCAACCGCTTTCATGCTGGCAGGGACGGGGGAACCAAGTTTCCACGACCTTTTGAGGTCTTGGGGTTAAGTCGAACAGCTCCTCCGCCCACTGCGGAGAGGTGTTCGGCCGGGTATCTCCAACCCGAACCCGACAGCTCACCCCGCAGGCATGGGAGAGGCGATCTATCGTGTCAAAAAATCTCACCACTGCCCGCCACCGCGCGACTCCGGCCCGCTCCATTGCGCTCGAGGGCCTCGCCGTGACCGCCAAGTCGCAGGCCCGTTCGCTGGGCCGTCCGGCACTCGCGGTTGCGGCCGCGTCCGGCATTGCCTTCGGGGTCGGCGCCCCGGCCCACGCGGGCGTGACTGGCGCGGACACTACTGACCAAACTACTGTCCAGGCCGCCGCAGCGCCGGCAGCTGCTCCGGCCGCCGCGGCAACAACCGTGCACACCGTCGTTTCCGGGGATACGCTCGGTGCGATTTCGGCAGCGTACGGGGTCAGCCTGAACAACGTCCTGGCTGCCAACGGCCTGGGCCTGTCGTCCATCATCTACCCCGGCGACCAGATCCAGATTCCCGGTGCAGGCTACGTGGCAGCACCTGCTCAAGCCCCTGCAGCGGCGCCAGTCCAGGCGGCAGCCGCCACCGCACCTGCGAACACCGGCATGAACATGTCCTACGCTTCCGTTACTCCGGTGGCTTCCACCACTGGCACCGGGACCGGGGCCGCCATCCTGTCCTCCGCCTACAGCCAGATCGGTGTGAGCCAGGACTGCACTGCCATGGTCGAGAAGGCCCTGCGCTCGGTTGGCAAGAGTGTCGGCGATCTGGCCCCCACCCAGTTCTTCCAGTACGGCAGCGTGGTCGGCAGCCCGGCACCCGGCGACCTGATCATCACCTCGGGCCACGTGGGCGTATACGCCGGCAACGGCCAGGTTGTGAGCGGCGGCGTCAACGGGTACACCACGCAGGTGCACTCCATCAGCTGGCTCAGCGGCTACTCAGTGGTCCGCGTAGCCTAGGCCTTCGCGCAGCGAAGCAGGCTTCTCACAGGAGGGCGGCAGCCGGGTTTTCCGGCTGCCGCCCTCCTGTCGTCCTGCTGCTGGCCTCATTCCGTGGCGGATCAGGTCCCGCAAAAGGTCATGTAGGCGCCGAAGTCCTCCGGGGCGCCTTCCGTATAGCGCTCCAGCCCGGTCCGCTCGGTAAAGGGATCGGTGACGGCCTCGAGCAGGCGGTGCAGCGGGGCCAAGTCTCCTTCCGTGCCGGCAGCGAGGGCTTCCTCTACCAGGTGGTTCCGCGGAATGTACGCCGGGTTCACACTGTCCATCAGCCCCGCATCGGGTTGCAGTGCCAGCCACCGCTCCGCCCAAGCGTCGAAGGCGGCCAAGTCCAGCACCATCCCGCGCACGGGCCGCAGGTCGCCGCGGGCGGCCCGGCCAAGGTTTCGGAAGAACAGCGTGTAATCCACCGGGCCGTCCTTGAGGATGGCGACCGCGTCATCGACAACGCCGGACGCGGCGTCGTCGCTTCCGTTGCCGCCGGCAAGGCCCAGTTTGGTTTTCATGCCGCCCGTCCACGCCTCGCTGTACTGTCCACGGAATCCGCCGAGCACCTCCACCGCGGGAGCAACGGCCTTCTCCTGGTCCTCGTCGATGAGCGGGAGCATCGCCTCGGCAAGACGGGCAAGGTTCCATTCAGCAAGGACCGGCTGGTTGGCGTAGGCGTAGCGTCCGCTGACGTCGATGGAACTGTAGACGGCCGCGGGATTGAAGGCGTCCAGGAAAGCGCACGGGCCGTAGTCGATGGTTTCCCCCGAGATGGTCATGTTGTCCGTATTCATGACCCCGTGCACGAATCCCACCAGCATCCACCGGGCCACCAGCCCGGCCTGTGCCGAGACGACGGACGAGAACAGTGCCAGGTAGGGGTTTGGGGCTTCGGCGGCGTGCGGATAGTGCCTGCTGATGGCGTGGTCCGCCAGCCGTTTCAGGAGGTCCATGTTTTCCGTGGCCCGCGCGTATTGGAAGCTGCCGACCCGCAGGTGGCTGCTTGCCACCCGCGCCAGGACAGCACCGGGGAGCATGCCCTCGCGCCGGACCTGCCGCCCCGTTGCCACCACGGCGAGCGAGCGGGTGGTGGGTATTCCCAAGGCGTGCATGGCCTCGCTGACAAGGTACTCGCGCAGCATGGGCCCGACGACGGCCCTGCCGTCCCCGGCGCGGGCGAAGGGGGTGCGCCCCGAGCCTTTGAGATGGACGTCCAGCAGGCGGCCGGTGCGGTCCGTAACCTCCCCCAGCAGGAGCGCGCGTCCGTCGCCGAGCAGTGGCGAGTACCCGCCGAACTGGTGACCGGCGTATGCCTGCGCCACCGGGGTGGCGCCGGCGGGAACGTGGTTGCCCACAAGGAGGCGCACCCCTTCAGGACTGCGAAGGTAGTGCGGGTCAAGGCCCAGGTCTTCTGCGAGCCTTTGGTTCAGGACCAGGAGTTCAGGACTGGGCGCTTCTTCGGCCTGCCAGGGAACCGCGAGTTCCGCCAGTTCACGGGCGAAGCGGCCGTCTAAGGTGACCGTGGATTCAGCTGCTGCCGTCATGGGTTAACCCTATCGCCGTGGTGCCGCCTGGCGCCCGCCGCGCGTCTTTCCGCCTGCGGGGAACGGCAATCGCCTGCAAATCCCGGGCTGCGATGACCACGGTTTCCGGGGCCCGGGCCTGCGCCTGTTCGGCGAGCAGGGAGACGTCATCGCCATACCGTGAAGAGAAGTGGGTCAGCACAAGAATCCGGGCCCTCCCGGACGCTGCCAGTTCACCGGCCTGCCCGGCGGTTAGGTGCAGGTACTGCCGGGCCAGCCCGCCGTCGTCGTCACTGAACGTTGACTCGGTGACCAGCAGGTCAGCGCCCTCCGCCAATTCTTCGGCGCCCGGACAGGGCGCAGTGTCCATGATGAACGCGAAGCGCTGCCCGGGCCTGGGAACGCTCATCGCCTCAAGCGCGGCCGAACCGACGCTGCCCTCGCGCAGCAGCCGGCCCACATCAGGCCCTTCGATTCCCGCTGCCCGCAGCCGGTCCGGCACGAAGGTGCGGCCGTCAGGTTCGGTGAGCCGGTAGCCATACGTCTCGAGGCGGTGCCTGAGGGGCCGGATTTCGAGGCCGTCCGCAATAGGCCCGGCGCCGGAGTGCGGGTGAAGCCTCAAGTCGACGCCGGGCGAACTCACGCTCACCAGCGCCCGGACCACTTGCTCACCGGACGCCGGGTAATGCAGGTGAACGGGATGCCCGACGCCGTCCAGGGCGATCCGGGACAGGACCCCGGGCAGTCCAAAACAGTGGTCCCCGTGCACGTGCGTGAGGCAGATCCGGGTGACACGGCTTGCGGCGACTCCGGCGTGGATCATCTGGCGCTGGGTGCCTTCGCCGGGATCGAACAGCAGGCCTTCGCCGTCCCACCGAAGGAAATAGCCGTTATGGTTCCGGGTCCGGGTGGGAACCTGGGACGCGGTGCCCAGCACCACGAGTTCACGCACTGCCGTCATCTGCGCCCGCGCCGTGCAGCCCCTTGGCGTAGGCGGCCTGGCCGGCGTGCTGGAGGCAATCCCCAAGGATACTGACCAGCCGCACCCCAAGGGTTACCGGCGGATCCCAGCGCTTGTCCACCACACGGTCCAGATCCGGGTCGTCCAGGCCGTCGAGGACCTTGGCAGTCTGGCGGTGGACGGCTTCGTAGTACTCCAGCAGGAGTTCACGGGGGGCCATGACGGCATCCACCTGCCCGCTGGAGTGGCCGTAGCCCGTGTCATTGTCCGCCAGTGACAGGCCAAAGCGGGATACAAAGCCTTCCGACGTCCAGACCTGCTCCAACCCCCAAGCGGCAGCGACCTGCGCATCCTCCACCCGGCCCAGGTGCCACACCAGCCAGGCAATTGAATTGCCACGACCGGAAGGACGGTGCTGGAGGTGTTCCCCATCGAGCCCGTCGAGCACCTGCCGGACCAGGCCCGGGAGGCGGCCAAAGGCCTCGAGCAGCAGTTCTTTGGATTGCATTGCTACTCCCCGGTTGAAGCTTCGTCCTGCAGCAAGGGATCCTCCTGCCAGCGGTCGGGATTGTTCTCGGCAGCTCCGGGGTAGTTATCCGGTTCTCCCTTTACCGGGTCCAACTCCAGGGACGGCCCCGCGCCGGGAGTCTGGTCGAGAAGTATGTCTTCTTCCTGCACAACTTTCAGTTCATTGTCGGGAACATTCTGTTCAGTCATGATGATGCCTTTCTCGTTGACCGCGGCGGACAATAGTAAGCGTACTGAGTAACCGTGGCGCCTGTGAACAGCCGGCACATCCAACACCCACGCCTGTTACGGCTTTCAGCGGCCGTGGGGTACAAGGTAACTAAAGGTGCACCATGTCGTGGGCCGAAGCCTGACGGCAAACAAGGAGAACCCATGGAACGCAATGTATCCCCGGACGGACACGGGGCAGAACCGTCCCGGCAGCAATCCTTCGCTGGGCGGATGTCAGGGCTGTGGATTGACAGCTTGGGCCGGGCCAGCATCCGGGCAGTCCAGACGCTGTCGCTGCTGGCGCTTGCCTGGGTGGTGGTGGTGGCCGCCACCCGGGTTCCGCTGGTCACCATCCCGGTCCTGGTGGCCTTGATCCTGGCCTCGGCAATGGCTCCTGCCGTGCGGTGGCTCGCCGCCCGGGGGTTCCCCCGGGCCCTTGCAGTGCTGTCTTCCTTCCTGGTGATCATCGCCGTGGCTGCCGGAGTGGTGGGCGGCATCATTGCGCTGGTCCGGCAGCAGGCTTCGGTGCTGGCAGCCCGGGCCGAGGCGGGGATTGGCCAGCTGCAGCAATTCATCACCACCGGACCCGTCGCGCTGACCACGGCTCAGATTGACGCGGCCCGCAGCGAATTCCAGAAGTTCCTCGCCGGGGGAACCCTGGGAGCCGATGCGCTGACCGGGCTCAGGACTGCCGGGGAGATTGCCGCCGGCACGGTCCTGACGGCTGTCATCCTGTTCTTCTTCCTCAAGGACGGCGAGAAAATCCGGATGTTCGTTATCGGGTTCCTCCCCGGGAACCACCAAGGAAAGGCACATCTGGCGGCAGAGCGCAGCCTCCTGGTGCTCGGCGGCTACGTCCGGGGCACCCTGGTCATTGCCGCGATCGACGCAGTCCTGGTCCTGGTGGGGCTGCTGATCCTCCGGGTCCCGCTGGCCGTCCCGCTGGCAGCTGTGGTCTTCCTGGGCGGGTTCATTCCGATCATCGGCGCAACCACCGCCGGCAGCCTCGCCGTGCTGGTTGCCCTCGTGGAAAACGGACCGGTTCCCGCACTCATCGTGCTGATCATCCTCGTGGCCGCCAACCAGTTCGAACACCACATCCTCCAGCCTGTCTTCATGGGCCGCGTCCTGCGGATCCACGGGCTGGTCATCATCCTGGCGCTCACGGCCGGGGCAACCTTGGCCGGGGTGGTCGGGGCCCTGCTCGCCGTCCCGCTGGCCGCCGTCGGGTGGACCATCTACCGGACCGTCGCCGAACGCGAGGCAACAGCGGGGGAACCGCCCACTCCGTCCGGGCCCGCGACTTAATGCTCCCGGCGCGCCTGCTTCGGTGACTTTCGGCCCTAGAGTGCCGATGGGGCGGGGGCCAGTCTTGAAGGGCAGGAAGACCCTTCACGACAAGCAGGAAGTGCGGCCATGTCATCCCAGAAACCCATCGCCGTGGGCACCAACGATTCAGCACAAAGCCAGGCCGCTGTCTTGTGGGCAGCCCGCCGTGCCCATCGCGCCAACCTGCCACTGGTGATCGTCCACGTGGTCGATGACCGATGGATCGCCGAACCATACCCCTGGTTCGGAACCCTCCAGCAGGCCGGCGAGGAACTCCTCAAGACCGCCGCCGGACGCCTCGAAGGGTCCGTGCCGGTCACCCCCGCCACGGAAATGCTCACCGGAAGCGTGGGCGGGTCCTTGGCCAAATACTCCAAGAAGACCTCCATGATGGTCATCGGCTCCGGAAGCGGGCACCTTGGCGGCGCCCTGGCCGACCGCGCACTCCAGGTTGCCACCGCCGCCAAAGTTCCGGTCGCCGTCATCGGTACCCAGGACCTTGAAGGCAGGACCGGTGTGGTGGTTGGCGTGGACGGATCCGCGGAATCGACCCAGGCCGTGGCATTCGCTGCGGCCGAAGCAGACCGCAACGGTGATGAACTCACGGTCGTCTACGCCGTCAATGTTCCGGACCCGGTCATCGATGCCGGCCTGACACCCGCCGCCCTCGCAGACCTCATCGTCGACGAAGAACGCATCGTCCTCTCCGAGACCGTTGCCGGGCTCAAGGAAGACTACCCGGACCTGACGGTGCACCAGCGACTTGTATCCGACCGCGGCCCGGTGGACGCCCTCGTGGACGCCGCCGCAGGTGCCCGCCTCCTGGTCGTGGGCAGCCGCGGGCGGGGCGCCTTCAAACGCCTGCTGCTGGGTTCAACCGCCCATGGCGTGCTGAAGCATCTTCCGTGCCCCACGATCATCACCCGGACCCAGGCCGTGAAGGACACCATCTAGCCGCAGAGCCCGCAGGCCGTCTTCCCAACCCGTCCATTTCCCCACCCGGAAGGTCCGGCGCCATGAAAAAACCCGCCGCAATCATCATGCTGATCCTTGGGATCCTGTTGACACTCCCGGGCCTTGCGGCGCTGGCGGGAGGCGCCGTCGCTTCCGCCGTGGGGTCGATCCAGGGAGACGGATACCTCACCTCCGGTACGTCACGCTTTTCCGTGAACTCATTCGCCCTGACCTCCCCCCGCACCGACACCATGGGCCAGGAAGTGCCCGGCCGGCTTCCCTTTGACATTGGCAGGGTGCGGCTGCGGGCTGAATCCGTGACACCCGGCAAAGCCGTCTTCATCGGCATCGGCCCGCAAGCCGACGTCGAAAAATACCTTGCCGGCGTACACCACTCCGAACTCCTCAACGTCTACCAGCGGCCTTTCCGGGCCGATTACCGCGACGTTCCCGGGAACAGTCCTGCCGCACCGCCGGCAGACCAAGGCATCTGGAGCGCCTCGGTGTCAGGCTCCGGCGAGCAGGAGCTCACGTGGAACCTGGCCCCAGGGACCTGGGAAATCGTGGTGATGAACGCTGACGCTTCATCCGGCGTGGACGTCCAGCTCCAGGCAGGCTTCCACTCAGACCTCTTCCGTCCGGCAGCCACTGGCCTGCTGGTGGCCGGGATCATCGCCCTGCTGATCGGGATACCCCTGATCATTTTCGGCGCGGCTGGACTTGGCCGGCATTCCGTACCCCCGAGGGGTGGTCCGGAAACGGGCGCTCCGGCGACTGCCGGCCCGGCGATGGCCATGGCCGGGCCCGGCTACCCGGCCGGACCGGCCCAGCCTGGAGGCCCGGCACAATCGGGGGCACTTGCCGCGCCCCAACCCGTCGCGCCGGTACCGGTTCCGCCCACAGGCTACCCGGCGAGGCTCGTCGGCGACCTTGACCCGGGACTTTCGCGCTGGTTGTGGCTGGTCAAGTGGTTCCTGGCGATTCCGCACTTCATCCTGCTTTTCTTCCTCTGGTTCGCCTTCGTGATCACCACGATCGTGGCCGGATTCGCCATCCTGTTCACCGGCCGGTACCCGCGGGCACTGTTCGACTTCAACGTCGGCGTGATGCGGTGGAACTGGCGGGTGGCCTTCTACGCCTACGCCGCCGTCGGCACCGATCTCTACCCGCCCTTCACGCTGAGGCGCACCAACTATCCTGCCGACTTCGAGGTGGACTACCCCGAGCGGCTGTCGCGCGGCCTGGTCCTGGTGAAATGGTGGCTCCTGGCCATCCCGCACCTCCTCCTGGTGGCGGCGTTCGCGGGAACCACAGGAACCGTGTGGAGGTGGCAGGCAGAAGACAACGTCATCGGCAGCACCTACGAACGCGGGTCGGGCCTGTCCCTTCTGGGTCTGCTGGTGTTGATTGCGGCGGTCATCCTGTTGTTCACCGGCCGCTACCAGCGCCCGCTGTTCGACCTCATCCTCGGCGTGGACCGCTGGATCTACCGCGTCCTGGTGTACACCTCACTGATGCGGGACGAATACCCGCCCTTCCGGCTTGACCAAGGCGCCGGCGAGCCCGCGCTGGCCCCGGCCACTCCCCCGGCAGGTCTTCCACCCGTCGGGGCCGGGCCGCCGCCGGCGGTTGGGCCGTAGGCGATGGGCCGGCGCCGGTTGGGCCGGCCCAGTGACCTTCGCCCCTACCTCCCGGTCCCGGGGAAAGACGATGATGGGCGTGACCGTACGGGTCCGATGAGGGAGCAGACATGAGCGTTGCCGGGGCACCAATAGCCAGCATTGTGGTGGGCGTCGATGGATCTGAGGCGTCCGTGGAGGCCCTCCGGCAGGCCCAACGGATGGCCGTTCCCTTGGGCGCCAAGGTCCAGGCAGTAGCTTGCTGGGACTACCCCCAGGTGTATACCGGCTACGTGATGATGGGCGTGGAGGGCTTCGAGGAAGGCGCCAAAGCAGTCCTGGACGAGGCGGTGAGGCAGGCCTTCGGCACCGAAACGCCGTCGAACATCACCTCCACCCTGGTCCGGAGCCATCCGCGGGAGGCGCTGATCGATGCCAGCCGCGACGCCGACATGATCGTGGTGGGGCGCCGCGGGCACGGCGGATTCGGCGGCTTGCTGCTGGGCTCGGTGAGCTCCGCCGTCATCGCGCATGCCCATTGCCCGGTCCTGGTGGTGCACACCCCGGAGACCGGCTCCGGCGGTTCCCAGGCCTCCTGAACTGACGGCACCAAAGAACATCAGCGTCCGGGGCAGGTGACGGGCAAGTGCCGGCGAGTGAAGTACGACGACGGGCGCTCGCCCTGGCGATCGCCGGCGCCTTGGTGGTCCTCGCCGTCGTCCTGGTCCTCTTTCGCCCGGCGCCGGCTGGCAGTCCGCCGGCGGCGCCCCCTGCGGCCCCCTCGGCAGCACCGCCCTCCGCCCAGCCCACCCAGTCCGCGTCCGCAAGCGTGGATGCTTCCCACGGCACGACGCCGCCGGCTGAAACGGACACGCCGGAAGCGGGCGAAGTCCCGGTGGAACCGCCGGTCACGGTGCCCTCGGACGCCGGGCCCGCGCCTTCCGATGTACCCGCGGAACCGGCCGCACCGGAGGAACCACCCGCTCCCCCTCCGCCGGCGCCGTTTCCCGAATCCCTTCGCGGCCAGGACCTGACTGTCGTTCCAGGGGCCGGCCGCAGCGTAGCACTCACCTTCGATGCCGGAGCCAACGCTGCCGGACTGCCAAAGATCCTGTCCACCCTCGCCGCCAAGGGCATTGCCGGCACCTTCTTCCTGACCGGCAACTGGGCCGCCAACAATCCGCAGGGAGTGGCGCAGATTGCCGCGGCCGGGCACCGGGTGGCAAACCATTCCATGACGCATCCCGGGTTTACCGGACTGACTGACGACGCGATCGTCCAACAGGTGCGTGGTGCCGAACAGACCATCCTGGCGGAAGGAGCAGACCCCAGGCCCCTGTTCCGGTTCCCTTATGGCGAACGCGACGCGCGGACCATCGCGGCCGTCAACTCCCTGGGCTATGTGGCCGTTCGCTGGACCGTGGACACACTGGGCTGGAAGGGCACCAGTGGGGGTGCCAGCGTCCAGGCGGTGGTTGATCGCGTCCAAGCGGGACAGCAGCCCGGGGAAATCGTCCTCATGCACATCGGTTCGAACCCCGACGACGGCACCACGCTCGATGCCGATGCTTTGCCACAGGTCATCGACCGGCTCAGGGCTGCAGGGTACGGTTTCATCACCCTCGATGCCGTGCTGGGGCGATAAGCGTCCGGCCGCGGTCCTGGCCAATGCCCTGATCGGTTTCATCCAGGAGGTACGGGCCGGTGCCTGCCTGGATGGCCGCCGCCGGAACAGGACCAATGGCTCTGCCTCCTGCCCCCGAGGAATCCAATACTGGAAGGGAAGGCGGCCGGCTGGCGGCGGCTTTCAGTGAATCGGAGGTCGGGGAAGTGTACGGCTGGAACGACGGCATGGGCCTGTGGGGCTATGTCCTGATGAGCATCAGCATGGTGGTGGTCTGGGGAGCGATCGTCACCGGCATTGTCCTGCTGGCCCGCTCCTTGCGGGCGCCCTCCCCGCATCATCCACAGCCTCCTGCTCCGCGGATGGCGGAGGACCTGCTCGCAGAGCGTTTCGCCCGCGGGGAGATCGATGTTGCGGAGTACCAGAACAGGCTGGCCGTCCTGCGCGGCCAGCCGGGCAGCTGAGCCAATGTCTCCGGCAGGAAACGGACATCGGGAGCCTACTGTGCCACTCTCCGAATTCGAGAAAAGGGAACTCGAACGGATCGGCCAGGGCCTGGAACAGGATGACCCCAGGCTCGCCGTCCTGCTCGACCACGACGCCTTCGCCATCTCCCGCCGGACCAGTTTCAGGCGCGCATTGATACTTTTCGCGGTGGGGGTCTGCATCCTCCTGCTTGGCTTGGTGGTCCACGCCCCCGCCCTTGGGATTGCCGGCTTCACGGTGATGAACGGCGCCGGCTACTGGGCCCTCAAAGACCTGCACTGGACCCCGCGCAAGCCCGCCCCGAACGCAACCCGGGTGGAAGGCACCACCAGCGAATAGGACGGGCGACGGCGGCAGGCCGGGTTGGGTGAGCCAAGCCGGGTCAGTACTTCAGGGCAGTGCCCCTGCATCGGTCCGGGATACTTCCGCCGCGGCCCCTGACTCCGCGGCGTGGACCACCAGGACCGGGCAGTGTGCGTGGCTGGCAAGGATTGAACTCACCGAGCCCAGGACAAAACCACCGTGACCCCGCCTTCCCACGATCAGGAGGGACGCTGTCCGGCTCGCGTCCAGGAGCACTGGACCGGGCTTCCCGCGCACTATCCGGGAGTGCACAGCGGGCGGCTGTTGCCCGAATGCGTCCTGAATCGCCTGGCCAAGGATCTGCTCGGCGGCGTACTTGAATCCTTCGATGCCGACCGCCAGGTAGACCCCATAGCCGGCAGGGACATCCCAGCACGCCCACGCCTCAACTGGAGCGCCCATGGGTTCCGCCAACGCCCGCGCCACCCGCAACGCGGCGACGGATGCTTCGGAGCCATCCACCCCCACGATGATCCTTGGGCGCCGTGCGGCGGCTGCCGCCGGCGCTTCGTTCCCTACAGTCGCCACATTCCCTCCTGTTGCCATCTGACCAAGCGTGGACCGGAACCGGGTGCCGGGAACAGGGCCAAAAGTCATGGCGGATGAAACCGCGGCACCGTCCCGACGGTGCACCGGGTGGTGGCCGGACCCGCGCGGCGGACTTTGGTCCCTTCCGGCTACGCCCTTTGCAGGTAACAATGGGGTGGGGCCGCTCCGGGGAGTGGCCCGCACAGGTCTGGTTTGGTCCTGAAAACGTTTGGGAGCGTTGGGTGCACATGCATGAAACTGCGAGCAGTGAAGCAACCGGTTCTTCCGGGCCAGTCCGCGTGTTCATCCTTGATGACCATGAACTTGTCCGGCAGGGCCTGAAGGACCTGCTTGAGGGCGAGGGTTTCGTAGTGGTTGGCGAAAGCGGGTCGGCTGCCGAAGCCACGCGCCGCATTCCGGCCCTGCACCCCGATATCGCAGTCCTGGACGGGCGGCTGCCCGACGGCACGGGAATTGAAGTGTGCAGGGATGTCAGGTCCCTCGATCCACGGCTGCGCTGCCTGATCCTCACCAGTTACGACGACGAGCAGGCCCTTCGCGGAGCCGTCCTGGCCGGCGCGTCCGGGTACATTTTGAAGCAGATCAGGAGCGATGACCTCCTGGCCGGCATCCGGAGGGCCGCGGCGGGTGAGTCACTGTTCGAACCGGGCGTGGAACAGCGCATCATCGCTGGCCTTTCCACCGCACCCACGGACCCCCGCCTGGACGGCCTGAGTACCCAGGAGAAAAAGGTCCTGGCCCTGATCGGCCAGGGGCTGACCAACAGGCAGATTGGCGATGAACTGTTCCTGGCTGAAAAGACGGTCAAGAACTATGTCTCGTCCATCCTGGCCAAGCTGGGTTTTGAGCGCCGGACGCAGGCTGCCGTCTATGTCACCCGGAATACCACGGAGAGCACCTGAGCGGGTCCGAGCAACAGGATGCAGCGCTGCCGGTGCAGCGCCGCACTCAGGACAGGGGCGCGGACCACGTCACGGACGTGCCTTCGCCCGGGACGCTGTGGATGTCACACCGGCCGCCAAGGAGCCCGGCGCGGTAGCGCATGTTGGCAAGGCCGCTCTCTTGGGCAGGATCGCTGAAGCCGTGACCGTTGTCATCGATGCACAGCTGCACCTCGTCGCCGTCCACGGTAAGGCTGACCTGGATCTCCCCGGCACCGGAATGCCGTAAGGCGTTGCTGAGCGCTTCCGAGAGCACCGGCAGCACTTGGGCAGCAACACCTTCGTTGACCAAATCCACCGGACCGTCCAGGGATACCTTGGGGATCAGGCCGTAGCTGCGTGAACTTTCCCGGACAACGCGCAGGATCCGGCCGGTGAGGGGCTCCCGGTCCACGTCCGCGGTGCGAAGCGAGTAAATGGTGTCCCGCAGCTTGCGGATGGTGTCATCGAGTTCCTTGGTTACCGCGGCGATTCGGTCATGGGCCACGGGGTCCATGGTGAAGCGCCGCAGGCTCTGAATGCTCAGGCCGGCAGCAAACAACCTCTGGATGACGAGATCGTGCAGGTCGCGGGCAATCCGTTCCCGATCCGTCAGGAGCAGGTCCTGCTCGCGCAGGGCGCTCACGCGCGCCAGGTCCAGTGCCAGGCCGATCCTGCTCCCAAAGATGGCACTGGATTCGGCTTCGGCCTGGGTAAATGCGGCAGCTCCGCGGGCACGGGCCAGCATAAGCACCCCGTTGTCACTGTTGCCATGCCCCAGCCGGCACACCAGGACAGGTCCCAGTTTCTCCGCCATCCCGTGGTCAAAGACCTGCCGCGGGTCCGCAGCCACGAAAGATTGGCCGCTTTCGACGACGGCCGACGCCGCGCTGGAGACCAGGAGTTCCTGCCCCGCCTGGAGGCCCTGCACGCCAAGGCACGTACGGCAGCGGAGCACGCCGTCTCCGGCCGGGACGCCGATCACGGCCAGCGCGGAACCGGATACCTTGAGCGCGGTTTCGGCGACAATATCCAGGCTTTCCGCAACCCCGGCACGGGGCGTCATGATCAGCCGGCTGCTCAGTTCCATGCCCGCCTCCAGCCATTTCTGCCGGCGGCCGCTGTCTTCAAAGAGGCGGGCGTTCTGGATGGCGACTCCGGCCGCTGCCGCCAGGGCAACCGCGAGGTCTTCGTCCTCTTGGGTGAAATCAACCCCGCCCTGCTTTTCGGTCAGGTACAGGTTTCCGAATACCTCGTCCCGGACGCGGACCGGCACTCCCAGGAATGTCCGCATCGGCGGATGGTTGGCTGGAAAACCCGATGCAATGGGATGCTTGCCGAGGTCATGGAGCCGCAGCGGCTTCGGTTCGCGGATCAGCAGCCCGAGGACACCATGCCCTGTGGGCAGGTCGCCGATGGAACGGATGCCGGTTTCATCAATTCCCACAGTGATGAAGTGGCTCAGCCGGCGGTCTTCTCCGATGACGCCCAGCGCTCCGTACCCGGCACCGACCAGGGCGCAGGCAGACCTCACCAGCCGGTCCAGGACGGCTTCAAGGCTCAAGTCCTCGGCGACGGCAATGACGGCAGCCAGCAGGCCGTTGATCCGCTCCCGGGTATCGAGCAGTTCGTCGCCCCGGGCCGTGAAATCCCTCAGCAGGTCTTCCATCTGGTCCCGCCGTGGAGAGCGCCCCGGCTGCTCAGTGTTCACGTCCCACCTCCGGCGGCAAAAGCCTGCCTGGCAGCGGGCCCGTAGCGCGAATCAAGTGTTCGAAGACATCCTCTGGGAGTAGTCTAGGGGTCCGCGTCAACGGCAGGCATCCGCCGTGCGCGGCAGTAGTCCGGCTCACTGTTGTCCGCCGTTCTGCACCAGCGGGACCTTTTCCCCTACCGGCAGAATGCTCACGGTCCTAGGCTACGGCCATGGATACAGCAGGGGCAGAACCGGAAATCAAGGAACTCGGCGTCCACGATTGTTGGAAACTCCTTCACTCCACGTCCGTTTGCAGGATCGCGTTCACAGACGGCGACTCAGTTGAGAACTTTCCCATGAACTTTGTCACCACCAACGGGACCCTGCTGATGCGTACGGGTGAGGCAACGAAACTTTCCTCCTTCGACGGCAAGGCGGTGGCCGTTGAAGCGGACGGCATGAACCAGTACGGAACCATCGCCTGGAGCGTCATCCTCAAGGGGCACGCCACCGTCGTTTCGGATGCGGAGGAGACCCAGGACGCCATGGATGCCGGACTCTCACCCTGGCAACCGGGCCAGAAGAACACCCTGATCCGGGTCACGCCGCAGGACATCAGCGGGCGGAGGTTCGTCATCGCGGCGCCAACGCACTGGTGGCCGCCGCGGGAGCCCGCAACGGAGTGAAGAGCGCGCTGGAAAGAACTCGCTTTTTGTTTCCCGCCCAATTCAACTGCCCCACTACACCCCGAAGGATGGCCCCCCGTGGCACCTGCCAAGCCAATCGCCGTCGGCATCACCAACACGCCGGCATCCGGCGCCGCACTGATGTGGGCCGCCGCACGGGCCGACAGGCTCAAGTCTCCCCTAGCCGTAGTCAACGTGGTGGACGACAGGTGGACGGCCTCCGAAGTGCTGCCCTACTTTGAGGTCCTGCGCGAATCAGGCCTGGGCCTGTTGAAGGAAGCCGGCGGGAAAGTCAGCGCCGCCTACCCGGGCCTGAAAGTTTCGCTCCAGCTCCTCGAAGGAGGAGTGGGTTCAGCGTTGGGAGCGTACTCAAAAGACGTTGCCATGCTTGTCCTTGGCACCAGCGGCCACGCGCGCGGCGCACTGACAGACCGTGCCCTCCAGGCCGCTGCCACGGCGGAATGCCCGGTTGCGGTCATCGGCGAAGGACAGGAGGCGGGCCGCGGCATCTTCGTTGGCGTGGACGGATCCGAGGAATCCACGCAGGCGGTGGCGTATGCGGCCGCCGAGGCTGACGTCCTTGGGGAGGAGCTGACGGTCCTCTACGCCTTCACCGGTCCCCACCGTTGGGTCGCAGCAGGGCTGCCCTCCAGCAGTTTTGCCACCCACGTGCTCGAAGAGGAACAGACTGTCCTCGCGGAAACGGAGGCCGGCCTGCGGCAGGACTACCCCGACCTGACCGTGCACACGGTGATGGAAACCGTCGTCGAGCCGGCGGATGCCCTGGCGAAGGCTGCCTCCGGGGCACGCCTGCTGGTGCTGGGCAGCCGTGGCAAGGGAGGCTTCGAGCGGTTGCTGCTGGGATCCACGGCGCACGCGGTGCTGGCGCAGCCCCCGTGCCCCACTGTGATCACGCGGACACACAAACCGCAGCACGACGATTGACGCTGCCCGCTTGGTGGAGCACGCCATGCCGGCAGCCGGGGAGGCCGGGGCATCGGGCCCCGACGTGGACGTGCGCCGCGCCCGGAACGGGCTGACCACCGCTGAGGTCCTGGAGCGGACCGCTGCCGGCAGGATCAACAGCGTGCCCACGGCCACCAGCCGAACTGTCCGGGCGATCGTCCAGGCGAACGTATTTACGCTCTTCAACGCCGTGGTGGGTGGCTGTTTCATCCTGCTGTTCGTCCTGGGCCAGTGGCGTGACGCGCTGTTTGGATTGTCGGCCATCAGCAACTCGTTGATCGGCATTGTCCAGGAGTACCGTGCAAAACGTTCCCTCGACCAGCTGGCCATTACGCAAGCCGCGACCAACACTGTGATCCGGAACGGCGCACGGGAACGGATTCCGTCGGATGGCCTGGTCCCGGACGACCTCGTGGTGCTGAGCGGCGGCGACCAGGTCACGGCTGACTTGTTACTGCTGGGCGGAACCTCACTTGAGGTGGACGAATCCTTGCTGACCGGCGAATCCGAGCCGGTTGCGAAGGCTGACGGCGCGGTGCTGCTCTCCGGGTCGCTGATCCTGGCCGGCAGTGGCCGGGCTGCCGTGCTCCGGGTTGGGCCGGACACGTTCGCCTACCGTTTGGCGGCTGAGGCGCGCCGGTTCTCGCTGGTCACGTCGGAAATCCGCAGGGGCCTGGGGAAGGTCTTCGTCGTGATCACGTGGTTGCTGCTGCCCACCGCGTTGTTGCTGATGAACGCCCAGATGCAGGACCGGGGCGGCTGGACAGGTGCCTTCAGTTCAGGACGGTGGATCCCCGCGGTGGTGGGGGCAGTGGCCGGGATCATGGCTATGATTCCGCTCGGGCTGCTCCTGATGACCAGCGTGGCCTTCGCCGTTGGCGGCCTCCGTCTGGCACGCCAGCAGGTCCTGATCCAGGAACTGGCGGCCGTGGAAGTACTGGCAAGGGTGGATGTCCTGTGCCTCGATAAGACGGGCACGCTGTCCTCGGGCTCCATGGTGTTCGACGCCGTCCATGAGCACGGCGGCCTCCCGGAGGCCCGGTGGCGGCCGGTCCTGGAATGGTTTGGGGGCCAGGCGGAGGGCGGCAGCACCGCCGCGGCGATCGGCGCGGCCTTTCCCGTGGCGGCCCCGACTCCGCAACTGGGCGCCATACCCTTTTCCTCCGCCCGAAAATGGAGTTCGGTCACCTTGGGGCCGGAGTCCGGCGCCGCCGGAACATGGATCCTCGGCGCGCCGGACGCTGTCCTCGGAGACTCCCCGGGTTGCGTGGAGGCGCACCGGGAAGCCGCGGCACTGGCCTCCACCGGCCTGCGGACGCTCGCACTGGCTTACCTGCCGGGCGCGCTGCCGCCCGACACAGCAGAGACCGGGCTGCCCCCTGCGCTGGCGCCGGTGCTGCTGATGACTTTCCGCGAGAGCATCCGTGCCGATGCGGCCGAAACACTGGACTACTTCCGCCGGCAAGGCGTGACCGTCAAGATCATCTCCGGTGACGATCCAAGGACGGTGGCGGCCCTGGCACGCGGAGTTGGCTTTGGAAACGGGGTTGCGTACGACTCCCGCCACCTTCCCGAAGATCCCGCCCTGCTGGAAGAAACGGTGGAAGCCCACAGCCTCTTTGGCAGCGTCACGCCGTCCCAGAAGCGTGACCTGGTCCGGGCTTTGAAGCGGCGGGGGCACACGGTGGCCATGACCGGAGACGGCGTGAACGACGTCCTGGCGCTGAAGGAGGCGGACCTCGGCATCGCGATGGACTCGGCCTCGCCGGCAACCAAGGCGGTGGCCCGGCTGGTTCTCCTGGACGGGCGCTTCGAAAGACTGCCCGCAGTGGTGGACGAGGGCCGCCGGGCCATCAGCAACATCGAGCGGGTTTCCTTGGTATTCCTCAGCAAGACCGTCTACGCCACTGTCATCTCCGTGGTGTGCGGCATCCTGGTGTTGGCTTTTCCCTTCCTGCCACGGCAACTGTCCGCACTGGACGGCTTGACCATCGGACTGCCGGCCTTCTTCCTCGCACTGCAACCGGGCGGCGAGCGCTATGCTCCCGGGTTCCTCCGGCGTTCCCTCTCCTTCGCCGTGCCGGCAGGCGTCTGCGCGGCCGTCTGTGTGTTGGCCGTCAGCGCCTTCGCCCAATGGTTTGGCGGGCACACCCGGGAGAACGCGCAGTCAGCATCCACGGTAACCCTGGGCATGTTGGCAGCATGGATCCTGGTGATGGCGTCGCGGCCGCTCAACGGCACAAAGATCCTGATCCTTGCGGGAATGTACGCAGGCCTGGTCCTGTTGTTCAGCGTCCCCGTGACACGTCACTTCTTTCGGGTGGATTGGCCTCCGCCGGCCCTGCTTGGACTCGCTGTTGGAGTGGGCCTGGCAGGTTGCGTGGCCATCGAAGTGGTGGGCCGGTTCACCCGGCACGGGCCGGCCCGTGCCGGGTGAACCGGGCTGGGACCTTTGACTCTGGATCCTGTTCCGCTGAAAGGGGATGGTGGAATTACCGGGCCATGCGATGATCCGGCTTCCACTTGAGCAGGAGGCAGTAATGACTGACCTGATGAAATGGTTCGATTCCCGGCGCTCACCCCTGGACGTCATCGAGCGGCTCTTTGAAGGGGACATGGGGACTTCCGCCATCCGGGTTGAGGAAATGGTGGACGGCAATACGCTCGTTGTACGGGCTGAGCTGCCCGGCATCGACCCGGAGAAGGA
This sequence comes from Pseudarthrobacter sp. YAF2, assembly GCF_052113345.1. Classification (NCBI taxonomy): domain Bacteria; kingdom Bacillati; phylum Actinomycetota; class Actinomycetes; order Micrococcales; family Micrococcaceae; genus Pseudarthrobacter; species Pseudarthrobacter sp. YAF2. The sequence goes on along the minus strand of NZ_JBFRDA010000004.1, from coordinate 136,283 downwards.
CGTGGACGTCACCGTTGCCGATGGTGTGCTGTCCATCAAGGCGCAGCGGGAGGAAAAGAAGGAACACAAGGACAAGGACGGTTACCGGTCGGAGTTCCGGTACGGGTCCTTCGTCCGGCGTATTCCGCTCCCCGGCGGCGTCCAGCAGGCGGACGTCACCGCCGCCTACAAGGATGGCGTCCTGGAGGTCCGTGCCCCGATGCCTGACCAGGGGCTGGAAGCCGGCGCGTCGAAGATTCCCATCACCAGGGGCTGAGGAGCGCAAGGAGTACGACGCCGGTGCCTGGCCCCCGCGGGGACCAGGCACTTTTGTGTCTAGCGGGCTTAGGACGCCTTGCCGGCCGCAGCTTCCGCTGCGGAAATGACCGGAATGGTCTTGACGTAGGTGTCCGGATTCAATGAGATGGAATCGATCCCCTGCCTGACCAGGAATTCCGCGAGGTCCGGATGGTTGCTTGGCCCCTGCCCGCAGATGCCGATCTTGATGCCGGCAGCGTGGGCTTTGCTGATGGCTTCTGCGATCAGCGCCGTGACGGCGGGGTCGCGTTCGTCGAACAGGCCGGCAAGCTCCTCAGAGTCTCGGTCCACTCCGAGCACCAGTTGGGTGAGATCGTTGGAACCGATGGAGAAGCCGTCAAACCGCTTCGCGAATTCGTCTGCCAGGACCACGTTGGACGGGATCTCGCACATCATGTAAAGATGCAGGCCGTCAGCGCCGCGGACCAGGCCGTTCTCAGCCATTGCCTCGATAACCTGGTCCGCTTCCCCTACGGTGCGGCAGAAGGGGACCATGACGATGACGTTGCGGAATCCCGCCTGCTCCCGGACCCGTTTGAGGGCCTGGCACTCCAGGGCGAACCCTTCCCGGTAGTGGCTGCTGTAGTAGCGGGAGGCGCCGCGGAAGCCGATCATGGGGTTTTCCTCCGGACGTTCAAAGAACCTGCCGCCCACCAGATGGCTGTATTCGTTGCTCTTGAAATCGCTGAGCCGGACGATCACCGGTTTGGGATGGAACGGAGCGGCAATCTTGGCGATCCCCGTGGCCAGCACGTCCACAAAGTACTCTTTGGGATCGTCGTAGCCGCTGGTGAGCTGCCTGATGAGGTCCGCTTCCTGGGGGTCAGTTACCTTCTCGGGGTGGACCAATGCCATGGGGTGGACCCGGATCAGGCTGTTGATGATGAACTCCATCCGGGCCAGTCCCACCCCTGCTGCGGGCAGCCGCCACCATTTGAACGCGGCGGCCGGGCTGGCGATGTTGATCATCACAGCCGTGCGGGTGGCGGGAAGGCCCGCCATGTCCACATCCTCCACTGAGTAATCGAGCAGTCCTTCATAGACGCGCCCCTCCTCCCCTTCGGCGCAGGACAAGGTGACCGGGGCGCCGTCGGACAATATCTCCGTTGCGTTGCGCGTTCCGACGACGGCGGGCACGCCAAGCTCACGGCTGACGATCGCGGCGTGGCTGGTGGTCCCGCCGTGGTCGGTGATGATGCCGGCGGCGCGCTTCATCACCGGGACCCAGTCGGGGTCGGTCATCCGGGTGACAAGTACGGAACCGTCAACGAAGGACTCGATGTCCTTCGCGTCGCGGATCACGCACGCCGCACCCTTGGCGATGGCATCACCGATCGCGGCCCCGGTTGCCAGGACCGGGCCGGGATGCAGGAGGTGGTAGGTCCGGAAGGTGGACGTGCTTCTGCGGGCCTGGACCGTTTCCGGCCGTGCCTGCACCATGAAGAGGTCACCGGTCACCCCGTCCTTTGCCCACTCCATGTCCATCGGGCGGCCGTAATGCTTTTCGACGGCGGCGGCCCACCGGGCGAGGAGGACGATTTCCGGATCACCCAGTACCAGCGAGCGCCGCTCGCGTTCGCTGGTATCAACGGTCCGGGTCCGTGCATCGCCGCCCTGGCTGTAAACCATCTTGCGCTCCTTGGCGCCCACTGCCCGTTCGATTACCGGGCTGAACTGCGGGTCGGCCAGCAGCGGCTTGAACACCTGGTATTTGTCCGGATTGATGGTGCCCTGGACCACCGTCTCCCCAAGCCCCCAGGCGGCGCTGATGACCACAACGCCGGGAAAGCCGGACTCGGTGTCAATCGAGAACATCACTCCGGAGGCGCCAATGTCGGAACGGACCATCCTCTGGACTCCCACGGACAGGGCGACGTCCAGGTGGTCGTAGCCCTTCATTTCCCGGTAGCTAATGGCACGGTCGGTGAACAACGATGCGTAGCAGCGCCTGCAGGCGTCAAGGACGCCGCGTTCGCCTGCCACGTTCAGGAAGGTCTCCTGCTGGCCCGCGAAGCTGGCGTCCGGCAGGTCCTCGGCCGTGGCGCTGCTGCGGACGGCCACCGGCACCTGGGCCTGGCCCGTGCGGCGGCACAGATCTCGGTAATGCTCCTGGATGTCTGCGGCGATCGCGTCAGGAAAACTCGCCTGCAGGAAAAGTTCGCGGATCGCTGCCCCTGCCTGTCGAAGTGTTGCCCTCCCGGCACGATGGTCATCCATGTGCTTCCGGATCCTGGGCTCCAGGTCATTGGCCGCCACGAAGCTGCGGTAGGCCGCGGCAGTGGTGGCGAACGCCTCGGGAACCCTGACCCCTGACGATTGCAGGGAACGGCTCAGCTCTCCCAGGGATGCGTTCTTGCCGCCAACCGACGGGATGTCTGCGATCCCGGTGTCTTCGATCCACGTGACATTAACGACGCTGGCCGGGACGGCTTCTGTGGGGGCACTCATGGCTCGATTCTGGCCTCAGCCCGGCAGGGCAGGCAGAGTCTTTGGTCCCGGGCGCCTGCACCGCTTTGGGGACAGGTACTCACGCCACGGAAGGCCCCTGGGCCGGCCGCCGGCGGTTCCGGACAGCCTTGTGGATCCAGTCCGCCGCCAGGACAGCAGGGGCGGCGAGGAGTGCAAGGACAACTCCCATGGGTGTGGGTGGGGCCTGGCCCAGCACTGTCGCAACATACGGCAGGTAAAGACATGCTGCCAGGATGGCCAGTTCAGCCAGCACGGCCCACACCAGCAGCCTGTTCGTTCCCCAGCCCAGCTTCCACGGCGGCACCGTGGCGCTCCGGCAGGCAAAGGCGTTGGCGAGCTGCCCCAGGACCACTGCCATGAACGCGGCACCGGAAGCGGCCGCCAGGAGTCCCGGCGCGGGCGGCTGTCCCCGGGTCCAGCCGCCGGCCGCGAGGACAGCCGCGAATACCGCCATTTCCGTAACGGCTTCCACCGGCCCCAGGATGCAGAAGACCCGTACGATCAGCCGCCGGTCCATGAGGTGCCGGCGTTCGGGCGGACGGGCAAGGACGCGTTTGCCGGGCGCCTCCGCTCCGAGCGCGAGAGCCGGCAACAGGTCCGTTCCAATGTCCAGGGCAAGGATCTGGAGCACCCCCAATGCCAGCGGAAACTGGCCGCCGGAAAGCGCCCAGATGACGAAGGGGGTCAATTCCGCCACGTTGTCGGTCAGGTGGTAGGTGAGGAAGCGGTGGATATTGGCGTACGTGGCGCGGCCCTGCTCAATGGCCGCGACGATGGTGCCGAAGTGGTCGTCAAGGAGCACCAGGTCCGCCGCTTCGCGTGCCACATCGGTCCCGCTAAGCCCCATGGCCACGCCGATATCGGCTTCGCGGAGGGCAGGGCCGTCGTTCACGCCGTCGCCGGTCATGGCCACCACGTGCCCGCGGGACTGCAACGCCCGGGCAACGCGGAGCTTCTGCTCCGGCGATACCCTGCTGACCACCACTCCGTCCCGGTCCAGGAGTGCCCCCAGCAGTTGGTCGTCCCCGGGCAGGTCCGAGCCCTCAAGTACACATTCGGGCGATCCGATCAGGCCGATCTGGCGGGCAATCGCTGCCGCGGTTCCCGGGTGGTCACCGGTAATCATGGCGATCTTCAGGCCGGCCCGTCGCGCTGTGCCGATCACATCCGCCACATCGGGGCGGGGCGGATCCTGGAGGCCGATCAGGCCGAGGAGTTCCAGCCCGGTTTCAAGTTCTGCCGGCGTGCCGGACTGCCATGTTTCCGGCACTCCCCCGAGCCTCCGCCCCGCCACGGCAATGACGCGCAGGCCACGTGACGCCATCACCTCCACGTGTTCCTTGACCGGCGCGGGCACGGAGCGGCACACCGGGAGCACGGTTTCGGGGGCGCCCTTACAGAACAGGTCCGGTCCAAGAATGGCGGATTCCCTGCGCCGCACCGGGTCAAACGGCAACCGGCGCGCAGGGGCATCGCCGGACCCGGTTCCCGTCAGCCTGCGGGCCAGGACGTCCAGGGCAGCTTCCATCGGATCACCTTGGGCGCGCCATTGCCCGTCGTGCAGCTCCGCCCGGCCCTGTGAAGCCGTCCGTGCTGCGAGCGCAGCGGCCGCCGCTTTGTCCACTCCGCGCCCCTGCACGTCGGCGTCGGGGGCGTAGCCTTCGCCCGTCACGTGGACGGAGCCGTCCGAGGTGAAGACCTCGACGGCGTTCATCCGGTTCTGGGTCAGGGTGCCGGTTTTGTCAGTGCAAATGAATGTTGTGGACCCGAGGGTTTCGACTGCTTCGAGGTTGCGCACCAGTCCGTTGCGTGCAGCCATCCGTTGCGCGCCCATGGCAAGGGAGAGGGTCACGGTGGGCAGGAGCCCTTCCGGTACCAGTGCCACGGCAACGCCAATGGCGAACAGGAACGAATCGCGCCATTGAAAGCCGACCAGCAGAGATGCCAGGAAGAAGACGGCCGCGATTCCCAGCGCCATCGCCGCGGTGACCCGGACGATCCGGCGCAGTTCCAGGGACAGAGGCGTCGGGGGCGAAACCGCTTTGCTGGTGAGGTCGGCGATTCCGGCCAGCCTGGTGTCGGCGCCCGTCGCGGTCACAGTGGCCTCCCCGTAGCCGTTGACCAGGAAGGTACCGCCCCACACCTGGTCGCTCACCGCTTTTGGGACCGGTTCGCTTTCGCCGGTCAACATCGATTCATCCACCGCACACGCCGAGGCCGTCACGAGGACCATGTCGGCGGGGAGCCGGTCTCCGGCAGCGAGCAGCACCACGTCTTCGACCACCAGCGCGCTGGCGTGGACCTTCCGCACCTTCCCGTCGCGGCGGACCATGACGTCGGCCGGCAGCAGGGCGCGCAGCTTCTCTGCAGCGTGCTGGGCGCGTTCCTGCTGGATATGCGCGAACACGCCGTTGACGATGACGACGACGACGATCGCCACCGCCAATTGCGGCATGTCCGCGATGAAGGCCAGCCCGGCGGCGCACCACAGCATGAGGGCGAAGAAGTGCGTCATCTCGCCCCAGAGCTTCCGCCACTGTGGCACGGGTTTTTCCGTGGGAAGCTGGTTGGGGCCGGCCGCTTTCAGGAGTTGCGCGGCCCTTTCAGACGTCAGGCCCTCCGCGGTCCTCACACGGCGTCCGCCTCCTGGCCCACCAGGAGCACCGGGCAGGCGGAATGGGCTGCGCATGCTTTGGTGACGGAGCCCATGGAAGACTTAAGGAGGCCACCCTCTCCATGCCTTCCCACCACCAGCATCTGCGCCCGCCGGCTTTCCTCCACCAGCACCTTCGCCGGAGGCCCGAACTTGACGGTCACATCGACGTTTTCCGGCCGCTCCCCCGAAAAAGCACGGCCCAGGGCGTCCTCCACCAGGCGCTCGGCGGCATCCTGAAGCCTCGCGGTGAACTGCCGGTCCGCCCCTTCAAGCCGCGACGTCACCAGGTAGTCCGGCATCCCGACGCATGTGATGACCTCAAGCCGGGTCCCCAGGCGGGCTGCCAGCTTCCCGGCAAACCGCAGCGCGGCGGAGGAAAATTCGGAACCGTCCACGCCCACGATGACGGGCTTGGCAACTGTTTCTGCGTTCATACCACCACGTTCCCGGCCGGTGCTTTCGGTGGGAAGGGCCAAAAGTCATGCAGGCGGGTGGACCCCATCGCCGGCAGGCGAACGGCGCCTGGAGCCTGCCGTGCGCGTCGGGTCAGCACCATGGAGGGCGCGCAGGCCGTTCAGGATGGTGGCCAGGTCCACCAACTCCTGCAACAGGGCACCGGCCACGGCGGGAATGTATCCCGTCATGGCGATGGCCATCAGCACGAGGCTGAGCCCGATGCCCGTCCAGATGCTCACCAGGGCCACAGCCACCGTCCGTTTGCCGATGGCGACAGCCTGGGCCACCTTGGACAGGTCATCGAGCATGATCACCACGTCCGCGGATTCACTGGCCGCCGTGGCGCCCTTGGCGCCCATGGCTATGCCTACCTCGGCGGCGGCCAGGACGGGGGCATCGTTGACGCCATCTCCGACCATGATGACCGGGCGTTCCCGGATGGCGGCCACCGTGTTGACTTTGTCCTCCGGAAGGCATTCGGCCTGCACGCGGCCGATTCCCGCTTCCTCGGCAATGTGCGCAGCGGTAGCCTGGGCGTCCCCGGTCAACAGCATGGTGTTCCGAACTCCCAGGGAGTTCAGCTGTGCCAGGGTATACAGGGCGTTGCGGCGCAACGGATCCTTCATGATCAGCGCACCGGCGTACTCGCCGTCCACGGCCACGTGAATGGCCAGCTGGCCGCTGTGGATCGGTGTTTCACGGAATCCGGTTGACACACTGCTGACCAGGCCTGCTTTGCCCACCACCACGCGCCGGCCACCGCAGACAGCTTCCACCCCGTGGGTGGCGGTCTCGGCCGCCTGTTGTACCGGCAGGAGCACCAGGTTGGCGGACCGTGCCGCCTCGATCACCGAGCCTGCCAGGACATGCGAGGAGTACTGCTCAGCCGAGGCAGCCAGCTGCAGGATCCTTTGGCTGCCCAGGGCCCCACCCTTGCCCGCCGCCACCCGTACCTCGTCAAGGACGGGACGCCCGGAGGTGAGGGTTCCGGTCTTGTCGAAAACCGCTGTCTGCGCCTTCGCGAGTTGCTCGAGCGTCCGGGTGTTCTTGATAATGATGCCCTTGTGCGCGGCCTGGCTGGTACCGGCCAGGAAGGCCACCGGCGCCGCGATCAGGAGCGGGCAGGGCGTGGCCACCACCAGGACCTGTGCGAATCGGAGAGCCTCACCTGACAGGAGCCAGGCCGTGGCGGCCATGGCCAGGGCCAGGAGGGTGAAGGGAACGGCGTACCGGTCGGCGAGCCTGACCACCGGGGCCCGGCTGTTCGAGGCCTCTTCGACCAAGGCGATGATGCGGCTGTACTGGGAGTCGGCCGCGGTGGCCGATGCCCGCATGCGGATGGCTGCCACACCGTTCACCGAGCCGCTGAGCAGCACCTGCCCCCGGGCGTGCTCCACGGGCAGGCTCTCGCCCGTCAGCGACGATTCGTCAAGGCTTGCCGTTTCGGACAGAAGCGTGCCGTCCACCGGCACCAGCTCGGAGGGGCGGACCATCAGCACGTCCCCTGGCACCACCTCGCCGATCGGGGTATCTGCGAGCACGGCACCGGCTCCCTCGCGATGCGCGAAGCGGGGTGCCCGGTCCAGCAGGGACCGCAGTTCCCGGGCGGCACGTCCCTGGGCAAAGTTCTCAAGCGCCTCCCCGCCGGTAAGCATGAGGATGACCACCAGGGCAGCCACGTATTCGCCCACCGCCACGGTGCTGGCGATGGCCATCAACGCCAGGAGGTCGATCCCCCAGCGCCCCTCCCGCAGGGCACGGACCATCCCGCCGGAACGCAACACCACGATCACGGCAGCGTAGGCGGAAGCGATGATGCGGACCTGCATTTCCAAGCCGGATTGCAGCAGCACCAGCGTGGCCACCAGCACCAGGCATGTCAGCGCGACGACGGGGTACCGCTTGGTGAAGCGCCACGCCTTCTCCACGCGGGACGTGGCAGGCCCCTCGGCGTCAACGCCCTCGAGGCGCCCGCCGGATGCCACCGGCGGGGCGGCCTGCTTCCTCATTCAGGACACTTCGGTGCTTTGTGCCCGTGGTGATCACGCATAGAGCCGAAACTACCGGGCCGACACCGCCAGGGCTAGGGCATTTGTACCCCGGGCCATGGCTTGCACAGCGTTTAGAGTCCTATGGCCCTGTCACGCCGCCAGGTTCGCGGCAAGGCTGTTGGCATGAACGGAACTGGGCAGGAGCCACGAAAGATCCACGTCACCGAGCAAGCTGTCGCCGTGGTCCGCGAACGCGTCCCAATGGACGCCCTGACAGGCTTTTTTGGCCGTGCCTTCGGTGCCGTGATGGCGGCGGTCCAGATGCAGGGCGCCAGCCCGGCAGGCCCGCCGTTCGCGCTTTACCACGGCATGCCTGGTGAATCCGTCGACGTCGAAGCGGGTTTTCCCATCGCAGGAAACTTTCACGGAACAGGCGAGGTGGCCAACGGGACGCTTCCGGACACTGATGCCTTCGAGGCCATTCACAGCGGCCCGTATGACACCCTGGGCGCCACCTACGACGCCATCCGGCAGCGTATGGAGGAAGACGGCGCCACTCCTGCCGGGATGATGTGGGAGTACTACCTGAGCGATCCGGAGAAGCAGCCGGATCCGGCCACGTGGCAGACCAAGGTGGTCTGGCCCGTTGCCTAACCGCCCGTGCCTAGCCCGGGCGGGTGCCGGCCATCAACCCCGGGCGCGGCTGAAGGTCAGGTCCCAGGGCTGCGTGCCGTGACCGGTTTCGGACCATCCGTCGCGGGCGATATCCCGGCGCAGTTGGCTGAGGCTGGCCTGCAGGCCCGGAGCCCACTCTTCTTCGGGAGGCGTCCGGTTCAGCGGCGGCCCGGGGAACGTGTCGCTGACGTACAGCCGGCGGCCGTCACCGGACTTGCCCACGAACCGGAACTGCGTGCTCCCATACTGTGAGCCGAGCGTGTAGAGGATGCGGGCCCACCACGTGCGGGATGCCGCGTCCTCCAACTCGACCCGGAGCTCTTCGGTATGTACGGGGTCCTCACCCATGCTGTCCTCCTCCATGCCGTCCATCGGTATTTTTGTGTTGTCAGGCCTGCAGTCTTCCAAGGACCGCCGCCGCGGAACAGGGCATTTGGTACCTGGATGCGGCAACCCACGGAATGTCAGGCGGCCGGGCCGAATGGCACTGTCCCTGCCGGCGTCCCGAGGGCAGAGTCCGGGTATGAACAGGCCCCTGACATGACAGGTCCGCAGCCAGGCTCACGGCAAGTTGCCGCAGCACGTGGCGCCATGGCGGACCCCGGCAACCGGCACGGCTGGCAGCGCCTCTACGTTTTGGCGGGCGCGTCGTCGATCTTGTTCGTGCTCCTGCTTATTATTGCCCTGGTGCTCGATTTCCTGGCTCCTCCGCCGGTCCACGGCGGAGCCGCCACCCTTGAGTTCATCGCAGCCAACAAGGCCAACTACGTGGCCGAGCAGATTCTGTGGATCCTGCCAAATATCCTGCCGGTGCTTGTTTTTGCTGCCCTCTTCGCAGCCCTGTCGGTCTTCGACAAGAGCCTGGCCCTGGTGGCCCTGATATTCGGCGCCCTGCCGTGGGCACTGTTGCTGGCGGTACCGGTCACCAGCCGGGGCTCCCTGAACCTGGTCTACCTCAGCGACCGTTTCGTGGCCGCCGGATCGGACGAAGAACGCAGGGCCTATTCGATTGCCGCAGAGGCGATCATCGCCGAGAACAACACCCCCGCCATCGCCGGTGTCCTGTCCGCCTTCGGAATCTTCTTGATGGGATTGGCCATGCTCAAGGGAACAGCCGTATTTCCGCGGTACCTGCCCTGGCTTGGCATTGCCACGGGCGGACTGGGGGTGGCCAGCGAAATTCTCCGCCACGCCGCGCCGGGATTCTACTGGGGTTACGGGGTCTTGCTGTGGGCCTGGTTCATCGCCGCGGGGATCGCACTGATCCGGTTGCCGCACCGTGCTGCCAGGCAACCGGAACCGGTGATCAAGGACCTTGGGCCCTAAACTCCGGCGAGGTCCTCTGGGATGGTGGTCTGGGCCGGAAGCACCACGCTGGGGTTGTGCATCCGCGGCGGATGGGCCGGATACCGGCCATCGCAGCCCGACCGAGGCAGGATTCCTGAGGAGCACAAGGCCTATGGCAGGTACGTTCGAACTGTTTGCAGATGAAGATTCCCGGATCCGGTTCCGGCTTGTGATGCCGGATGGGCACGTCCTGGCCGTCTCCGGACCATTCACCGACAAGCATGCGGCGGCCGCGGCCATCGAAGAGGTCAGGGAATGTGCAGGGACGGGACTGATCCGCGATGTGGTTCCGCCACCGGCCGGAATGGTTCTTGCTTCCGTACCGCACCCCCGGCACGCAATCCGGCGCGGAATTGGCCGGCTCGGTTCCGTCGGCGTCGCGTAGGACCTGCCGTCCGTCACCCCGGGCGCTAGAAGCTTGATGAACTGCCCGACCCGGAGAAACTCCCGCCGCTGCTGCCGTACCCGGTGGTGCTGCCGCCGCCTCTTGCCGAGTTGACGCTGCCGACCCCGGTGGTGAAACCGGAGTTGAAGGTGGCGACGGAAAAGAATTGGTAAGTGGGATAGCACGTGCCCAGGATGCTCGGTTCGTACTTACGCTCGCCGCGGCGGGTGAGGCCTTCATGGGCCGCGTCCATCTGCTCCCCCATCAAACGCGCCTCGTGATCGTTCCGGGCAAACCCCTGGATGACCGTTTCGGCGTGCTTCTCCAACAGCTCCGAGAGCCGGGAACGCGCCGCGTAGAGCCGGTCCAGGGCCTCTTCCGGCGTGATCGCCTTGTCCGCAAGATCGGCGGTCCAGCGTTCGATCTCACGCAGGCTTTCGTCCCGGAAGGACCGCAGGGCCGCCGCGCTGGCGGAATCGCCCTGCCCGTGGCGCTTGGCCAGGAGCTGCTCCAGCCCGGCCAGGTCCGTGCGGAACGGTGCAAGCTGCCGGTCCCAGGCCGTGGGCCAGGTGGCGGCACGGTTCAGCAGGGCGTTGCTGTCCGCAATGACGTCATCCAAGGCATCCAGCCGGGCCGCATTGTCGGCGAACTCGCGGGCAAGGTTGAGACTCTTCCGCCGGCTCAGCGCCCGCCGCGGGAGCGCATGCACCTGGTTGGACAACTCTGTGGTGGCTGCATAGCGGCTCAGGAAGCTGCGGTGCTTCTCCAGGACCTGGCTGCCATAGCGCGACGAGTCGGGAATGGTGCCCGCGTTCAGTTCCGTGACCTCCAGGTCCATGCTGACGTTGGAGTAGCTGCGGTCCCCCCGTTCAATCTGTTTGCGGCACCTGGCCCGGGTCACGCCGCGGACTGTCAGCCACGCGGCTGCGCCCAACGCCGCCAGCCCGCCCGTTACCCATGCTGTGATCAGGAACCCGGCGGACCGGTACCAGGGCTGGTTGATGAGCTCGGCGGCACGGCGGATGCCGGCCACGGTTCCGTCGGTCCATTGAGCGTCCCGGAACAGGTCCTTCGACGCGTCCTGGATGTCGCTGCGCTGCTCCAACGACACTTTCCGGTCCTCCCCCATGTACGTGCCCACGTGGCGGCCCACCGGATCGAGCGCGAAAATGAATAACCCGTCCGCCCATTTCTGCCCGTCAGGACTGATCCATTCAGGGTGCCTGGACCGGGCGAACGAAAGGACCGTTTCGTTGAGGTTGTCCGCAGCGGTTCCGTTGTAGGTGAAAACTGCCACGCGGGTGGGTTCGTAGAACTGGATGCGTTCGACGGCGGGCACCAGTGTGTTCCGGTCGAGCACCCCGGCGGTGTCCTCCACCACGACGGCCACGGGCGCAACGGCGGCGCTCGCGGCCGGAAGCCCCATCAGGGCGGCACCCAGCGCGAACATGATCACACCAATCCGGTTGGCCAGAGTGCCCATATCCCTCTCCTCACTGCCTGGAATCAGGATGGAACCAAGGCGGAGCCGGCCAAAGGGCCAAAGGTCCCGCCGGCGGAGGCCGGCCGCCCGGAAGGAGCGTCCTCCCGGCCGCCGGCCGGACCGCCGCCTAAGCTGGTCTGGTGACCCCTGTACCCTCTCCCGGCCCGCTGGACGTCGTCGTTCATTCAGGGCCGGCGGACTGGTGGGTCATCCTTGCCGGCCTCGGGCCCTTGGCCGTCCTCATCGCGGCCCTCCTGGCCTTCTACATAAACTGGCGAACGTTGAAGCAGCGAACCGCCGCGGACAAGACATCCCTGGAACAAAAACGTGAAGCGGACGCCAACGCCTTGCAGCAAAAGACCGAGGCGGACAGCCGGGCCGAATGGTGGCGCCGGACCCAGTGGGCCCTGGACAGGGCCTTGGATCCGGATGAAGGAACAAAGGCGCTGGGGCTGGCGACCTTGGAAGTGCTGGCCCGGAGCGACCTCGCGCGCACCGAGGAGCTCGAATTGTTCGATATTGCCTGGAAGAGTGTGTCCGGGGACGAAAATGGGGACGACGTTGAGACCGACACGGACTCCGGGCAGGAGATGGCCGTCGTGGACGGCCACGCCATCTTGGGCGAGAATAGAACGACGGATCAAGACAGTACCAAGGAGGTTGGACCATGAGCGCAGCGTCGCCTGAACACCGTTACGTCCACACCCCACGGAGCACCGCTGCTGCATCCGGCAAGAAGAAAGTAACCCCTGCCGAGCACCGCGTCCAGGTCGCGGCGGCCAGGCTCCGGGTCACTCTCGATGAACGGCTTGGGCGCGAAACACCCGCCAAAACCAAGGCGCTGGCCAAGGAACCGATCTAAATCCCGCTGGACGGTTGGGGCCGGCGACGAGCGCCCGGGTCAGGTGAACGGTGGCTGCAGTAATACTCGCCGTGGACGCGGACGCCCTGCACCGCCGGGACTACCGTGCCGCCGTCGAGCATGTTGCGGAGTCCGGCAGGTTCGTGGACCGCTGGCGCCTCGATTCCCGGCCGGGCACGGGCCCGGGAACGGAAGCCTGGCTGGTGCTGCGCGGCAGCAGCACCCAGGGCAATGGCCTGCTGGGCCACGGGCTGGTGCTGTCCGAGCCGTACCAGGTCCCCGCAGCCGGCGATGTCGCTGACACCGGCTGGTTCATCACCGTGGTTTTCGACTCCCTGCTGCCCGTTGGCGAACAGACGGGCCCCGGCGTCTTTGAGTCAGCCATTCCGGGCGGACTCCCCGACGGCGCGGCCGGAGGGTCCCTGATGGCGGTGCCGCCGTCGTCCGAGCCCGTTCTTCGCAGGCTGTGGCGTGACCACGGTCCGGCGACGACGGATCCGGACGAGCTGCCCGGCGGGACCTTTCCGCCGGATGCCGTGCGCCAGGTCCAGGTGAACCGTTACGAGCGGGACCCGGACGCGCGACGGAGCTGCGTGGCCTTCCATGGCACCTCCTGCGCGGCGTGCGGCTTTTCTTTTGAGGCAACCTACGGCGGGGCCGGCACCGCAATGATCGCCGTGCACCATCTGGTTCCGCCGGAGCTGCTCGGCAACGGATATCAGCTTGACCCCGTTGCCGATCTCGTTCCGCTGTGCCGGAACTGCCACGCCATGGCGCACAGTGAGAACCCGCCGCTGACTGTTGCTGAACTGCGCACCATGGTCTCCGCCTCCGGCCACATGTTGGGCCACGTGGTCAGTACTTCCGAGCTCCAAGCGCAGGCGGATGCGCGGCGGATCCTCGAGGGCGGCCCGGCGTAGGGTTCGCAGGACTATGTTGGGACCATGGCGGTGCCTGGCCGGAGTTTCAGGGGCGTGAGCGGTATTGGCCGGTTCAGCACATGGGTGAACGGACGGGCGGGCGCTGCCCTGCTGATTTGGGGGATCCGCAGTGGCCGGATGGTTCGTGTACCGCCGGGACGGCAGCGGTTCGTCAATTACCGTTTCCGCTTCACGCGCCGGGAGTCAGCCCGCGACATCTACGGGCTGATGCAGAATGTTCCCCAGGCAATCAGGCCCGCATCGGGGTGTACCGGGGTGGCCACAGCCCCTGCGAAACGTCACCGCACGAGTTCAGCCGCGATCTGCTGGCACTTTATGCCAAGTCGGAAGAGGGGTAATTCCACGGTTTTCGGCGGAGGATGCCATGAAGGCCTTGACCAACGCAAAACGTTTTGCATATAGTGATGCAGGCAACATACAAAACGTTTTGCAAAGGAATGAAGTCAATGGTGACCAAGGTAAACATCCGGGACGTGGCAAAAGCCGCCGGCGTCTCCGTGACCACCGTGTCCCATGCCCTGAGCGAAACACACAGCTCACGGGTCAACGCCCGCACTGTGGAGCACATCAAAGCGGTCGCCGGTGACCTCGGCTACGCCCCCAACCGGCTGGCCAGCGGACTGCGCAACCAGCGCTCCCAGATCCTCGGCCTGGTCAGCGATGAGATCACCACCACGCCCTTTGCCGGTGCCATGATCCAGGGTGCCCAGGATGCCGCCTCCGAGCACGGGCACCTGCTGATGGTGGTCAACTCCGGCCTGGACAATGAACTCGAACGCCAGGAAATCCGGGCCCTGCGGCAGCATCAGGTGGATGGGGTCATCTACGCCAGGATGTTCCACCAGTTGGTACCCGTACCCGGGGAGCTCAACGGCTTGCCTACCGTCGTGTTGGATGCTGCTACGGACGATCCCCGGTTGTCCTCCGTGGTGCCGGACGAATTCGGCGCCGGCCAGTCTGCCGCTCAACTCCTGGTGGCGGCAGGCCACCGCAGGGTCGCCATGATCAACAACGAGGACGACATTCCGGCGGCCCACGGGCGGCTTGCAGGCTTCCGCGCAGGCCTGGTCCGTTCAGGACTGGAATTGCCGGAAGAAAGCCTCGTAGCCGCATATCCGAGCGCAGCCGGAGGGCGGGAGGCCGCACTGCAGCTGTTATCCCGCAAGGAACGGCCCACCGCGCTGTTCTGCTTCAGTGACCAGATGGCCATGGGCGCCTACCAGGCGGCCGGCCACCTGGGCCTCAAAGTACCGCAGGAGCTCTCAATCGTCGGGGTGGACAACCTCGAACTCATCGCGGATGCCCTCTGGCCGGGGCTGTCCACCGTGGCACTCCCGCACTACGAAATGGGCCGGTGGGCCGTCCTCAAACTTCTCAGTGAACTCGAGGACCCGGACGCCGCCCGCATCCAGCAGAAGATCACCTGCCCACTCGTTGAGCGGGAATCTGTGGCTCCCCCACAGGCGTAAGCCAACCGGAGACTGAGCCAGGTCCGTGACTACGGATCTGGTCCCTCAGTAAACCCACTAAAAAGGGGAACGCAGCCGTTGCAGCGGCCGCGTTCCCGGCAGGACCCCACCAATCCCTCCACTGTGTCCCAGCAGAAAGACTGACCCATGAACAAGACGCTCACCAAGGTCCTCGCGACCAGCATAGCCGCCGCCGCACTCACTGCCACCCTCGCCGGCTGCGGCAAGGGCAGTTCTTCGTCCACAACCGAAGGCCCCAAAGAGATCACCATGTGGACCCACGCCGCCGGAAACCCGGCGGAACTGGCGGCGACGCAGTCGATCGTGGACTCCTATAACAAAAGCAGCGGGGCGAAGGCACATATCAAGGTGCAGGCTTTCCCGCAGGAGTCCTACAACGATTCCGTTGTTGGAGCCGCATCGGCCGGAAACCTTCCTTGCATTGTGGACATCGACGGTCCCAACGTCCCCAACTGGGCCTGGGCCGGCTACCTGAAGCCGCTCCAACTGACCGCGGACCTTTCCAAGAACCTCCCCAGCACCGTTGCCAAATGGCAGGGCGAGACCTACGCGGTTGGGTACGGCGACGTCGCTTTGTCCATGTTTGCCCGCAAATCCGATCTCGCTGCGGCGGGCGTCCGCGTCGCCACCATTGAAAAGCCGTGGACGAAGGACGAGTTCCAGGACGCACTGACCAAACTCAAGGCGCTGGGTAAATGGGATTACCCCTTGGACATGGGTACTGCCGGAACGGGCGAGTGGCTGCCCTATGCGTACTCGCCGTTCCTGCAGTCCTTCGGCGGAGACTTGATCAACCGCAAGGATTATCAGTCGGCGGATGGAGCCCTGAATGGTGACAAGGCTGTCGAATGGGCCAAGTGGTTCCGCGGGCTGGCGGATCAGGGCTTCATGGCAACGAAGAGCGGGAAAGATTCCACGCAGGACTTCCTGAACAACAAGAGCGGCATCCTTTACACCGGTTCCTGGGCAGGGGACAAGACCCGGGAGGCCCTGGGAGATGATCTGGCGGTCATGCCCAGCGTGGACCTGGGCAACGGTCCCAAGATCGGCGGCGCTTCCTGGCAGTGGGGCGTCACCAGCGGCTGCAGCAATACCGATGCCGCGATGGACTACCTGTCCTATTCCCTCAAGCCGGAAAACGTGGCTTCCGTCATCAAGGCAACGGGAGGCATCCCTGCCACAAATGAAGCTGCTGCTCTGATTCCCGCGTTCGCCGAAGGTGGCCCCAACCGGGTCTTCATGGAATTCTCCCGCAACTACGCCGTAATGCGGCCGGAGACCCCCGCGTACCCCTTCATCGCCACCGAATTCGGCAAGGCAACCCAGGACATCCTTGCAGGAGCGGACGCGCAGGGTGCGCTGGACAAGGCAGCCAAAGCGATTGACGCCAACATCAAGTCCAACGGCGGCTACCAGAAATAGCCAGAGATCCGGGGGGTCGACGACGCCGGCACGTGCCGCCGTCGTCGAACCCCCGGTCCTGTCAAGGAGACTCCCATGACCCTCAGCCCGCTTCCCACCCGTCCGCCCGCGGCCTATCCGGCTGCAGCAAAGCAAAGCAACGCTGCCACCCGGAACCGCCCCCGCCCCGGTTTCCTCCGCGAACAGCTCAGCGGCTGGGGCATGATCGCCCCGGCAGCAATACTGCTGCTGTTGTTCGTGTTCCTGCCGGCGATCCTGGGCTTCGGCTTGGCCTTCACCAACGCCCGCCTGATCTCCCCCCGGCCTGTGGAGTTTGTAGGGACAGACAACTTTGTCCGGCTCTTCACCGACCCCACGTTCTGGCGTGCCCTGCTGAACGTGACCTACTTCGCGGTGGTCGTGGTGCCGGTGCAGTCCGCCCTTGCCCTGGCAATGGCACTGCTGATCAACAAGAAATTCCGCGGCGTGAACTTCTTCCGAACCATCTACTTCCTGCCTGTGGTCACTTCAATGGTGGTGGTGTCACTGCTCTGGATGTTCATGTACCGCCGTGAAGGCCTGATCAACGATCTGCTCGCCACGTTCAGCTTCGGGCTCATCCAGGGTGCCGACTGGCTCAACGACCCCGCTACCGCCATGCCCGCCATCATCGCCCTGTCCATCTGGCAGGCAGCGGGGTTCCACATGATCATATGGCTGGCCGGACTTCAGAGCATTTCCGGTGAACTGTACGAAGCAGCGCAGCTGGACGGTGCCAGCCGCTGGCACCAGTTCCGCTATGTGACCTGGCCGGGCCTGAAGCACACCCGCAGCCTGGTCCTGGTCACCATCACCATCCAGGCGCTGGGACTCTTTGACCAGGTCAGCGTTATGACCCAGGGCGGCCCGCTGGACTCCACCACCACCATCATCTACGAGGCAGTCCGGTCCGGATTCAAGCAGCAGGAAACCTCCTACGCCTCGGCCATCTCGCTCGTATTCTTCGTCCTGGTGCTGCTGATTTCCGCAGTGCAGCGCTACCTGACCCGAGAGAAGGACTGACATGTTGCCGACCCTCACTCCCGCGAAGCTGGGGAGCTTCGGAACCATGGCTGTGCGCATCCTGTTCGCCGCCGTTGCAGTCTTCCCCATCGTGTTCATGCTGGTGTCCTCCCTCAAGCCGGACCAGCAGATTTTCGGTGACATGTCCTCGGTGGCGGCCTTCCTGCCAATCGGGAACATTTCACTGGACAACTACGCCGCAGTCTTCGACCGTGTCCCCGCCGCCCGGTTCCTGATCAACTCCATCGGGGTTTCCGCCGTGACGGTGGTGCTGGGCATCTTCATCAACAGCCTGTGCGCATTCGCGCTCTCCCGCATGGAGGTCCGTGGCAAACGGATCGTCTTCACCGCGATCCTGGCCACCCTGATTGTTCCGTTCCAGACCCTGGCCCTGCCCCTGGTGTGGTGGGTCAACCAGCTTCCCTACTTCGAGCTGAACGGCTTCAGCCTCGAGATCTCCAAGGGCTGGCTGGACACCTACCAGGTCCAGATCATCCCCTTCATCGCCAACGCCTTCTCCATCTACCTGTTCCACCAGTACTTCGAGTCCATTCCCAAGGAGCTGGACGAGGCGGCCCGCATCGACGGCGCCGGCTGGTTCAAGATCTACCGCCAGGTGGTGATGCCGCTGGCCGGTCCGGCGACGGCCACGGTGGCGATCCTGACCTTCCTGCCGGCCTGGAACTCCTACCTTTGGCCGCTCATGGTGGTCCAGTCAGAGGAGCTCCGTCCGGTGATGATCGGCATCCAGTACTTCTTCCAGCTGAATGTCTCGTGGGGCGAGGTGATGGCCTACGCGTCACTCATCACCGTTCCGGTGGTGGTGCTCTTCATCGCCTTCCAGCGTTCGTTCGTCAACAGCATCGCCTCCAGCGGGGTGAAGGGCTGAGCATGAAGACATTGACGACGGCGGCAGGAACCACACCCGCTGCGATCAGCGATCCTTACCGCCCCGCCTTCCACTACACGTCCGAACGGAACTGGCTCAACGACCCCAACGGGCTGGTCTACCTTAACGGCACCTACCACCTCTTCTACCAGCACAATCCTTTCGGCCCGGACTGGGGCAACATGTCCTGGGGCCACGCCACCTCAGAGGACCTGCTGAACTGGGACGAGCAACCGGTGGCAATTGCGTGCGACGAGCACGAGGCGATCTTTTCCGGGTCGGCCGTGTTCGACGAATTCAACACCAGCGGCTTCGGCACGGCCATCAATCCCCCGCTCGTGGCCATCTACACCAGCGCCTATTCGGATGCCAGCCCGCTGGCCGGCCGCCAGGCGCAGTCCCTCGCCTACAGCCTGGACGAGGGCATGACATGGACCAAGTACCAGGGGAATCCCGTACTGGACCGCGCCTCGGCGGACTTCCGGGACCCCAAAGTCTTCTGGTACGACGGCGGCGCCGGCAGATACTGGGTGATGGTCGCCGTCGAGGCGGTGCACCGCCAGGTTGTCCTCTATAAGTCAGCAGATCTCAGATCCTGGGATTTTCTGAGCACCTTCGGGCCCGCCAACGCCACCGGCGGGGTCTGGGAGTGCCCGGACCTGTTCGAGCTCACGGTGGACGGCGATCCGGAGGACAGCCACTGGGTCCTCATCGTGAACATCAGCCCCGGCGGCATCGCGGGCGGCTCAGCCGGGCAGTACTTCCTCGGAACGTTCGACGGCGTGGCGTTCCGGTCGAAATCGACCGTCACCGAGGGCCTCCAGGCCGATGCGTCGCGCATGCGCGAGTACGGCTGGCTGGACTGGGGCCGCGACTACTACGCCGCCGTTTCCTTCAACAATGTGCCGGACGGCCGCCGGATCATGATCGGCTGGATGAACAACTGGGACTACGCCGGCTCTACTCCCACCGGCGGCTGGCGCAGTTCGATGTCACTGCCTCGGGAAGTCCGGCTCACCCGCGTGGACGGGCAGGTTCTGCTGCGGCAGAAGGCCATTGATCCGTTCGCCGGGCCGGAAGACGGGGGCTTCCGGCTCGGGGCACGGGCCCTGGCCCCGGGCGTCACGGATCTCCCCGTGACGGCAGCTGTGGCCCGGATCGACCTTGAGTTTTCGCCGGGCCCGGCAGCCGGCGTGGGGCTGGTGCTGCGGGCCGGAGAGGCTGAACGGATGCTCATCCGCTACGACACGACGGACGGAATGCTGAGGCTGGACCGGAGGGAGTCGGGGCACGTCGGTTTCCACGAGGCTTTCCCGTCGGTGGAATCCGTAGCCGTGCCGTTGCAGGACGGACGACTCCGCCTGCGCATCTACCTGGACCGGTGTTCTGTGGAGGTCTTCGCCCAGGACGGACTGGCCACCATCACGGACCTGGTGTTTGCCGCCGAGGCGAGCACGGCCATGGCGATCTTCGCTGACGGCGCGGGCGCGCACCTCGTGGCGCTCGACGTCGTTGGATACTGATCCTGCCGGGCCCCGGGCAGTCCTACCGGATGCCGGCGGCACGCAGGGTGCGGGCCAGTTCGCCCGCCGCTGAGTGCAGGGTCTCTACGGTCTTTTCGATGACGTCGTCGGTGGCAAGTTCAACCGGCATGGAGCAGCTGATCGCATCGGTACCTGGGATGCGGTAAGGGACCACCACGCTGACGCAGCACAGCCCTACGGTGTTCTGCTCCCACTCCACGGAGTGCCCGGTCTTCCTGAACTCGGCCAGCTCTGCCTGCAGCGCCGCAAAGTCGGCAACGGTGTTGGGCGTCAGCGGGGCGTAAGGTCCCGTACCTATCCGTTGCCGAACCTCTTCGTCGGTATATTCGGAGAGGATGGCCTTGCCCAGGGCTGTCACCTGGGCCGGCAGCTTGCGGCCCACCCGGGAGGAAAGCCGGCGGCGGTCCACCGCCTGCCGGGTGGCCAGGTAGATGACATCGGAACGGTCCAGGCGGGCGTAGTGGGTGGTGAAGGTCGTCGCGTTGCGGACTTTTTCCAGGACGCCGGGGACGTGTCCCATCACAGGATCCCGGTCCAGGTAGGCGGTGCCGCACAGCAATGCATGCGTGCCGATCCGGTAAGCGCCCTCGGGGGTCTGCTCGATCCAGTTGAGCTCCAGAAGCGTCAACAGGAGCCAGTGCAGGCTGGAGCGGGGATATCCCGTCAATTTGAAGATTTCGGCTGTGGTCAGGGGTTGTGGAGCTGCGGCGACGAGTTCGAGGATCGCGATGGTCCGTTCCGCGGACTTCACGAGCTTTACGTCGCCGCCGGGTGCTTCCCCGCGAGCACTCTCCTGTACCTCGAGTGATGCCATTAGTACTCCCCCGTTCGCCACAATCCCAGCGCACCGCCTGTCATTTGGCGGCCAGGTGCGGGTAGTTGTCTATTCCCAGCTTATGGTCACTCCCGGCCCAGGCACCGCCAAGAAGCGCGGCCCATTCGTCCGCGGTCGCGGTGTCAACCTCGCCGGCAAATGCCTCTGCGTTGTCGCGTGGCTCGAATCCGATCGCGCGCCCGGCTTCAAGGTTCGCCCAGCCACGGGTGTTGGCTGATACCGCCCACACCACGTGGTGACCCGGCGCGCCTGCATCGCTGAGGGCCGCCTGGACCAGGCGGAAGGAATCCGCCGGGGAGAGCCAGGAGCCAAGGGTCCGCAGGTTTCCCGGCCGTTCACCCCCGGTCCCGATCCGTGCGCTCACCACCTTCATGCCGAACTTGTCCGCGTACAGGCTGCCCAGTGCTTCCACGGCGGCTTTGCTGACGCCGTAGTAGGTATCAGGGCGTGGCGGCAGCACAGCATCCGCAGCCGCGGCACCCGTAGGGTGGAATCCCACAGCGTGCGTGGAGCTGGCCAGGAGGACGCGTTCGACGCCGTTGCGGCGGGCCGCTTCGAGCGTCACCTGGGTGCCCGTGATGTTGGTGGACACAAGGTCCTCCCACGCTTTCTCGCGGTGCAGGCCGCCCAGGTGCACAACGCCGGCGACGCCGGCCAGGGCGGCGTTCATGAAGTCAGGGTCCGTTACCGAACCCACGTGCAACGACTCGTTCGCACGGAGTTCCGGAGCTTCCGTCAGGTCCAGCAACCGCACCGTGTAGCCGGCGTCCGCCAGGTAAGGCCGCAGCAGCGTGGCCATCATGCCTGCCCCTCCGGTAACGGCGATGAGGGGGTTCGGTGGTGCGGCCAAGTTTCCTCCAGTGGTTGACAGCCTGTGACCGTAATCATACTCTCGTGAAGTACGTTTCACATAGTAACAGTCATTTATATATGTAAAAAGGGAGAATCAAAGTGGATTCGAAGTTCAAGTCCCGCTCTCGGGCGGCACTGGCGCTGTCCATGGCTTCGGCCGCCTTGCTGACCGGCTGCGGCAGCGGCTCTTCGGCACCGGCGGCGAAAGATGATGGACAGCCCATCGAGGTGTGGGCGCGCGCCGGAACCGATGCCGCCACCACGTACTCCGCGCTGTTCAAGGAGTTCACAGCCAAGACTGGTGTGCAGGTCAACTTCCAGGGCGTCCCGGACCTGGACCAGCAGCTCCAAACCAGGGCAGCGTCCAAGAAACTGCCGGATCTGGTCATCAATGACTCAGCAGCCCTGGGCAATTACACCTCACAGGGGTACCTGCAGAAGATCGATAAGTCCTCCGTGGCGGGCAACGACGCGATACCGGACTCCCTGTGGAAGGAGACCCAGGGCCTGGACGGATCCACGTACGGCGTTCCGTTCTCCCGCCAGACCATGGTGACCATGATCCGCAAGGACTGGCGCGAAAAGCTGGGCCTGCCCGTTCCCAAAACGCAGGAGGACCTGGCGAAACTCGCCACCGCATTCGCCACGCAGGATCCGGACGGCAACGGCCAGGCCGACACCTACGGCATGACCGTTCCCGGATCCACGGAACGCGGCTACTTCGGCTGGTGGGCCTCCTCCTACCTCTGGCAGGACGGCGGGACGTACCTCAAGGACGACGGCAACGGGAAATATTCAGCCTCCGCATCCGACGCCCAGGCGGGCGTCACCTGGATCAAGCAGCAGTTCTGCACCCCCGGCAACACCCAGCCCGGTGCCCTCACAGCAGCCACCAGCGCCGCAACCCCCTTCTTCCAGACCGGTAAAACAGGCATCATCCTGACCGGTCCCTACAACTTCTCCTCTTTCGACGCTTCGCTCGGCAAGGACAAGTACGAAGTGATCGAGACCCCCAAGGGCAGCAAGGACAACACCGTCCTGGCGGAAGGCGAAAACATCTACGTCACGGCCACCAACGGCAAGAAGGACCAGACCAAGCAGGTCATTGACTTCCTCGTTTCAGCAGAGGGGCAGAAGGCAGGAATGACCGCCGGCAAGCAGCCGATCGTCCGGGTGCCGGTGAACTCCGGCGTCGACGCCGCCGCCGTCTACAACGACCCGCGCTGGGCCGTGGTCCAGGACGCTTTGAAGAACTCTTCGAAGTCGTTCCCGTCCGCCATCAACTTCGTTCCGATCAAGCAGGCCGCGGCGGAAGCGCTGAACAAGATCGCCTCCGATTGCGCGGCGGACAATGTGGCATCCGGGCTCAAGGACCTTGACACCGCCATTAACAACGAACTGACAAGCCAGAACGCAAAGTCATGACCACTGCCCCAACCAAACCAGCGCGGTCGTTGACCCGGGGTCCGGATACTGGTCAGGAGCCGGCGCGCAGGAAGCGCCGCAACGGCAAGCAACTCCTCGCAATCTGGCTCTTTCTGGTGCCGGCGGCCGTCCTGGGCCTGTACTTCAAGTTCATCCCCATGCTCGAGGGCATCCGGCTGAGCTTCTTCAAGGTCCAGCCGTTCCTGGGCGACGTGTTTGTCGGCCTGGACAACTACATCAGCGTGCTGACGGATGCCCGGTTCATGGAAGCCCTGGGCCACACGGTGGTTCTCGGTGTGACCCAGACGCTGGGGGCACTGGTGGTGGGGTTCGCTTTGGCCCTGCTGCTGGAAGGCCAGGCACGGTCGCTGTGGATCCTGCGCACCACCATCTTCCTTCCCGTCGTCACGGCCCTGGCCGTCGTCGGCGAAATCTGGCGGATCCTCTACTTCCCCACCGCTGACGGACCGCTGAACAGCATCCTGGGCTGGCTGGGACTCGGTCCCCTGCAATTCCTCAACGGCACGGACACGGCACTGTGGTCCATCGCCGTCGTCGGCATCTGGAGCGGAGCGCCCTACAACATGGTGATCATCCTGGCCGGCCTCACCGGCGTGGACCGTTCCCTCTACGAATCGGCGGGGGTGGATGGAGCCACCATCTGGCAGCGGCTGCGGTACATCACCCTGCCCGCCCTGCGCCCGTCGCTGGTGATTGTCCTGACCCTGGCCGCCATCCGCAGCCTTCGCAGCTTCACGGAGGTGTACGTGCTCACCGGCGGCGGTCCCGCCGGATCCACCGAAGTCTGGATGACCCGCATGTACTCACTCGGGTTCCAGCGCAATGACATCGGTGTGGCATCGGCAGCCGCCGTCCTCCTGCTGGTGGTCACCCTCCTGCTGACCCTCGGTACCCAGCTTCTTGGCAAAAGGAAGGCCGCACGATGACCGACACCGCTTCCCGCCCGCAGGCACGCACAGCGAAACCATCCGCGGGCGCGCGATTCGACACCGCCCTTGGCTGGTCTCCCCGGGTCGGCCCGAACATGATCCTCCGCATCCTGCTCTGCGTGCTCGTCTTCTGCATTTTTGCGCTGCCCTTCGTGGCCATCATTTCCGGAGCGTTCGACCGGAATTCGAGCCCCACGGACATATCGCTGCTGCCCAAGAGCTTCACGCTCCGGAACTTTGAAGCCGCCACGCAGCAGGGGCTGTGGGGCTACCTGCTGAACTCCCTGGTGGTGGCCGGCGGCGGCCTCCTGCTCCAGATGATGGTGTCGGTGTTCGCCGCCTACAGCCTGAGCCGGAAGAAGTTCCGGGGACAGGCGCTGGTCCTGCTGCTGGTCCTGATGACCATGATGCTGCCGGAAGAGATCATCGGCATTCCGCTGTCCTTGGTCCTTGGAGATTTGCCGCTGCTGGGAATCAGCCTGCGCGGCTCCGTCCTGGCCGTCATCCTCCCGGTCGGCATCTGGGGTTTCTCCATCTTCATCATGAGTGAATTCATGAAGGAGATCCCCGGCGAGATCGAGGAAGCCGCCCGGCTGGACGGGGTGGGCGAATTCCGGATGCTGTTCACCATCATCCTCCCGCTCTGCAAACCCGCCCTCGGCGTCATCGGGATCTTCGGCTTCATGATGGTCTGGGACCAGTACCTGCTGCCACTCATCGCAGCAAACGACCCCAGCGACTACACCCTGACCGTTGCCCTCTCGGTGCTCCGCAATGACACCACGGTGGGACCAGGAGTGCTGCTGGCCGGCGCCCTGATGGCCATGATTCCGAGCCTCCTGGTGTACCTCTTCCTGCAACGCTCTATGATCCGCGGCATCACCTCGGGCGCCACCAAGGGGTAGGGCGACCCCTCTCCCCCGCCCATTCCACGAAAGAAGTTCAATGAAAACCAGCACCACCATCCATGCCGCGTCCATGCCCACTTCGGCAGACCTCATCATCACGGACATCACCATCACCCCCATCGCGTTCCCGGACCCGCCGCTGCTGAACGCCGTCGGAGTCCACGAACCCCTGGTCCACCGGGTGGTCATCGAGGTCCGGACAGCCAACGGCCTGCTGGGACTGGGCGAATGCGCCGGCGGCCGCAGCAGGCTCGACAACCTGGCAGCGGGGGCCAACGCCATCAAAGGTGTGAATGTCTTCGAGACCACCCGGATGGAACAGTTGATCAACCAGGCCCTCGACCCGTCTCTGTCAGCGTTCGAACGCGCCGCCGTCTTCTCCGCCTTCGAGGTTGCCGCACTGGACATCCAAGGGCACGCTACCGGGCGGACTGTCAGTGAACTGCTGGGCGGCACCGTCCGCAGCGAAGTTCCTTTCAGCGCCTACCTGTTCTATAAGTGGGCCGAGCATCCGGCAATGGACGGCAAGCCCGCCATCACAGATGAGTGGGGCGAGGCGCTCGACCCTGCGGGCATTGTCCGGCAGGCGCAAAAAATGATCGGCGAGTACGGGTTCAAGTCCATCAAGCTCAAGGGCGGAGTCTTCCCGCCGGCGGAGGAAATCAAGGCCATCAGGGCGCTCCGCGAAGCATTCCCGGACATGCCGCTCCGGCTCGACCCCAACACCGCATGGACCGTGGAAACCTCCCAATGGGTGGCCCGGGAAACCGAAGGCCTGCTGGAGTACCTGGAGGATCCGACGCCGGGCCTTGAGGGGATGGGCCAGGTGGCCGCTGTGGCCACCATGCCCCTGGCCACGAACATGTGCGTTGTTGCTTTCGAGCACATCAGGCGCAGCGTGGAACTGGATTCGGTCCAGGTCATCCTCGGTGATCACCACTATTGGGGCGGCCTGCGCCACACCCGGGAACTGGGGGCCATTTGTGAAACCTTCGGAATAGGATTGTCCATGCACTCCAACTCCCACCTGGGCATCAGCCTTGCCGCCATGGTGCACGTGGCCGCAGCCACCCCGGCCCTCACTTACGCCTGCGACACCCACTATCCCTGGAACGGGCACAATGATGTGGTTAAGCCCGGCACCCTGCGCTTTGTGGACGGCAGCGTCCGCGTCCCCACAGGCACGGGATTGGGGGTGGAGCTGGACCGGGAAAAACTCGCCGAACTGCACCAGCAATACCTCGATGCCCGGATGACGGCCCGGGATGACACCGGCTACATGCAGCGCTTCGTCCCCGGGTTCACTGCGGACCTCCCCCGGTGGTAGGGCCGCAGGTCACCGGGTACCTCTATCCCTGGGATGTGCTCGGTGACCGCGAGGCCGTTGAGTGGATAAAGGACAGCGGGGTGGACCGCGTGGCGCTTGCGGCGGCCTACCATTCGGTGCGCGCCGGCACGCCGCGGCACCCCGACCGCCGCGTGGTTGATGCCGGATCCGCGGCGCTCTACGTGCCCGCCGGTGATGCTTTCACCGGCCAGCCCCTCGTTCCCGGCAGTGCGTGGGACTGGACGGGGACGGAGAACGCGTTCGGTGAGGCCGCCGCGGCGCTACAGGCAGCCAACCTCCCGGTGGACGCATGGGCCGTCCTGACCCACTCGAGCGCGGCCGGCGGCAACAACCCCGGCATGTGCGTACGCAACGCGTTCGGCGAGGTGTACAGCTACGCGTTGTGCCCCTCGCACCCCGCGGTCCGCGGGTACGCCGCCGGGATCGTGGCGCGGGTCCTCGCGGCCGGGCAACCCGACGGGCTCATCCTGGAAGCCGTAGGCCCGCTGGGCTTCAGCCATCAGAACCGGCACGAAAAGACGGAGGGCGCCGAGTACTCACCGTGGGTGCAGGCGCTGCTATCGCTGTGTTTCTGCGCGGCGTGCAAGGCTGCCTACGAGGCGCGCGGGCTGCCGGCCGCCGCACAGCAGGACCGGGTGCGCGCCGAGGTGGTGCAATCAGGGGATCCGGAACTCACCGTGGCCACGGCGTCAAACGCAGGGGATTTCCTTCCCCTGCTGGAGGTTCGCTGGGACGCCACAGCGGCGCTGCTGGATCAGTGCCTGGCAGCCGTCGAAGCTTCCGGCTCCAGTCCCCGCGTATCCCTGCACGCGTCGCCGGATCCCTGGAACGCGGGACCGTTCGTGCCGGTGGAGTCGCTGCGCAGGAGCCGGTTGTGGAGGCAGCTTGGTGACGTCACCGCCGTCGTACCGTGCTGGGGCAGCCCGAGCGACGGCGCGCTGACGCTCCAAGCCATGTCAGCCGCCGGTGTGCGCGCAGGTGCGTACGTTTTGGCGTTGCCGCCAAAGCCGTCCGACGGCGGCGGGCTGGCAAGCGAGTGGGGCGCGCTTCACGCGGCGGGCGCCGACGAGCTGCATGTCTATCATTTGGGACTTGCCTCCAGCAGGCGGCTTTCGGCGATTTCGCAGGCACTTACAATTTTGCGTTAAGGGGCCGTTCAGCGCGGGGCACCAGGCCCGGGCGCGGGCTTAGTTCGCCGGCCCGGCGGGGCTGTGACCGGCTTGGGCCTGGTCAAGGGCCGTGAGCAGGCCGTCACCGTCTTCGACGTCGTAGAAGGCCACCGTTTGCCCGAGCCCAAGGCTGAAGAAATCCAGCCCGGTGTTCTGGTACATGCCAAACAGCCCCGAGAGGCCTTGGGAACCGAAAGTCACGCTGACATGCCGTCCATCCCGGGACCGGTCGACTTTGGTGGGCACGCCGACCGGAGAATCGGCGACGGACCTCTCACCCGTGCAGACGATTGCCCGGCGGGTAGTGAGCGCGTATACGGTAGCGAGTTTCCGCCGCTTCTTGAAGATGAACCGGCCGAAGATGAAATAGAGGCCCACCAGGACGAACGGAATGCCCCAGAGAACAAAGAAAGGCTGCCTCACCGTCGAGACCGCCATGATCTCCCAAAAGACCGCGAAGCCGCCCCACATAATGCTGAACGGCACAAGCAATGCATCGGCACCGGTAAAACGCACACGGGGATTCGGCTGACCAACCCACAGCAACTGTTCGCCGTGCCGGAGGAGGGGCAGAATCCTGGACCGTGGATCATTCATGCACCGAAGTCTCGCACCGGCATGTATGGAAGCGATGTCCTGAGTCGGTTCTTGAGCTAAATTTGCGTGGAACGTGGGCGGTCGTTTGGGTTTCGCTCCTACCGTAGAGACCAAGATCCTGCCGACGCGGCAGGGCCTTGGCACCAGGGACAGGACCGGCGGCCAGTGCAACCAGGAGACCATGGGTGCCGCCCCCCAAACGCCGCCGGTCCATCCACCTCCACCTTGCGTGCTGGTTGCTTTCACCGGTGGCCGCGATCACCATGGAAGCGTGCGAACGAAAGGCTTCTGGCGCCGGCCGGCTTTGCCCCTCTGCCTGCTGGCCTCTCTGGCCGGAACGGCCGGGTGTTCCTATGACTACCCGGATACGGCACATACCCCGGGCACCGGAGCTGACGGCACGGCCACAGCCCTGCCCGCGAAATCCGCGGCGCCACCCGCTGACCCCCTGGTCCTTGAGCGTGAGGTCAGAAACTACCAGGATTTGGACGGGCTCCTAAAAGCTGTCCCGGGAGACGTCCTCCTGTTTCAAGAGGGGCCGTTGGACGGGCCTGCCAGGGGTTTTGGCACCACGGAACAGGTAGACGCAGCCGGCGAGTACACCGTCACTGCGGCCTGCATCGGTGCTCCCAACGCCAGGATCTTCATCCGCCAGGAGAATCCCACGGTCACGCTCTGGCCTGTCGAGCTCACGGTGGACTGCCCAGGGTCCGCGTCACAGGTCATCACACTTCAACAAGGCTATGTTTCCGCGCACCTGTCATTGCCTGCACCCGCAGATGCGCCCTGGACCGGGGCGGTGGGCGGAGTGCGGGTGACCGGCTGAGGCTGCCTGCCTGCTGCCGGCGTGCGCTCACCGGACTGCCACGTCCCGCCAGACAGCCATCCGGCCCAAGGCTGCGGCGAGGCCTACCGTTGCCCAGAGACCAAGGGCACCGATTGTCCAGCCGAAGCCGAGCATGGATCCCAGCGCCCAGAAGCCCAGTGTCGGCACGATGAAGAACGCGGCAACATGGATCCATTGGTTGCGGATGGGTCTGAGTAAATACCCAAGGATCCAGGCCAGCGGGACGCCTGTGACCAGGGCGATGCCGTACCCGTACATCAGGACCATGAGGGCGAGGTCGAGCAGGAACCCCTGCGAGGTCGCCGCCAATACGATATACAGGCCGACCAGCCACAGCGTCGTCGCAATGGCCCAGCCCTTGAAGAGCGCCCGGCCGGTAAGGATCACGCCCCGCCGGATCAGAATGTCGCCGTCCGGAGTACCCTCGCCCAGGGCGCCGTGCGTCATGGCACGTGCCCATCAGCGTGATGCCCGGTCATTTGGCGGCGAGTTCGTTGCGGCGGAAGGTGCCGGCGATGGAGAGCTTGCGCCCGTATTCGATGGACCCGTATCTGAACAGGTGGACGGCCAACCGAAGGATCAGAGTCCCGACGACGAATAGTTCGACGACGACGATGGTCGCCTCAACAGGGTTGAGAGTGCCGAAGCCGTTGCGAAGCAGTGCGGTAACCGGAGCGGTCAGCGGGAAGTAGGTGAAGATCTGCACGATCAGCGCCCCCGGGTTGGAGATGATCAGGCTGATCGTATAGAAGGGGATGAACATCATTGCCACGAGCGGGCCGAAGACGGTTCCAGCTTCCTTGGCGGTCGGCATGATCGCCCCGATCGCCACCAGGACTCCGGTGAAGACGGTGAATCCGCCCAGCGTGAGAAGTGCCCCGGCGATTATGGGGCCGGGTTCGAAGACCAGGGAGGACAGATCAACCTGGGGCAAGGCAAGGCGGTCCCGGAAGAACAAGTAAGCGAGTCCGACCGGCGCCAGGAACACGAGGATCTGGACGAGCCCCACGGCGAACAGCGAGATGATCTTGCCTGTTATCAGGGTGGTTGGATTCAGGGTGGTCAGGATCATTTCGGTGACGCGGTTTTCCTTCTCCTCCAGGGTGGAGTTCAGCATCTGGTTTGAAAGAAGGATCATCGAAATGTAGAAGATGACCAGGAACAACAGCGGCGGGATGATTCCGCCGACGCCGGCGGCGGCGCTGCCGCCCTTGAAGGTTTCGGAGTCGACCTTGACGGCTCCAGTCAGTGCCGCCGTCAGCTGGGGAGAGCCGACCTGGCTCTGGGCTGAGACGGTAAGGAGCTGCCTGGCCACGGCCTGGTATTTGTCGTTCTCGAACATGCCTTTGTCGGCGCCGTAGACCTTCACCGACTCCTTGGCGGGATCGGCCGGGTAGGCGAAGTACGCCTCAGAGGTGCCGGCCTTCACGGCGGCGATCGCCGCCGCCGGATCGCTGGTTATCGTCCCGCCGGCCAGCTTGGCGGCGGAAGGGGCGATGATTCCGGAGGCGTCGGTGTAGGTGAACGCGAACCTGGCGCTCTTCTGCGCGGCCGCAGTGTCCTTTGTACTGGCGTTGGACGCGTACACGAGGGCGAAGATGAGCACGAGGATGACCGGAAGCGCCAGGGTTGCGATCACGAAGCCCCGTTTCTTGATGGTCCGGAAGAACTCGAACGAGATGACAGTGCCGAGGTTGTGCTGTCCCATTGCCATGTCAGC
Source organism: Pseudarthrobacter sp. YAF2 (assembly GCF_052113345.1). Classification (NCBI taxonomy): domain Bacteria; kingdom Bacillati; phylum Actinomycetota; class Actinomycetes; order Micrococcales; family Micrococcaceae; genus Pseudarthrobacter; species Pseudarthrobacter sp. YAF2. The sequence continues at coordinate 105,684 of NZ_JBFRDA010000004.1, read as the reverse complement.
CTTCCGTCAGTTCATGCTGTTCGCCGTAGACCTGGATGAAGATTTCATCCAGGGAAATCCTCGCCGGGGTAAAGGAACGGACGCCGGCGCCTGCTTCCACGAGTGCGCGCAGGACTTTCTCCTCCGTCGCCCCGGGCCGCGGCGAGAGCTCCGCCCGGCCGTCCTCATCCGATACGACGTCGAAAAGCCCCGACGCGGGCAGGGAACCGTCGTGGGTGACCCGGTAGACGGTGCCACCGAACTCCTCCTGGACCTCTTCCACCGTCCCGTAGGCGCGGGAGACCCCGTCCTTGAGCAGGATGACGCGGTCGCAGAGCCGCTCGACTTCCTCCATCTGGTGGGTGACCATGATGACGGTTGCCCCGGCCCGCTTGTGTTCTTCGATAATGTCCATCAGGAGGCGCCGGTTGACAGGGTCAAAGCCCTTGGTGGGCTCGTCAAGGATCAGCAGCCCCGGGTTGTTCATGATGGTTACCCCGAGCTGGACTTTCTGCTGCTGGCCGCTGGAGAGTTTGTCCAGGCGGGTCCTGGCTTTGCCGGCAAGACCGACCCGTTCCAGGTAGTCCTCGGACCAGGACCGGGCTGCGGTCTTGGACAATCCTTTGAGCCGGCCGAAGTAAACCATCACATCCAGGACATGTTCTTTCTTGTACAGCCCGCGTTCCTCGGGCAGGTATCCGAGGCTGGCCCCGTCCCGGGGCTCGAAGACCTTACCGCCGATGTGCAACGTCCCGGCCGTGGGCCGGTAGATACCCAGGAGCGCCCGCAGCGTGGTGGTTTTCCCGGACCCGTTGCTCCCAAGGAATCCGAATGTCTCTCCGGCGTGGACATCAAAGGACAGGTCACGGATAACCGTGGTGTCCCCGAAGTCCATTCGGAAATCCTGAATGTGTACCAGCGGCTCCTGCGCCCTGTCCCCCGATGTCATGATCTCAGCGTATCCGTTGGCGATCCCGTCGTACCGGGTAACCATGTCACGATCCATTGCCTGAGGAGTCAAAGAGACGGACGGGTCGGAAATCGGGTACTACAGTGGATGCATGGCTCCCAGCCGCCACCCGCTCGACGACCTGCGCGAAACAATCGGCCACCTGGCCGATCAGCTCAAGCTGCCCGGTTCGGAGCGCGTCGACGACCTCGTCGGCGATCTCATCGGCGCGAGGCCCGGGCCGGCCCGGCCGCTGTACGAAGTGCAGGCCGAGCTCGACGCGCTGGTGGGACTGGAGACCGTGAAGGAACAGGTGCGGGCACTCGTCGCACTGCTCCAGGTCCAGGCCCGCCGCAAGGCGCACGGCCTGCCGGAGGTGGCCACATCACAACATCTTGTGTTCCTCGGAAACCCGGGCACGGGCAAGACCACCGTGGCCCGGCTCCTGGCCGAGATGTACCGCGCGGTCGGCCTACTCCAGAAAGGCCACCTGGTCGAGGTTGACCGTTCGGGTCTTGTGGGACAGTACGTTGGCCAGACCGCCATCAAGACGGACCGGGTGATCCGGCGCGCCTTGGATGGCGTCCTGTTCATCGACGAGGCCTACGCGCTGGCCCCGGAGGACGGTCGGATGGACTTCGGCTCCGAGGCGATCGAAGTCCTGCTCAAGCGGATGGAGGACCACCGCCACCGCCTGGTGGTGATCGTGGCCGGGTACCCGCGGCTGATGGAGTCCTTCCTGCTTTCGAATCCTGGACTGCGCTCCCGGTTCGCCCGCGAGATCACGTTCCCCGACTACTCCGTGGACGCACTCCAGACGATCTTCAACCAGATGCTGGCGCAACACGAGTACACCCTGGAGCCGGGTGCTGACCAGATGCTGCGCCGCATCCTCACGGGGCTCCACGCGGGCGAGGACTCCGGCAACGCACGATTCGTCCGCACGCTGTTCGAGCAGGCACTCAACCGCCAGGCGCTTCGGCTGTCGCTCGACGAGGAACAAAGCCTCGACGCGCTCGACCGCGAGGCCGTCATGACTCTCACTGTGGACGACATCGCCGGGGCCGCGCGGGCCTTGGGCGAGGAGCCGGAACCAGAACCGGCGCCGGAGCCAGAGCCGGAGCAGCCACGCTGGTGGCGCTGGCTGGCCTGACGGGGTCTTGCTCGCTACCGCTCGCAGCCGACATTCGAGCGCTGACAGGCGCTCCAGGGGATGGGGTCCAAGATCTTCACGGCCACTGCGGTCTGGGACTGCCCGCTCGACAAAGGCTGCGGGCACCACACGCGGCTACACTAGGCGAGGTAAGGACGGATTGGGGGATCCGCGGCGGGCTCGCGCCCGCTGGCCCGCTGGTCGGTCGCAGCCAGCGAAACCAAGGGAACGACCCGTGACCTTCTTCCAGGACTACGCAATACCAGCGCCCCCTCCCCGCCCACGAACTCCGCAGTTCACGCCCCCTCCATGGATTGCGCCGCCTCGGTACGAGCTGCCAGCCGTCGTTCCAATGAGCCGGTTCATATTTAAATCGCCGGCCTTGGTAATGGCCCTTGAAACCGCCAAGGTCTTCTCCACCGGATGCGTCTTTGAAATCTCCTGGATGCTCCGCCGCTCTGACCAGGATGACCGGCGATGGTCAGAGTTGAACCTTGCCTTCCACCGCCCGGCGCCTCACATGCATGAAGGGGACATCTCGGCCGGTTCCGTGCTCCTATTTGGAATGCAGTTCGCGGACGGCACCAAAGCCAGCACGTCATCCCTCGCGATGTACGGGAGGTCCACGCCAATCGACCACGAACCTGAAGGGCCGGTCTTTGACTTCCGTCCGATGGGAGGCAATGGCGGGGAAGACGATATGTCGGCAACCGGAAGGCTGTGGCTATGGCCGCTGCCGCCGGCCGGTGACCTGCGACTGGTCGCCCAATGGACGGACATGGGCATGAGCGAAAGCAGCATCGTCCTCGACGGCTCCCGGCTGCGGGAAGCTGCCGCGGGCGCCCAGAAGTACTGGGAACAGGAGGGATGATGGCACTCGACAGCCTGGTCCTGACCGTCGTCTTCGCGGCGGTGTTCTTCTACGTCCTCTACGGCGTCATCCGCGCCGCCGTCCGTGACGGCATCCTCCAAGCCGACGAACGACGGCAGAAGGCCCGTGGAACGGTGGGCAGCGGCGGAAGCGGCACGTAAACGCCCGGGGCAACACGCTTTCGCTGCAGGCGTTGCCCTTGGCTGCACAAACACATGACCCCGCACGCCTCAGCATGCGGGGTCATTCGTACTAGTCCAAAGGCTTGGTCAGCCCTTCGGAAGACAGACCTAGAAGTCCCAGTCCTCGTCTTCCGTGTTGACGGCCTTGCCGATCACATACGACGAACCCGAGCCCGAGAAGAAATCGTGGTTCTCGTCAGCGTTCGGAGACAGCGCCGAGAGGATGGCCGGGTTCACATCGGTCACGGATGCCGGGAACATCGCCTCGTAGCCCAGGTTCATCAGGGCCTTGTTGGCGTTGTAGTGCAGGAACTTCTTGACGTCCTCGGCCAGGCCGACACCGTCGTACAGGTCGTGCGTGTACTGGACCTCGTTCTCGTACAGCTCGAACAGCAGCTCGAACGTGTAGTCCTTGATCTCCTGGCGCTTCTCCTCGGAAACCTTCTCCAGGCCCTTCTGGAACTTGTAGCCGATGTAGTAGCCGTGCACGGCCTCATCGCGGATGATCAGGCGGATCAGGTCAGCTGTGTTCGTCAGCTTGGCCCGGGAAGACCAGTACATGGGCAGGTAAAAGCCCGAGTAGAACAGGAAGCTCTCCAGCAGCGTGGAGGCCACCTTCCGCTTCAGGGGATCGTCGCCCTGGTAGTAGTCCATGACGATCTGGGCCTTCTTCTGCAGGTTCTCATTCTCAGTGGACCAGCGGAACGCCTCGTCGATCTCCTTGGTGGAGGCCAGCGTGGAGAAGATGGAGGAGTAGCTCTTGGCGTGCACGGACTCCATGAACGCGATGTTCGTGTACACGGCTTCCTCGTGCGGGGTCAGCGCATCCGGGATCAGTGAAACCGCGCCCACAGTGCCCTGGATGGTGTCCAGCAGGGTCAGGCCGGTAAACACGCGCATGGTCAGCTGCTGCTCAGCCGGCGTCAGCGTGTTCCACGACTGGACGTCGTTGGACAGCGGCACCTTCTCCGGCAGCCAGAAGTTGTTGACCAGGCGGTTCCAGACGTCGACGTCCTTGTCGTCCTGGATGCGGTTCCAGTTGATGGCCTCGACGTGGCTCAACAGCTTGACCTTCTCGGTCATGTCATCCCCTATGCGTTGGGTGGGTTTTCTCTAAGTTAAAGCGTACGACGGCGGGCGGGCACCCGCCGTCGTACTTCACAGGTTAGTTGAAGATTCAACTACAGCATGCAGGAGACGCAACCCTCAACCTCGGTCCCTTCCAGCGCGAGCTGGCGGAGACGGATGTAGTAGATGGTCTTGATGCCCTTCTTCCAGGCGTAGATCTGGGCCTTGTTGATGTCGCGGGTGGTGGCGGTGTCCTTGAAGAACAGCGTCAGCGACAGCCCCTGGTCCACGTGCTGGGTGGCGGCGGCGTACGTGTCGATGACCTTTTCGTAGCCAATCTCGTACGCGTCCTGGTAGTACTCCAGGTTGTCGTTGGTCAGGTAAGGCGCCGGGTAGTACACGCGGCCCAGCTTGCCTTCCTTGCGGATCTCGATCTTGGACGCCACCGGGTGGATCGAGGAGGTGGAGTTGTTGATGTAGGAGATCGAGCCGGTGGGCGGCACAGCCTGCAGGTTCTGGTTGTAGATGCCGTGCTCCATAACCGAAGCCTTCAGCGCCTGCCAGTCAGCCTGCGTGGGGATGTGCACGTTCTTGAACAGCTCGCGGACCTTCTCGGTCTGCGGCACCCACTCCTGCTCCGTGTACTTGTCGAAGAATTCACCGGACGCGTAATTGGACTTCTCGAAGCCGCCGAACGTCTGGCCGGTTTCGATGGCCAGCAGGTTGGAGGCGCGGACGGCGTGGTACACCACCGAGTAGAAGTAGATGTTGGTGAAGTCCAGGCCCTCTTCGGACCCGTAGTGGACCCGTTCCCGCGCCAGGTAACCGTGCAGGTTCATCTGGCCCAGGCCGATGGCGTGGCTCTGGTCGTTGCCCTTGGCGATGGACGGCACCGAGGTGATGTTGGACATGTCAGAGACGGCGGACAGCGAGCGGATGGCGGTCTCGATGGTGAGGCCGAAGTCCGGCGAATCCATGGTCTTGGCGATGTTCAGCGAGCCCAGGTTGCAGGAGATGTCCTTGCCGGTGTCCGCGTAGGACAGGTCATCGTTGTACGTGGTGGGCTGGGAAACCTGGAGGATCTCCGAGCACAGGTTGGACATGATGATCTTGCCGTCGATCGGGTTGGCCCGGTTCACAGTGTCCTCGAACATGATGTACGGGTAGCCGGATTCGAACTGGATCTCGGCGAGGGTCTGGAAGAACTCGCGCGCCTTGATCTTGGTCTTCTTGATGCGGGAGTCGTCCACCATCTCGTAGTACTTCTCGGTGACCGAGACGTCGGAGAACGGCATGCCGTAGACGCGTTCGACGTCGTACGGCGAGAACAGGTACATGTCCTCGTCCTTCTTGGCCAGCTCGAACGTGATGTCCGGGATGACGACGCCCAGCGAGAGGGTCTTGATGCGGATCTTCTCGTCCGCGTTCTCGCGCTTGGTGTCCAGGAAGCGGTAAATGTCCGGGTGGTGCGCGTGCAGGTACACGGCACCGGCACCCTGGCGGGCACCGAGCTGGTTGGCGTAGGAGAAGCTGTCTTCGAGGAGCTTCATCACGGGGATGACACCGGAGGATTGGTTCTCGATCTGCTTGATGGGCGCGCCCACTTCGCGGATGTTGGTCAGGGCAAAGGCCACGCCGCCGCCGCGCTTGGACAGCTGCAGAGCGGAGTTGATGCTGCGCCCGATCGACTCCATGTTGTCTTCGATGCGCAGCAGGAAGCAGGACACCAGCTCGCCGCGCTGCTTCTTGCCGGCGTTCAGGAAGGTGGGGGTGGCCGGCTGGAAGCGGCCCTCGATGATCTCGTCCACCATCTGGAGGGCAAGCTGTTCGTTGCCGCGGGCCAGGTGCAGGGCAACCATGCACACTCGGTCTTCGTAGCGCTCCAGGAAACGCTTGCCGTCGAACGTCTTCAGCGTGTAGGAGGTGTAGAACTTGAAAGCACCCAGGAAGGTTTCGAAGCGGAACTTCTTCTTGTAGGCACGGTTGAACAGTTCACGGATGAAGTTCATCGTGTACTGGTCCAGCGTTTCGCGCTCGTAGTACTGGTTTTTCACCAGGTAGTCGAGCTTCTCCTCCAGGTCATGGAAGAACACGGTGTTGTTGTTCACGTGCTGCAGGAAATACTGGTGCGCGGCCTCACGGTCCGCCTCAAACTGGATTTCACCGCTGGGACCATAGAGGTTCAGCATGGCGTTCAGTTCGTGGTATCCCAGGCCTTTGTAGGCAGCCGGCATCTCAGGCTTCCCGGCCCTGGTTACTTCTGTGTCTGCGACAGTCGTGTCCAAAACGTGTCCAATCCTTGGTTGACCCGGGTGACGTCTTCCGGCGTTCCCATAAGTTCGAATCGATAGAGGTGGGGTACTTTGCACTTGGCGGCGATGATGTCCCCCGCCATGCAGTAGTTGTCCCCGAAGTTCGTGTTGCCGGCACCAATCACGCCGCGGAGCAGTTGCCTGTTCTGCGGGTTGTTGAGGAACCGGATGACCTGCTTGGGAACGGACCCCTCTCCCCCGGTGCCGCCGTAAGTGGGCACCACCAGCACGAACGGCCGGGTGGCGAGGAGGGGTGCGTCCTTCGCGTAGAGCGGGATCCGGGCCACCTCACGGCCTAGCTTCCTGACGAAGCGGCTGGTGTTCTCGGATGCAGAGGAAAAGTAGATGAGCTGGCTGCCGGTAGTAACCGGCTCCGCATCAGCCTGTGCACTGGCCGGCGCGGACGCCTCCACGCGCTGAGCCGCGTGGTCACGCTGTGCTGTGGGTGCCACCATGGACGTCACCTCAGCTGGTTGCTGTCGGGAAAAGCGGAAACCTTAAGCCACGGAGGAAACGGCGGACAGCGCCAGTTCCTCGATCTTGTCCGGGCGGAAGCCTGACCAGTGGCCCTGGTCGGTGACCACAACGGGAGCCTGCATGTAGCCCAGTGCCTTCAGGCGCTCGAGAGCCTCGGCGTCCTGGGAAATGTCGACGCTCTGGTAGGTGATGCCCTTTTTGTCGAGCGCACGGTAGGTGGCGTTGCACTGAACACAAGCAGGCTTCGTGTAAACCGTTACGGTCATTGTCCCTGTCCCCTTAGTTGAAATCTATTGCTGGTGCGGTGTCCCCGTCCAAGCCGTATGTAGATACTACATGTAGTGCAGGCGCCTCTTTTGGACCCCAAGATGATGTATTACAAGTATGTCATTTAATGCACCGTTAATCCACAGGCCCGGGCCGTAAAAATGGCCGGGATCCCGGGATTTTTGGCAGCCCGGTCCACACCCTGTGGACTACTTAGCCACAATTAACGGCCAGCGTGTCGCGAAAACGACGGCGTGTCGCTGCGTTGTCCACAGGGCTTCCGGACACGAAAAAGGGGCCCCGAAGTGACCTTCGGGACCCCTTGGGGTGACCAATCGCACCCGCCGCCTGGCCACGGCTGCCGCGGCGGGAACTGCTACAGCGGAACGGGCCTGCTGCAGAGGATCTGCTCCACGCCCATCCGGCCTTCGGCGAAGCTGCGGAGCGCCCCCACGAGGTACAGCCGCCAGACACGGACCACTTCCTGCCCCATCATTTCCTCGGCCCGGTCCTGGTTTTGCTCAAATGTCGCATACCAGGCTTCAAGGGTGCGGACGTAGTGCCGGCGCATGCCCTCCACCCCCTCCACCTCGAACCCGGCACCCTCGAGGAAGTTCAACGTCTCCCCCACCGGGCGCATGTGCATGTCAGGGGCGATGAAGGATTCGATGAAGGGACCGCCGCCCGGATGCCGGCCGCGCCGGGACATCTGCTGGACCAGGACCTTCCCGCCCGGTGCCAGGTTGTCGAACAGCGCTTGGGCGTACACGGGATAGTTCTTCTGCCCCACATGTTCGCCCATTTCCAGGGAGGCGACGGCGTCGAACGGCCCGTCCGGGATCTCGCGGTAATCCTGTACCCGGATCTCCACCTGGTCCGCCAGGCCGTACTCCATGATCCGCGCGTCGATAAATGCTTTCTGTTCCACGGAGAGGGTGACTCCAACCACCGTGGCTCCGTAGTGCCGCGCGGCGTGCAGGCTTAAGGACCCCCACCCGCAGCCCACATCCAGCAGGCGCATCCCCGACTGCAGCCCGATCTTGCGGCACACCAGGTCCAGCTTGTCGCGCTGGGCATCCTCGACCCCGTAGCCCGCCCCGGGATCTTCAGTCCAGTAGCCGCTGGAGTAGGCCATCTGCGGATCCAGGATCAGGCCGTAGAAATCGTTGCTGAGATCGTAGTGGTGGCTGATCGCGGCGCGGTCGCGGATCAGGCTGTGCAGCCGTCCCCGGACCTTGGCCTGCGTTGCCGGAGGTGCCGGGGGTGTCCCCAGCGCGCCGGCCGAGCGGGCAATCCTGCCTATCCCGGCGATGATTCCGGGCGTCAGGCGGATGCCGGACAACCGGCGCTGCCGGACCACTTCCCACAACTGCTGCAGCGCAGAATTGAGGTCTCCGTCAATGTCCAGTTCACCCGTGACATAGGCCTGTGCGGCGCCCAGCTCCCCCGGATTCCACAGCAGCCGACGGATGGCGTCCGGGCTGTTGAGCCGGACCACGGGCGCGTCCGCCGGACCCGCTTCCGAGCCGTCCCAGGCTTTCAGGCGGACGGGCAGCTCCCCGCCCACCACGGGCCGCAGGACCTCCGCAATCGTTTCGGCAAGTACAGCCGTCATCAGCGGCCTCCGTTGGCCGGGACGTTCTTCCTCCGGTCCAGCACGATCTGCTGGACGTTGAGGTAGCCCGAGGCGAAGCCGGCCCTCGAGTAGCACAGGTAGAACAGCCACATCCGCTGGAAGACGGCGTCGAACCCCAGTTCGGCCACTTCGTCCTTCCGCGCCATGAAGCGTTCCTCCCAGAGCCGCAGCGTTTCGGCGTAGTGTTCGCCGAAGGCAAGGCGTTCACGGACCTGCAGCCCGGTCCGCTTTTCCGTGACTTCCTCGATGGCACGCACCGACGGAATCACGCCGCCCGGGAAGATGTACTTGTGCACCCAGGTGTAGCCGGTCCGGGTCGCCAGGAGTCGGTCGTGGGCGATGGTGATGGCTTGGATGGCCACCTTGCCGCCGGGGGCCAGGACGCGCTCGATGGTCTGGAAGTACGTGGCCCAGTATTCGTAGCCCACTGCCTCGATCATCTCGACCGAAACCACGGCGTCATACTCGCCCTCGACAGCCCGGTAGTCCTTGAGCTCAATGGTCACCTGGCCGGCATGGCCTGCGTCTGCCACCCGTTTCCGGGCCAGCTCCTGCTGCTCGCTGGACAGGGTGACCGAGTAGACGGTGGCGCCGCGGGCAGCTGCGCGCAATGCCAGTTCGCCCCACCCCGTGCCAATCTCGAGCACCCGGGTTCCGGGTCCGACGGCGGCCTTGTCCAGCAGCCGGTCGATCTTCGCTTGTTGGGCGGCGGCGAAGCCCTCCCACGGCATGTCCTTCACGGCACTTCCGGACGCCGGGAACAGCGCGCTGGAGTAGGACATGGTCCCGTCAAGGAACGTGGCGAACAGCTCGTTGGAGAGGTCGTAGTGACGGGAGATATTGGAGCGGGTGTTCTTCAGGGAGTTGCGTTCCGTCCGCGGCTGGCGCGGCAGGAAGATGGAACGCAGTTTCTGCAGCGGAACCGGTATCAGGGTCCCGGCCCGGGCCGCGAAGACCTCCAGCACCGCTGTCAGGTTGTCTGCATCCCAATCGCCCGCCATGTAGGACTCGCCCAGGCCGATCAGGCCGCCGTCACCCAGCCGCAAGGCAAAGTGCTCGGGCCGGTGGATGGTCATGACGGGACCACGGGAGCCGGCGGGTACTGAGCCCAGAACTTGCCCGTCCGGGTAGCGCACCTCCAGGGGAAGGCGCCTCACCGCGGCCTTGAAGATCCCGTCCGCGATCCGCGCTGCACCGTTCGCCTTGAAACCGGAGGGTACGGCGGCAATTCCCGGCCAGATGCCCGCATCGATGGACGCGGGAGGCCGCGGCACGTTGTACGGTGCGGCGGAACCGTTGTGGTTCGCCGGCCGCTCAGCCGAGGCGGTGCCGTTGTCGTCCGTCATTGTCATTGAACTGCCTCCTGTGAAGGGTGATGTGGTCTGGCGACGACGGGCAGGCGTCTTGCCCAGAGCTTAAGGCCCTGTAGCCGGATAAGTGCGGATACCAGCATCGGCGCGGCAGGCACCGCAACGGCTGCTGCCAGGATGTTCCGGATGGTGGCCGGTTTCCGCCTGCCGTCCATGGTGGCCACGAAGGGCCGGTGCCCTTCCCGCTCCAGGACGATTGACACCGCCAGCCGCTCGCCGGGGGCGGGCAGCTTCATCCGGTATTCGCCGTCGACGTCGTTGAAGGGTGAAACGTAGAAGGCCTTCGGCACTGACGCACGCCCGGTGGGGTCCGTCCGGAGCAGGTAGCAGTGCCGTTCGCCGTAGGTGTTGTGGACCTCGGCCACCACGCACCGGAGTTCTCCGTTGATGCCGTAGCACCAGAAAAGCGTCAGCGGGTTGAAGACGTAGCCGAAAACCCTGGCACTGGTCAGCATGTGGATGGGACCGGCGTCGGGTTCTATTCCCTTCGTCCGCAGGTAACGCTCCACGTTGGCCCGGATACTGGCCGCCGGGTCGCCCAGGTGGTCTGCCGCGCGGAACACGGCCAGCGGCCTGAGCAGGGCCGGCAGGCGGGGAAGGTGATCCACGTCCACGAACCAGCTGTAGCTGCGGTACGTGAATGCATTCTTCAGCGGGGTCTGCCGCACGTGGGAGATGGCGGTGCGGTAGATGGAGGCGCCCATGGTCATGCCGGTTCCGCGGCCAGCAGTTCCCGCTCCCCCTCACCGGAGGAGTCTCCGGCGTCAGCGGCCCTGACTACCGGCCAGGTGCGGCCAAGGGCCTCCGCGGCGCGGACCCCGGCGAGGGCACCGTCCTCGTGGAAGCCCCAGCCAAGGTACGCTCCGGCGTAGGCGATACGGTTATTGCTGAGTGCCTTGATGGCCTGCTGGGCCTGCAGGGACTCGGGCGTGTACTGCGGGTGCTCATAGACCATCCTGTCCAGCACGGCGTCGTCGGCAATCAGCTCCGACTCGCCAAGGCTCACCAGATACGGCCGGCCGTCGGCGGGTTCGAGCTGCTGCAACCGCGTCAGGTCGTAGCTGACCAGGACGTTGTCGGGGCGTGCGTCGCAGCCGGGAAGCCGGTAGTTCCATGAAGCCCTGGCGTTGTCCGCCGCGGGCAGGACCGCGGGGTCGCGGTGGAAGACTGTGTGGTTTACCGAGTACGGCATGCCGCCGAGCGCTTCCTTTTCCTCGGGCGTCGCGTCGGCCAGGAACCCCAGTGCCTGCGCCGGGTGGGTGGCGATGACGACGGCGTCGAAGGCTTCCAGCCCGCCGGCAGTTGCGATCTCCACGCCGTCGGGCAGGCGCCGGATGGCGGTCGCCGGCGTTTCCAGCCGGACGTCCGGGAGGGTCGCGGCGAGCTTTTCGACGTACCGGGCCGAGCCGCCGGTGACGGTGCGCCACTGGGGTGAACCTTTGATGCCCAGCAGGCCGTGGTGGCCCAGGAACGTGAAGAGGTACCGCGCCGGGTAGGACAGCGCGGTGGTGGGGTCGCAGGACCAGACGGCGCTGACTACCGGGGTCATGAAGTGGGAGATGAAGTAGGGACTGAACTTCTCCCGCTCCAGGAAGGCGCCGAGCGTCAGTTCGGGAACGTCAACCGCGCCGCTGACGGCCGACGGCGGCGCGGTCCTGAGCAGTTCGCGCGCCTTCCGGTAGAACCGGGTGACCTCCAAAAGCATCAGCAGGTACCGGCCGCGCAGCAGGCTCGACGGTTTGGCGATGATGCCGCGTGCGCCGTCCCGGGCGCCGGCGTATTCCAGTCCGCAGCCGTCACAGCGGATGGACATGCTCATCTCCGAATCCTGGGTTTCCACGCCGAGTTCGGCGAACAGGCGCAGCAGCGTGGGATAGGTCCGTTCGTTGTGAACGATAAAACCGGTATCGACTCCGATGACGCTGCCGTCCGGTTGCGGCATGCCGTGGGTGTGGGCGTGGCCGCCCAGCCGTGAATCTGCCTCGAACAAGGTGACGTTGTCCTGCCGGTTCAGCACGTAGGCGGCCGTCAGTCCGGCCACGCCGCTGCCGATGACGGCGACGCGCCGCCGCCCGCCTGCATCTACTGCTGGATTAGGTGACAATTCGTGCTCCTCTGTTGGACATCTGCCGCTGGGCCGGGTGTACAGAGGGCAATTCGGTACCGTGGCGGCGGCGGATGGGTGCAGTATTGTGGGCTGGTGGTAAACCCCGTGCACTTGAAGACCTTATTGGAGGTCACGCGGCTGGGCTCGTTCGCCGCGGCCGCCGCCACGCTCGGCTACACAGCCTCCGCCGTCTCGCAGCAGATGTCCGCACTGGAACGGGACACCGGCGTAACCCTCTTCCAGCGTTCGGCGCGCGCCGTGGTCCCCACGGAAGCCGCCGTCGTCATGACCCGGCACGCCGCGAAAGTGCTCACGGACATCGAAGCGCTGATGGCCGCCGCTTCCAGGGCGCAGGACACCGGAAGCCAGGAGCTGCGGCTGGGGATCTTTCCCAGCCTCGCCACCTATGTCCTGCCCCGGATCCTGAAAAACCCGGCCTGGAAGAAGCTCGGCATCGACCTGCGGGTATCCGTGGCGGAACCAGGCCAAACCATCCAGGGGCTGCGGACCGGCGGCGACCTGGACCTGGCGGTGGTGTTCCAGGTGGGACAGACCGGCTTCGCCTGGCCCAACACGATCAACCGGCAATGGATTGGCGACGACGATTTCCGGGTAGTGCTGCCTGCCGGCTGGGGCTTCCGGGCCGACGCGAAGGTGGCAGCGGACCATCTCTCGGAAATGCCGTGGATCATGCACCACCCCGGTACCAGTGATGCGATGGTGATCGAACGGCTGTTCGCCGGGTGCAACCTGCACCCGCGCGTGGTGGCGCACAGTGATGACTTCCACGCGAGCCTGGAAATGGCCGCCGCCGGGCTGGGCGCCGCCCTTGTCCCGGAGCTCGCGCTGCGGAACAAACCTGCAGGGGTGGTGGTGTTGGACGTCCCCGAGATCCGGCTGGCACGCAACGTGTTCGCGCTCCTGATCAATGACCGGAAGACGGCACGGGTGCAGCTGTTCGTTGACTTGTTGGCTGAAACCCTCGCCGGGATGCGCACCGCAGTGAATTAGTGCCGAACGCTGGAATGGGCTGGCCTTCGGGTCTATGTTGAGAATATGAACAAGGTAGCGAGCCAGCACTTTGGAGAGATCGATCTGAACCACGGCATGGATCACCTCTTCGCCGCCCGGCATGAACTGCGCGGCCACCCGCTGGAACTCGACCTGAACATCAACGCCCACGACCATTTCGATGAAGCCGCGCTCCGCAAAGTCGAATACCGTCTGCGTTTCCTGCCCGAACTGGTGGACGAGGTCCGCGAGATGATCGCCGAGGAGCTTGAGCAGGAGGGCACCAGCCCGCAGGAATACCTGCACTTCCACTGCAACGCCCTCAAGGAAGAGCAGTTGCACAAGGTGTTCGGTGTCCAGGACCGCAGCCAGCTCACCAACGAGGTCTTCCTCAAAGCCCTGAAGCTTGGCCACGTGGGCATCTACCCCGGCCAGCCCGAACGGTACTTTGTCCTGGACTTCACCCTCGGCGAGCACTTCACCGATGAGGTCCTGGTGGCCTGCGCCGACCAGGATGGCGTGGTTGACGACGAGATCGTCTGGGAGTCGTGAGGCTGACTGCTTAAAGTACGACGCCGGCCAGGTCACCTGAGGTGACCTGGCCGGCGTCGTACCCGGTTTCGACAGGCTCAACCACCGGTGGTCGAGCCTGTCGAAACCCCTCTACTTCGCACCCTCCAGCAGGCCGGCGCGGACCGTCTGGGTTGCCTTGACCAGGTTGCGCAGGGACTCTTCGGTCTCGGCGTAGCCACGGGTCTTCAGGCCGCAGTCCGGGTTGACCCAGAGCTGGCGGGACGGGACGTGCTTGACGGCGGTGGACAGCAGTTCGGTGACCTCGGCTTCGCCCGGAACGCGCGGCGAGTGGATGTCGTAGACACCCGGGCCAACGCCGCGGCCAAAGCCGTGGGATTCAAGGTCGTGGACAACCTCCATGCGGGAGCGGGCGGCCTCGATGGAGGTCACGTCAGCGTCCAGGCCGTCGATGGCGTCGATGATCACGCCAAACTCCGAGTAGCAGAGGTGGGTGTGGATCTGGGTTGAATCCGCGGCCCCGGCGGTGGCCAGGCGGAACGAGTCAACGGACCACTTCAGGTAGCCGGCCTGGTCCGCCTTGCGCAGCGGGAGAAGTTCCCGCAGTGCGGGCTCGTCCACCTGGATAACCTTGATGCCGGCGGCTTCGAGGTCGGCGATCTCGTCGCGCAGCGCCAGACCGACCTGGTTGGCCGTCTCGCCCAGCGGCTGGTCGTCGCGGACGAAGGACCAGGCCAGGATGGTGACGGGGCCGGTGAGCATCCCCTTCATGGGCTTGGCGGTCAGGGACTGGGCGTATTCTGCCCACTTGACCGTGATGGCTGCGCTGCGGGTGACATCGCCCCACAGGATGGAAGGACGGGTGCAGCGGGAGCCGTACGACTGGACCCAGCCATGGACCGTGACGTCGAAGCCTTCGAGGTTCTCGGCGAAGTACTGGACCATGTCGTTGCGCTCGGGCTCGCCGTGCACCAGGACGTCGTAGCCCAGCTCTTCCTGCAGGTCCACGACGCGCTTGATCTCGTCCTTCAAGAGCTGCTCGTACTGCTCGTCGCTCAGCTCGCCCTTGGTGTTGCGGGCACGAGCGGAACGGATCTCCGAGGTCTGCGGGAAGGAACCGATGGTGGTGGTGGGCAGCGGCGGCAGCTGCAGTGCCTCTTCCTGGGCTGCTTCGCGGACCGCGTACTCGGAACGGCTGAAGTCGGCGGCGGTCAGCGCTTCGGTGCGGGCGCGCACATCCTGGCGGCGGACACCGTCGGCGGTGGCGCGCGAGGCGATCACGGCGGTGGCCTCATCGATGGCTGCCTTGGCGGCGGCGGGGTCGGCCAGGTACGACGCCAGGATCTTGACCTCCACGGCTTTCTGGTCGGAGAACGCCAGCCAGCTGCGGAGCTGCGCCGTCAGCTGGGTTTCTTCCTCGACGTCGTGGGGAACATGCTGGGTGGAGGTGGACGTGGAAACGGCGACCTTGGCGCCGGCGGCCTTCAGCTCGTCCAGCTTCGCTGCCGAGGCGGCGAGGTCGTTGCGCCAGATGTTGTGGCCGTCAACGACGCCGGCAACAAGGGTCTTGTTGCCCAGTCCGGCCAGTGCCGCGGCGGATGGAACGGCGCCCTTGAAGACGTCGACGTGCAGGGCGTCGATGTTGGTGGCAGCCAGGGTGCCGAGCTGGCCGTCAAGCGAACCGTACGGGGTGGAGACGAGGATCTGCGGGCGGTTGGCCGCAGCGGTCAGCACTGCGTAGGCCCGGGCAACGGCTGCTTGGATCTCTGCGGCAGGGGTGTCCTGGTCAACCACCAGGGCGGGCTCGTCGAGCTGGACCCAGCTGGCGCCGGCGGCGGCGAGCTTTTCGAGCAGCCGGACGTAGACGGGCAGGATGTTCGCCAGGCGGGACAGCGGGGCAAAGTCGGCGGGTGCGTCGTCGGATGCCTTGGACAGCAGCAGGTAGGTCACCGGGCCCACGATGTAGGGGCGGGTCTCGATGCCGTTTTCCAAGGCGAAGGCGAACTCGTCAACCTTGGCGGTGGAGGCGAGGGTGAACTCGGTCTCCGGCCCGATCTCCGGGACCAGGTAGTGGTAGTTGGTGTCGAACCACTTGGTCATTTCAAGCGGCTGCTGTTCCGTGTTGCCGCGGGCCAAGGTGAAGTAGGCGTCGATGTCCAGCCGGCCCTCGGCGTTCAGGAGCTTGCCGAAGCGGGCTGGTACGGCGCCCAGGTGGGCGGTGGTGTCCAGGACCTGGTCGTAGTAGGAGAACGTACCCGGCACGGCCGCGGCTTCGGTGAGGCCAAGGTCCTGCAGGCGCCGGGCGATGGCAAGCTGGATGTCCTTGGCGGCGGCGTCGAGGGCGGCAGCGTCGATTTTGCCTGCCCAATAGGCTTCAACGGCCTTCTTGAGCTCGCGGCGGCGGCCGATGCGCGGGTAGCCAAGCAGGGATGCGGACGGGAACGGGGTGTTTTTGGGCGCGGTCAGTTCAGGCATGGAAATCTCCTAGGAAGTTGGAGCGTGTGAGGTGGTCTGTTGGGCTTCGCGGGGAAGTGCTCAGCTGGCGAGCTGGGGCCTGGCGGCTGTGTCCCGCCGCGTGCCCAGGCGGTTGTGGCGCGGCAGCGCCAGCTTGTCCAGCACTTCCAACGCACTTTGGTGCTCGTTGAACGTGTAGAGGTGGATGCCGGGAGCACCGGCGTCCAGGGCGGCGTTGGCCAGGTCCACGGTGGCGTCGACGCCGATGTGGAGGCGTTCCAGATCGCTGTCGGCCGCGGCAAGGCGTTCCATCAGAACAGGTGCCGGTTCGACGCCGGCCAGTTCGCCGAGCCGGGTGAGCCGGCGGAGGCTGGTGAGCGGCATGACACCGGGGATGATCGGGATGGTGACTCCGGCGCGGCGTGCCCTGGTGAGGAGGTTCGCATACTCCTCGGTCTCGAAGAACACCTGGGTGATGGCGAAGTCTGCGCCGGAACGCTGCTTGGCCAGCAACACCTCGACGTCGTGTTCCTCGCTGGGCGACTCCGGATGCCGGGAGGGGTACGCCGCCACGCCAACTGCGATCTTTCCGGCGCAGAGCAGGGCTGAACGGCGCTGCTCCACCCGCCTGATCAGCTCGATCAGGTCCTGGGCGTACCGCAGTGCACCGTCTGACGGCAGGCCGCCGTCCTTGGGCAGATCGCCGCGCAGGGCAAGGATGCCCCGAACCCCGATGTCCAGCAGTTCGCCGATGATTCCGGCCAGTTCCTGCGGCGTGTTTCCAACGCACGTCAAGTGCGCCAGCGGCCGGAGGGTGGTCTCGAGCAGGAGACGGTTGATGAGTTCGAGGGCGGTGTCCCGGTTGGATCCGCTGGCGCCGTACGTCACGGAGACGTAGTCCGGCTCTGTGGTCTCGAGTTCACGGATGGTGGTCCAGAGGGTCTCGGCAGCAGCCGGTGAACGCGGCGGGAACAGCTCGTAGGAGAGCGCTACCGGAGCAGTGTCGGAGAGGTTTGGGTGTGCTTCAATGAGGCTTGGTGGTGACATTTGCGTCCTTGGCTTTGGGCCATTGAGGTTGCCTGCCGGTGAAGGTGCAGGAAACCGTCAATGAATTGAGTTTGGGGAACACGGAGGGACTCCACCGAGGACGCAGCCGCGACTGTTACGCCTGGAATGAAGTAGTCCGTGAGCAAATGTCAGGCCCACATGGGGGCACCCACACCCTCCGGAGCGGAGGATCGCTGACACGTTACCGCGGTAACTTGTCTACGACTCTATGAGGGTCCGGAGGGTGCATTCAAGTCGGCAACCGAATAAGACGCAGTTTTACGGCGTGTTTCGCGGCCGCGGCAGAATTTCCTTCGCCGCTGGAACGGCACTTACCAGGGCCGTTCCGGAGCGGTTCCACTGGTGTCATCAAGGTACTGCTCCCGTTCGCGGCCGCTGTTCCGTTCCCGCTCGGCCTGCCGCGCACTGTCCTGTAGTTGGTCCAATTGGCTTTGGCGGGCATCAGCTGAGGGGCCAGGGGCAGGCTCCTTCGACGGTGCCGGTGTTGGGCTCGGCGCCTGCGCGGCCGAGCTGAGCTTCCCCTCCAGCCGTTCAGCGGCCTCTGCCAACCGGCCACCGGCCCCCGCAGCCGCGTCCGGGGACAGGCAACCCTGCGGTGCCTGCCGTGCCGCGGCCAGCGCGTCCCGGTAGAGGACAGCGGCCGACGCCGGGTCCCCGGCCTGCACCCGTTCGTCACCAAGGCGCTCGATCACCAGGGCCAGGTTGACCCGGATCAGGCATTCGTCCCCGGAGCCTGCCGGGACTGTACTGAGCGCCAGTTCGAATTCCGTCCGGGCGGCACCGAAATCTCCGCGCAGGACCGCACCGCCGCCCGCGGCGAACGGCGCCTTGTGCGGTTCCACCACGTTGGCCACGCCGAGGCCGCGGGCAGCAGCGTCCACGCCGGAGGCATCCGCGGCCGTGTACCGGGCGGCGGCGTCATTGGCGAGGACGCCGAGGCTTAGGAGCTTTGCCGCGACGCACAGCGCCACAAGCACGGGCAGCAGCGACCAGAGCAGCAGGTGCCGGCGGCGGAATGGAGGCCTCATCGGGTGGTCTCCGGCCGGACCGCACGCGGGAGTCCGCGGAGCCGGCGAAGGACAGCCACCGCTTCCGGCAGGGCGAGCATGAACGCGCCGGCGGCGAAGAGCCAATAGAGCTCGGTCCGGGCCGTGACGGAACCATCGCTGTCCGAGTGGGCCGCCCTGTCTGGGTGAGCCTGCTGCATCATGTCCGCCACGGCGGCGCCCGCGTCGCGGTGCACGTACGGTACGCCGAGCTGACCCGCAATGGTCCGGAGCCGCCCCTCGTCGATGACGGAGAGTGCGTCCTGCCCGCCGCTGTCCCGCACATACCCGTCGCTCCGGCTGGCGCCCGCGCCACCGCCGGTACCGTCGCCGGAGTCCAGGCCGGTATTTTCCTTCATCCGGCCGCCTTCCGGAGTGCCGTAGCCGAGGACCGCTCCCCCGCCCACCAGCCCGGCGTCGAGCGTCATTGCCGCCGGTTCCTTGCCGCTGGTTTGTTCGCCGTCTCCCAGGTAAAACACCAGCCGGGGCCGGCCGGGATGGCTATCCCGTGCGGCGGCCAGCCGCTCGGCGAGAACCTGCCTGGAGGCGGTGATGCTGCTGCCCTTGGCATAGGCGGTCACCTGGGGTTCCAGGACGTCGGTGATGGTCTCAAGCGCCAGCGTATCGGTACTCAGCGGCATGCGGACGTGGGCGGTGGTGTCGAACGTGATCACGGAAAAACGCGCGCCCGGCAGCTTTTCGGCGATGGCCTTGATGTCCTTGCGGACGCCGTCCAGGCGCGGGGCTGCGCCGCCGTAGTCCTCGGCCACCATGCTGGTGGTGGTGTCCACCACGAAGAACACGTTGAGCTCCGCCGAGGCGGCCTGCACCGTTCCGCCCGGCAAGCCGGGGCGCAGGACAGCTCCCCCAACGAGCAGGACGATGGCCGTCCGCCTGAGCCACGCACGGCGCCCCCGCTGTCCGGGGCGGGCTGATGCACCTTGCCGGCCGCGCCTGCGCGGAGGCCGCGACTGCCACAACGCGGCGCAAAGCACGAGCGCCGACAACAGCGCCGCGGCCAGCGGCACGCCGGGCACCTCCGTCAGGACCGCCCGCGGCGCGCCCTGGATGGCAGCGGTTTCGGTCCTTTCGACGGCGGCGACGATCCCGGACACCGCATCCGGGTTGTCCAACGCGTAGTACGAGCCGCCGGTGGACTCGGCCGCAGCCCGCAGCTGGGCTCCCGGCTGGTCAGGCCCGGTGCCATAGTCCACGTCCCCCGGGTTCAGCGCGTAGACATGCACCGACCGGTCCTTGGCCAGTTTCGCCGCCTGGTCCAGGGTCATGATCGGTGCGCCGGAGAGGAAGTTGTCCGTGGCCAGCACCACTGACCGCGAGCGCTGCGGCACGGTGCTTCCCGTGCCTGCGGCGCCCTGGAAGCTGTTCAGGCAGGACGCCAGGCCGTCACCGATCAGCGAGGAACCACGGCCGCTCCAGGTGCCGTCGAGGAATCCGGAGCTGCCGGGCTTGCCGTCGAAAGCGTCTTTGGCGAGCTGGAGCTGCTCTTGGGCGTAGGCGTAGTCGTCCGTCAGCGGGAACACCTGGATGGCGCTGCTGTCGAAGATGGTCAGGCCGATCCGCTCGCCGTTGAACTTCCTGGCCAGGCCGGAAAAGACGTCCACCACCGCTGCGTCGGCGCTGCTCATGGAGCCGGACGCGTCCAGGCACAGCATGATGTCGCGGTTGTGCTGCTCCGGCCTGGTGGTTGCCACGTCCACGGGGCGGGCCGCGGCAACGGCAGTGGAGGCCAGCAGCACGGCACACGCCGTCCCCGCCAGGAGCAGCCGTCTCCGGTGCCGCCGGAGGGCTGCCTGGTATTCCGGCAGGGTGGTGAGCCGGTCTGCGTGGGCCACCGGCCGGCGTCGTACGTTGGGCTGTCCGTTCCGCCGCAGCCCGGCCCACACGGCCCACGCCACGGCAGCGGACGCCGGCAGGAGCACCCACCACAACATCAGTTCCATGCGCGCACCGCCGCCGAAGCCCGTGCCGCGGAGATGGCCACGGAGGGCAGCGGACCGGGACCGAATTCGGCCGGGTATAGGGCCTTAACGGCGTCTGCGGCCGCCGGAAGCGGGTGCCGCAGCAGGTCCTGGTGCGTCATCCTTGTGGCGTCCACCCCGGTGGCATCCCGGACGAAACCGCGCAGGAGCATACTGATCTGCTGGTGCGCGGCCCGTGCCTCGAGGCTTCCGGCCGCGGCTTCCCGGTCCACGTCCTGGATGCGCTGCAGGTAGGCCGCCTTGAGCGCCGGGAGGTCGGTAAGGGCGGGGCGCACCGGCGCGGGACTGGATGCGGGAGAAGTGCGGGTGCTCAACAACACAAAGGCATACCACCCGGCCACCAGGGCCAGGACGGCCACTCCCCACCACATCCAGGCAGGGCTGTAGGACAACGGTCCGTAGAATGCGGGGTCAGCCTGCACGCCGGTGCCTTTCCAGCAGGGCGAACAGGCCGGTGATGACGTCGTCGCTGGCCGCCACTTCCCCCTCCGTGATCCCGGCAGCCCGCAGCATGGCCTTGCGGTCCGCATCGCGTTGGGCAACGGCCGTGGCATAGGCGGCTGCCACGGCCGCGGACGCCGCAGGCTGCCAGGCCAGGAGCGCGGAATCGGCCACGCTGTAGGAATCCGCGGTTTCCGGGCCGGACGGGGCCAGGTCCGCGTCCCGGACTGTCAGCCAGAGGATTTCGTGCTGTGCGCGCAGCCTGCGGAGCAGTTGGCCGGTGGCGGCATCCGCCGGCAGTTCATCCGCGACGACGAACAGCAAATGGCGGCCCTTGACGTTGCGGGCCACGTGTTGCAGCTGGTCCTGGATCCTGCTGGGTGCCCCGTCCAGCGTGGTGTTGTCATCGACGTGCCTCAGCAGCCGCTCCAGGTGCTGCTCGCCGCCCTTTGCGGGCAGGGACCGGGTAATGGAAGAGTCACCGCAGACCAGGCCCACCACGTCCCCGTGGCGGTGGGCGAGGTACCCGAGTACTCCCAGCGTGAGGACGGCAATGTCCTTCTTTGCCTCCCCGGACTTCGCCACCGCGGCCATGTTGCGCCCCGTGTCGGTGACCAGGAGGACTGTCTGCCGGCGGACGGCCACGTAGCGCCGGATCAGGGGCGAACCGTCGCGCGCCGACGCCTTCCAGTCGATGTCGCGGACCTCGTCACCGGGAACGTAGGCGCGCAGGTCATCGAAGTCGAGGCTGCGGCCCCGGAAAACGGAACCGTATTCGCCGTCGAGCATTCCGCGGGCTTTGCGGTGCGCGTAGATGGCCATCTTCGACTTCACGCGCTGGAGGAGGGTTGCCATGCGGGGTCAGGGGGTTTGGACGGCTGCGACGACGGCGTCGATCACCGATTCGACCGGTACCTGCTCAGCCACTGCGTCGAAGTTCAGGATCAGCCTGTGGCGCAGCACCCGGTGGGCCAGCGACCTGACGTCCTCGGGGATGACGTGGTCACGCCCGTTCAGCAGGGCCACCGCGCGGGCCGCCTGGCTGAAGGCGATGCTGGCACGGGGGCTGGCACCGAACTCGATGAATCCGGCCAGCCGGGCATCGATGTATTGGGCAGCGTTGCGGGTCACGTACACCAGCCCCACGATGTAGTTGATGACCGCCGGATCAATGTAGATGCGCCTGACAAGGGCCTGGATTTCGGTGACGGCGTCCAGGGAGGCGGCGGCCGCGGGCTTCTGTTCCGGGGTGAAGATGCCGGCGTCGATCCTGCGGATAATCTCGGCTTCCTCCGCCGGCGAGGGGTAGTCCAGTACATCCTTGAGCATGAAGCGGTCCATTTGGGCTTCGGGGAGCTGGTAGGTTCCCTCCTGCTCGATCGGGTTCTGGGTGGCCAGGACCAGGAACGGTGCGGGCAGCCGGTAGTCCTGGCCGCCGATGGACGTCTGGCGTTCCTGCATGGCCTCCAGCATGGCGCTCTGGGTCTTGGCGCTGGAGCGGTTGATTTCGTCCAGCAGCACGATGTTGGCGTGCACCGGCCCCAGTTGCGTGACGAATGTTCCCTTGGCGGCGTCGTAGATCTGGGTTCCCACAATGTCGCTGGGCAGCAGGTCCGGCGTGCACTGGATCCGGCGGAACTCGGCGCTGACGGCCTCGGCCACCGTTTGTGCGGCGGTGGTCTTTGCCAACCCCGGCACGCTCTCCAGCAGGATGTGGCCGCCGGTCAGCAGGCCCACCAGGAGCGATTCGCGCAGCCGTGACTGACCCACCACCTTCGCGTCGAAGCTGCGTGAAATGTTCGCGACCACCTGCTGCGCCCTGGCCAGCTCCGCCGGTTGGATTCCTTCGGGCACGCTGGTCGAAAGCACTGGTATTTCCCCCTGATGACGGTGATGGACTCGCGGGCCGGGCCGGCCATGTCCCGCCCGCCATCCTATCCAAGACGGCGGCGCCGGGTCCGGCAATGGGCACCCCTCCCCATGCGGGGCTTGCGGGTCTATTCTTTTGCCATGATCGAGCTTCCAGCCAGTTACAAGGAATATCTCGCCGACAAGAGCCAGATGTTCGTGGACACGGTCAGGCCTGTCCTGATGCAGTCGGCGGCGGAAAAGCTGCACGGCGTCCGGGTGGTGTACAACCCCGGATCTACCGGGCACCAGGCCCACCTCGACGACACCCTGCCCTTCGGTGTGGTGCTGGAGGATATCGATTAGCCCCTGACCGCGCCCGCAAGGGCAAGGGCGTTACCTGAGCCGCGCGCCACGATGACGTAGAGGGCCAGGACCGGAATCGAATAGAGGATGGAAAACGCGGCCAACTGGCCGTAAGCCACTGCCCCATGCTGGCCGAAGAAGCTGAAGATCGATACCGCCGCGGGCTGGTTGGCCTCAGAGAGCAGGAGCACGAACGGGACGAAGAAGTTACCCCAGGCCTGGATGAACACGAAGATGAACACTACGCCCAGGCCCGGGCGCATGAGCGGGAGCACGATTGAACGCAAGGCAGCCAGCCGTGAGGCCCCGTCCACCCAGGCTGCTTCCTCCAGCGCCAGCGGCACCGCGTCCATGAAGTTCCTGGTCATCCAGATGGCCATGGGCAGGCTGGTGGCGGACAGGAACAGGACCGTGGCGGGCAGGGAATCCAGCAGCTGAAGCTGCACGAACAATCCATAGACGGGAACCATGATGGCCGTGACCGGCAGGGAGGTACCGAACAGAATGCCGTACATGAACGGAGTGTTGAAGCGCGACCGGTAACGTGAGAGCGGGTAGGCCGCCAATACGGCCGCTGCAAGCGTCACCGCGCCGGTCCCCACGGACAGCAACAAGCTGTTCCATAGCGGCCGGAACAACAACTCCGGGGTCAGGACGGCTGCGAAGTTGTCCAGGGCAGGCTGTTGCGGAACTTTGGTGCCGTGCCCGGCGGCCGGGTCCAGGGAACCGAGGACCAGCCACAGCAGCGGCAGCAGGAAGCAGGCGCCCATCAACAGGAGGGCGGCGTCCGCCCTCGCACTCCCCCGTGGATGGCGCCGCTGCCCTGGCCGGAGGGCGGTCCGTTCGGCCGTCACGGCTTCTGCTCCCGAAGGAGGCGCAGGTAGGCTGCCCCGAACACCGCCCCGATCAGGATCAGGACGCAAGCGACGGCGGTGCCATAGCCGATGTCGCCGAACTTGAAGGCCTCCTGGTAGGCCATGACCGGCAAGGTGGAGCTGCCGTTGGCCGGCCCGCCTGCGGTCATGACCCAGATCAAGGTGAAGACGGCCAGGGTCTGCAGCGTGACCAGCATCAGGTTGGTGGCGATGCTGCCCCGGATCACCGGCAGGGTGATGAACACCAGGCGTTGCCAGGCGCCGGCACCGTCCATGTGCGCGGCCTCGGTGAGTTCGGCCGGGACGCCGCCCAGCGCCGCACGGTACACCAGCATGGAAAAGGCGGTGCCGCGCCACATGTTCGCCAGGATCACGGCCACCATGGGCACGGCGTAGAGCCAGTCGATTTCCGCGAGTCCCAGCCCGCCGATCAACTGGTTGAGGGTCCCGTCACGGCTGAAGAAGGCGTAGGCGGCGAATGCGGCCACGATTTCGGGCAGGACCCAGGCGGCCACGACGGCGGTGCCCACCGCCGCCGAGACGGCCGGGCGGGCACGGCGCATGAGGACCGCCAGGGCCAGGCCCAGGATGTTCTGGCCCAGGACGGCGGATCCGGCCACGAACAGCACCGTCAGGGCCAGCGAGAGCGGGAACACCGGGTCCTGCAGCAGCCGCTGGTAGTTTTCAAGTCCCACCCATTCCGGCTTCCTGGCGTGCCTGCCGGTGAGGCCCGCGTTGGTCAGCGAGGCCTGGAAGGCCCACAGCACCGGGCCGGCAAGGAAGACGGCCAGCAGCAGGACGGCCGGCAGGACCGGCAGGTAGCGGGCGAACTGCCGCCTCTGGTGGTGGCGCGCCACCGCTACTTCCGGATGGTCTTGTCGCCGCCCACGATCCCGGCCACTGCTGTGTCGTAATCGGCGGCCGCCTGCTCCGGGGTTTTCGTGCCGGTGATGACGGCCTCGGTGGCTTCCTGGACGGCGGCGGATATCCGGGGGTAGTCCGATGTCGCGGGGCGGTACCGGGTCACCGCCACCAGGCCGGACACGTCTTTCACGAAGGGGTTGGCGGACTGGTAGCCGGGATCAGCGGCGACGTCGGTGCGGACGGCGATCTGGGAGCTGGCGACGGTGAAGGACAAGGAATTCTTTTCGTTCAGCGCCGTGGTCAGGAACTTGAAGGCCAGGTCCGGCTGCTTGGTTTCCGAGCCCACGGCCAGGGTCCAGCCGCCGGACATGCTCACGGCCCCCGGTGCCCCGCCGTTCTGCGTGGGGAACGGTGCCACACCCATGTCCTGCGCGTACGCCGGCCATTCGTAGCTTCCGCCTTTTTGCCAGAACGACGGCGCGTAGGAGCCTTCCACGGTGGCTCCCAGTTTTGCCTGCGGGAACCAGTCACCGAACACCTTCTTCCAGACGTTCGGGTCCAGCGCATCGGCGGGCGCGACGGCGAGGTTTTCACGGTAGAGCGTTTGGAGGAAGGTGAGCGAATCCTTGAAGCCTGCGGACCCGACAACCCACTTCTTCGAATCCTGGTCATAGAGGCCGGCGCCGGTGCCGTACAGCAGTTCGTAGAACCCTTGCATCACCGTTCCCTCACCGGTGCCCTTGCCGGCGTACATGTTGAACGGGATCACGGCGGGGTTGGAGGCTTTGATCTTCCTGGCGGTGTCCAGGATGTCCTGCCAGTTGGCCGGGCGCCAGGGCAGTCCGATGCCCGCGGCCTGGAAAACCTTTTTGTTGTACCAAATGGTCCGTGTGTCGGTACCCAGCGGCACCGCGTAAGTGCCGCCGTCGTCCGCTTTCCCCGCTTCTTTGGCGCCGGCGTCGAACTTGCCCCAGTCTTCCCATGCCTTGAGCCGGCTGTCCAGGTTCAGCAGGTACCCGGCGTCCACGTCCGAGCGGACCTTGAACGTGTCCTCGTAGAAGACGTCCGGGGCAGTGGACGGCGACCTGAGGGCCAGGGCCAGTTTGGTGCCGTAGTCGTCGTCGTTGGCCTGGATGGGCTGGAGTTCAACGGTGACGCCCTGGTTCGCGGCTTCGAATTCCTTTTTGGCGTCCTGGAACACGGTGTCCAGCGCGGTGAACGAGTCTGTCTTCTGGTAGGCCACCTTGATGGTCTTGGCGCCTGCAGGTTCGGCGGGAGTACAGCCTGCCAGGGCAAGTACTGCGGCGGCCACCAGGGACACGGCCGTGGATACCCGGCGAAGCATGGCCCGGTCAGCTTTCCAGCAGCAGCCGCTGGGCGCGGGGCGCGAGGGTATGTTCCAGGACCAGCGACGCCGCGCCGATGGCTCCCACGTCCTCCCCTACGCCGGTGCCCACAACCTCGATGGGATGGATGAGGCGGGCAGCGCTGTTGATGTCCAGGAGGGACGGGATCAGTTCCAGGTAGCGTTGCGACAAGCATGTCCAGAAGGGGCCGCCGAAGACAACCCGTTCAACATCCAGGGTGTTGGTGACCACTGAAACTGCGCGCGCCACCAGGACTGCGGACTTGTCCAGGATGGCGGCTGCCCGTTCATCTCCGGCGTAGGCACGTGCGCACAGGTCGGCGAAGCTCTGCTGGATTTCGGCGGCACTGCTGGCGTGGGACCCCTTAAGGATGCCTGCCGCCTCCGCCTCCGCCACCAGCACCTGCGGGATGCATGAGGATTTCACGCAGCCGCGCTGACCACAGTCGCATGGAGGGCCGTCCGGATCCACAACGATGTGGCCGATCTCGCCGGCATTGCCCGACGTTCCGCGAATTACCTCGTCATTGAGGACGATGCCGCAGCCGATGCCGGTGCCCATGTACATGAAGACGAAGCTCCCGGCGCCGCTGGGCCCGCCCGCCCAGGTTTCCGCCACGGCGGCGCTGGTGACATCCTTGTCCACCAGCACCGAGTAGCCGGTTGCCCTGGCCAGCGCCTCACGCAGTTCCACCCGGTCCCAGCCCGGCAGCAGCGGCGGGTCCACCACGGTGCCGTTGTCCAGGTCGATGGGACCCGGTGCGGCCACGCCCAGGCCCGCGATGCGGCTGCGGTCCACGCCGGAGTCGGTCACGAGCTGCGCCAATTCCGCGGCGATGGTGGTGATGACGGCGGAGGGATCGTTGCCGCCGGGGGTCTTGATCCGTGAATGCCGCACCACCGCGCCCACGAGGTCCAGCACCACGAACGTGGTCACCGCCGGGTCCAGGTGGACCCCGAGTGCGTACATGCCGGCCGGGTTCAGGCGCAGGATGGTGCGCGGCTTCCCGGGTCCGCTGCCCTCTTTACCGGCCTCCACGATGAGGTTCTGATCCAGCAGGCGGCGGGAGATATTGGAGATGGTCTGCGGGGACAGGCCCACGATCTGCGCGAGTTCAACCCGGCTCAAGCCCCCGGTGGTCCTGCGGATCGCATCGAGGATGACAGTGAGGTTGAAATCACCCATCCTGGGCAAGTTGGTTCCGCGCCTCGGAGAAGATTGGCGGATCTCAGACACGGTGTCCCCTAAACGTCTTCGGCTACCTGCATATGGTGATGCTTTGAATCGTACGTTAAGGGCGGGCGCGCGCCCACATGGCCCGGCGGCGGCGCGGCGCGGGCGATGATCCACGTCAGCGGCGGGTTGGCGGTTTGGTGCCGGCCCGCGGGTTAACAACCGCGCAGCAGGTTCAGCAGGTTCAGCGGGAGCGGCGGGTGCTTCGGGTGACGGTGAACTTGGGGTTCATGCCCTCCACCGCAGTGTGCCCCACGTGCCTTTCCAGCGCCGGCAGGTAAGCGAGGTGCCGGTTGAAGACCGTCCACAACTCTCCGCCGGAGGCCAGGACGCGCCCAGCAGCCTCGATCATCTTCAGCCCGGCGCCTGCGTGGACGCCGGCGCCGACATGAAAGGGCGGGTTCAGCAGGACGGCATCGGCAGCGCCATCGGGGAAGGTGCTGAGCGCATCGTCCTGCAGGATGGTGATACGGTCCGCCAGGCCGTTCGCCCGTGCGGTGGCCAGGGCCGACTGCACCGCGGCCGCCGACTGGTCCGTGGCCGTCACGGCCGCGCCGGGGAACTGGCGGGCGTACATCGCGGCAAGGATTCCGGTGCCGCAGCCAAGGTCCACGACGTGCCGTGCCGGTTTCATGGCGGGCAGGAACGAGAGCAGGAATCGGGTGCCAATGTCCAGCTTGGCACCGGCGAAGACAGCGCCGTGGGCGGCCACTTGCAGGTCCAGCTCGGCGAGGTACTCAACCACCGGAAAGCGCGGCGGTCCGGAAGGTTTTGGTCCGGCGGCCAGGACGAGCCGTGATTTTTGCCGTGCGAGCTGCGGTTGGACGGTGGTGAATAACCGTTCCAGGACCGCGTTCATGCCCAGGGACATGTGTTTCACCCGGCCGCCGGCAAGCAGCAGGACGCCAGGGGACGCATGCCGGGCCACCGCGGCCGCAATCTCCTCCAGCTCCGCCAGGGTTTTGGGCAGTTGCAGCAGGACGGTGTCCGCGCCGGCCAGGAGTTCAGGCCCGAGGGGCAGCTGGACGAATCCCGTCCCGTCACCCGCTGCGGCAACAAGGCCCGGCATTTGGGTGTCGCATTCGGTGGCGTTCAACCGCAGCGCCCGCTCCCCCGTCACCAGATCCTGGTGCACGCGCAGGGAGGCCGGAGCGAGTGTGGCGGATGCGCCCAGCGTCAGGGCGCCGTAACGGTCACCAATCACGGCAACAGCGCTGCCGGACCGGCCAAGCTGGGCTGCGGTCTCCAGCAGCAGCCGGTCCGTGGCGTCCCAGGCATGCAGGTTGGGTGCTTCCACATCGGGCCGCCGCCGCAGGACATCGAAAACGTCCGCCAGGGTGTTTGCTGCCACCGGTGTCCTGCCGCCTTCTGTCGTTCGTGCCGGCCCCGGGTGCCCGGGGTCACCCCCACGTTACCGTTTCCGCGGCCGCAACCATTCCGGGCAGGGCCGCGATGGCGGCCACTGCCGCGCGTCCGGCGCGGTTGGCGCCGATGGTGGACGACGACGGCCCGTAGCCGACCAGATGGACGCGCGGCTCAGCTGCCACCTGGGTTCCCTCCATCGCGATCCCGCCGCCTGCTCCGCGGAGGTGAAGCGGTGCGAGGTGTTCCAGTTCGGCCCTGAAGCCGGTGGCCCAGAGGATGACGTCCGCCTTCAGGAAGCTGCCATCGGCACGGCGGACACCGTCCGGTTCGATGGACGTGAACATGGGCTGCCGGTCAAGGACACCACGCTCCCTGGCGGCGCGGAGGGCTGGAGTCCAGATGAGTCCGGTCACCGAGACGACGCTTTGCGGTGGGAGGCCTTGACGCACACGGTCCTCCACCAGCGCCACGGCGTCGTGCCCGGCCCGGGCGTCGAAGGGAGCATCCCGCCAGACCGGTTCCCGGCGGGTGAACCAGCTGGTGGACGTGACACGGGAAATCTCGTCCAGCAGGCCCACGGCGGAGATGCCGCCGCCCACCACGATCACGTGCTTGCCCGTGAATTCTTCGGCGGAGACGTAGTCGGCAACGTGCAGTTGCCGGCCGCGGAACGAGGACCGGCCCGGGTAGATCGGCCAGAACGGGCGCGTCCACGTACCGGTGGCGTTGATGACCGCCCTGGCGCTCCAGCCGCCGTCGGACGTCTCCACCCTCAGCCGGCCGGCCGGGTCGTCGTCTTCCCGCCTGACTGCCCGCACTTTGACGGGCCGGTGCACTGAAAGGCCCAGTGCCGCCTCGTAGCGGCCAAAGTAGCGGGACAGGAACTCGGAACTGGGCTCGGCGGGATCCACCTCCGGTTTGGGAATTCCGGGCAGGTCGCTGATTCCGTTGACCGTTGCCATCCGCAGGCTCTTCCACCGGTGCCGCCAGGCGCCGCCCGGACCTTCCTCGGCGTCGAGCAGGGCATAGTCGAATCCCCGGCGCTGCAGGTGGTAGGCGGCGGACAGGCCCGCCTGGCCCGCACCGATGACCACCACATCGGTTGGGTCAGGAATCACTCCCCCATGATAGTCGCGGAGGGGGCAGCGCAGCCTTAGGGTAGGCCCATGGACACTGCAGGAGCCGCAAGGACCACAGGACATGCTGACCGGCTGGCAAAGGCGTTGGGGGTGGTGCTCGGCACGGAGACGATCCCCTTGCGCCTGCGGGCCTGGGATGGCTCGGAGGCCGGACCCGCAGATGCGCCGGTCCTGGAGTTCAGGTCCCGGAAGGCCCTGCGGCGCATGCTCTGGTCGCCGGGGCAGCTGGGGTTGAGCCGGGCCTACGTGGCGGGCGAGATCGACGCGCCGGGTGACGTCTTCGCCGCCTTCGGGGCACTGAGCTCGGCCGGGAAGTTCGCCGAGCCGGGCCCGTTCCGGCCGCCCACTGCCCGCGAACTGTGGCTGCTGGCAAGGACGGCGGTCAGGCTGGGGGCGGTGGGTTCCAACCCGGTTCCGCCGCCAGAGGAAGCCCGCATCGCAAGGAAGGGCAGGATGCATTCACGCGGCAGGGATTCGGCTGCCATCTCCCATCATTACGACGTCGGCAATGACTTCTACGCCCTGGTGCTCGGACCCTCCATGGTCTATTCCTGCGCGGTATGGCCGGCCGGCGGAGCGCCGGATCCGGATGTCCCGGACAGGGGACTCGACGCGGCGCAGGAGGCCAAGCTGGACCTTGTCTGCCGCAAACTGGGCCTCCAGCCCGGGATGCGGGTCCTGGACGTAGGGTGCGGTTGGGGCAGCTTCGCCATCCACGCGGCGGCCAGGTACGGGGTCAGCGTGGTGGGCGTGACGCTGTCGACCGAACAGGCCACCCTGGCCCGCAAGCGGGCTGCGGACGCCGGCCTGACCGGCAGCGTGGAGATCCGGGTCCAGGACTACCGGGACGTTCAGGACGGACCGTTCGACGCCATCAGTTCCATCGGGATGTCCGAGCACGTGGGCCGGGCCCAGACCCCTGCCTACGCCGCAGCGCTTTTCGGGCTGCTCCGGCCCGGGGGCCGGCTGCTGAACCACGCCATCTCCTGGAACGCCGGGCCCACCAGCCCCGACCCTGACTCGTTCATTCCCCGGTACGTGTTCCCCGACGGTGAAATGATCAGCCTGGGCGAGATGGTGGCCGCCCTGGAAACGGCCCGCTTCGAAGTTCTCGACGTCGAAGCCCTCCGCCGCCACTATGCCCTCACCCTCCGGGCCTGGGTCAGGCGGCTGGAACAGAACTGGGAGGAAGCGGTGGCCTTGGCGGGTGCGGGGCGCGCCCGGGTATGGCGGCTGTACATGGCGGCCAGCGCCTTGGGCTTCGAAGACGGGCTGACCGGGGTCAACCAGGTCCTGGCCCGCCGGCCGGGCGGGGCGGAGCCACCACTGCGCCGCAATGACTGGCTGTGACCCAGAGCCCGGCCGTGACGCTACGCGACCGGCGAAGGGCCGCCCGGCTGGGTGTAATGCTGGGTCTGCTCGATCTGCACCACTTTCGGGTCCGTCTCGTCGGCGGCGTAGTCCGTCGGCCGGGTCAGGTCCTCCCCCGTCCGGACCTTCAGTGCCCGCAGCACCACGGTCAGGACGACGGCGACCACCAGGTTGAGCGCGAACGCCGACACTGCGATGTACACGCTGAAGTCCGTGCCCGGGAAGGCTGCCACCGAGCCGCCGAAATGGGCCTTGGTGACCGGATTGACCACGTTGTAGGCGGACACGGTTCCGAAGACGATCCCCACCGCCCAGCCGGCCAGCAGGGCCCACCGGTCAAACCAGCGGGTGTACAGGCCGGCCACCACGGCCGGGAACGTCTGCAGGATCCAGATGCCGCCCAGCAGCTGCATGTTGATGGCGGCGGACTGGTCCATCGCGATGACGAACACGAGCGCGCCCACCTTCACCACCAGCGAGACGATCTTGGATACTTTCGCCTCGGTCCTTGCATCGACGTCGGGCCGGATGAAGTCGCGGTAGATGTTGCGGGTGAACATGTTCGCGGCGGCGATGGACATGATCGCTGCCGGCACCAGGGCGCCGATGGCGATGGCGGCCAGCGCGATTCCCGCGAACCAGGCCGGGAAG
Source organism: Pseudarthrobacter sp. YAF2 (assembly GCF_052113345.1). NCBI lineage: Bacteria > Bacillati > Actinomycetota > Actinomycetes > Micrococcales > Micrococcaceae > Pseudarthrobacter > Pseudarthrobacter sp. YAF2. Next base: position 73,683 of record NZ_JBFRDA010000004.1, on the reverse strand, counting down.
TGGTCAAGGAAGAGCTGCGGCACCACGAGTTGCGGATTGACCGACCCATCCAGGTCGATGGGCTTGGTGCCGGCCTGGATCGCAACGAATCCCAGTAGGGCCAGGAAGCCGAGCATCAACGAGTACAGCGGCAGGATCGCGGCGTTGCGGCGGATGGTGTTCCGCGCCTTCGAGGCCAGCACGGCTGTCACCGAGTGGGGGTACATGAACAGTGCCATGGCCGAACCAAGCGCCAGTGACCAGTATGCGGAGTAGTTGGCGGCGGCCGGAATGAAGACGCCCGCCGGCTTGCCCGTGGCCTGGCTGACAGTGCCCAGCTTGGCCTGCGCGGAGTTGAAGATCGTGTCCCAGCCGCCGAACTTGATGGGCAGGTAGATCACGGCCACGATAACAGCGAGGTAGATCAGCAGGTCCTTGACGACGGCGATCATCGCCGGTGCCCGCAGGCCGGAGGTGTAGGTGTACGCGGCGAGGACCACGAAGGCCAGGATCAGCGGCAGGTCCGTCAGCAGCACGTTGCCGGAGCTTCCCAGGCCCAGGACAGTGAGCACCGCCTTGATACCGACCAGCTGCAGCGCGATGTACGGCATCGTGGCAACGATTCCAGTGACGGCCACGGCCAGGGATAGCCACCGGCTCCCGTACCGGCCGCCCACGAAGTCCGCCGAGGTGACGTAGCCGTGGCGGTGGGACACCGACCACAGCCGGCTCATGATGATGAAGATGATCGGGTAGAGGACGATGGTGTACGGGACGGCGAAGAAGCCGCTGACCGCGCCCGTGGCCCACATCGCCGCCGGGACCGCCACGAAGGTGTACGCGGTGTAGAGGTCACCGCCCAGCAGGAACCAGGTGATCCAGGTTCCGAACCCGCGGCCGCCCAGCCCCCACTCGTCGAGGCTGTGCAGGCCCTCCACGTCGGGTCCGCGCCGCCACTTGGCGGCCAGGAACCCCATGACGGCCACGACGACGAACAACAGCACCACGATGACCAGGGCGGTCCAGTTAATTTCGCGTCCGTTCATGGCCGGTCCCCTCCCAGCCCGGTCCCGGCGGAGGTGCCGGCCGCCCTCGGCGGGCCGCCGGCACGTGCCTCGGCCCGCCGTCGTCGGTCTTCCCTGTTGACCAGCCAATAGGCTGTGCCGGTCAACACAGCCGAAACTGGCACCCAGACCAGCTGGTACCAGTAAAAGAACGGCATGCCGCCCAGCCGGGGCGCGTCAAAGGAGTACAGCTGCGGCATCAGCGGTAGGAGAATGGCGGCAGCCAGCAGAACGCCTGCACCAATGTAGGGGGCCGGCCTGGCCGGTCCGCGGATCGCCGTATCACGGGAAAGCGGTGTTCCGTTCGGAAACGCTTCGCCGTTCGCACCGTAGGCGGAATCATCTGCATGGGACATCTGCGACCTCCTCGTCAGCGACGTCCCTAGGCTGCGCTCCGGGTGAATCCGGCCCAGCGGCGGGACGCTGTGCCCTCCAACATCAGTTGTACCCCCGTTTGACCTGCGCGGGAAGAGTTTTCCACCGGGGCTGATCCCGTTCCGGGCAGCAACCAAAAAAGGGAACCATCACCAAGTGATGGTTCCCTTTTTCGTGCTTCTTACGGTGGAGCTGAGGGGACTCGAACCCCTGACCCCCTGCATGCCATGCAGGTGCGCTACCAGCTGCGCCACAGCCCCGTAAAAACCTGTCCCTTCCGGTCGAATTCCCCGGAGCAACCTGACCAGAGTAATGCACTTTTGCGCTGTACGCCAATCGGGCGTTTCCCATCTGCTTGGCGTCCGCCGGCTGCCCCCGGAACTTGCACCATGCGGCTGCCGCGAACGCGGCTTAACCAAAAATCCGCCGGAACCGTGAAGGTTCCGGCGGATTTACCGGTGGAGCTGAGGGGACTCGAACCCCTGACCCCCTGCATGCCATGCAGGTGCGCTACCAGCTGCGCCACAGCCCCGGAATGTTGCCGCTCCGAGAAGCTTTCTTCCGGGTCTCCCCCGAAGCAACTCAAATATCTTAGAACAGCAATTCCGAAAATTCCAAATCGGGAATATTCACCGATCTGGCGCCGTGCCTACTCGCCGTCGGACACCGCGGCGGCCTGGGCAGGGACGTCGTCGACGAGCTGCAGGTCCACCACTGGGCAGTCCTTCCAAAGCCGTTCGAGCGCGTAGAAAACGCGGTCTTCCTCGTGCTGGACGTGAATGACGATGTCCGAGTAGTCCAGGAGCACCCATCGGCCGCCGGACCGGCCCTCACGGCGCACCGGGCGGAGGTCCTGCTTGGCAAGTTCTTCCTCGATGCCGTCCACGATGGCGTTAACCTGGCGTTCGCTGGGTGCTGAGGCGATGAGGAAGACGTCCGCGAGGGCCAGCCGCTCGCTCACGTCCAGGGCCACAATGTCGTGGGCTATCTTGTCGGCGGCAGCCTTGGCGGCCGTACGGGCCATGGCGATGGACGTTTCTGTTGCAGTCACGGGACTCCTTGTTTGGGTTAAGTGTTTGATGCCGCTGGTCGGGTCAGCGGGACATGCCGGTGACGATCAGGATGATGCCGGCAACCAGGGCCAGGATCCCGAACGCGAGGATACAGAATTGCAGGACCCGGTTACGCCGGGCCCTGGTGAGGCCTGCCGTTGCGGCATCCAGCGGATCGAGGCCGTAGGCGGACCTGGCCGGCACCCGGGGAAGGTCCTCGAACAGGTCCTCAGACTGGCCCTCCGTACGCGCTGCCGGTTTGGGCCGGCTGGCCGCCTTGGCCGCAGCTTCGGCACGGGCGATCACCTGGGAGCGGCCGGTGCCGGAATCGGCAGGTGCTGTCTTGGTACGGGCGCCGGGCCGGCGTTTTCCGCCACCCTGGACCTTCGTGCCGGGGCGGGTCGTGACCGGAACATGGGAGGTTGCCGGCGGTTTCATCACCGGGCGCTCAACGCCGGGCACCTGGACGAACTCGAGCGGCGTGACCATGGCAAGGTTGCTGGCAGTGGACGGCCCTGCCTTGTCCTGGGAGGCGGCATCCGATGCCGGGTTCGCCGCGGGGTTGGCGGCGCCTCCCGCCTGTTCGGCGAGTTTCTGCCGGGCCATAGCCCGACGGTTCAAGACCGCAGCCCTTTCGGCCAGCGCGATCTGTTCGGCGAGGATCTCCGGATCCACCGCTTCGGGGTCGTGGGAGGCGATGTGCTCCATTTTGGCGATCTGGTTCCGGGCCTGTGCTGCGATGAGCGCGCGCGCTTCCAAGGCCTGCTCCACCGTCATGCCGTCCGGCGCGGTGGCAGGGGCCGGGTCGAGGCCGCCTCTTGTGGCCGCGGGGTTGAGCGTGTCCTCTGCCCCGCGCTCCCCAGCGGCGGGCTTTGCCGCGGGCGCCGGAGTCCCGGTGGCCGGCGGCGCCGGTGGGCCTGCTGCGGGGGGAACCACCGGGTTGGCGGCCGTCAGCGCCTGCTCCTTGAGCTGCTGCAGCCGTAATTGGCGCCGGGTGGGCGGGCCGCCGGCGGACAGCTGGCCCTCTTTCTCTTCGAGCTCCTTGATGGTGCGCAAGGCGGCGCGGTCGCGGGCCCGGATCTGGGATGAGCGCTGGGGGGCGCCCTGGCCTGGAACAGCTTGCGGACGGCCGGCGGGCTCGGCGCTTGCGGACGAGGCAGGACGGACGGCAGGTTCCTGCCGGGCAGCTCCGGGCGTGCCGGGGGCCGGCCGATTCGCGGCAGGCGGGCGTTGCTCCGTGGCGGCCGGGGTTGCCTGTTGGGCGTCCCTGGCCTTCCGGAGTTCCCGGCGGCTGCGGATGGGGGGCTGTTCCTGACTCATTGAGAACTCATTCAGTACTGGCTGGTTCGCGGGCTTCGGAAGTTGGTTCATCCGCGCCTGACGGCGGATCGGCGTAGAGGGCGTAGAGATCGTACTTGGCGATGTACTGCACCACCCCGTCCGGGACCAGGTACCACACCGGATGGTTGGCTGCCACGCGGGCCCGGCAATCCGTGGATGAGATGGCCATCGCCGGGACTTCCAGGAGGCTGACATCCTCACGGCCCATCCCGTCGAGGACGTGTCCCGGGCGGGTGACTCCCACGAAGTGCGCCAGCGACCAGAGCTCGTCAATATCCTTCCAGGACAGGATCTGCGCCAGGGCGTCAGCACCCGTGATGAAGAACAGATCGGCGTCCGGCCGCTGGGCCCGAAGGTCGCGCAGGGTGTCGATGGTGTAGGTGGGACCTGGCCGGTCCACGTCAACCCTGCTGACGGTGAAGCGCGGATTGGAGGCCGTGGCGATGACGGTCATCAGGTAGCGGTGCTCAGGCTCGCTGACCTGTTTATGGGACTTTTGCCATGGCTGCCCGGTGGGGACGAAGACCACCTCGTCGAGGTCGAATTCGGCCGCGACTTCGCTGGCTGCCACCAAGTGGCCATGATGGATGGGATCGAATGTCCCACCCATCACACCCAGCCGCAGCCGTCCCCGGGCACCATTGCGGTGCAGGTTGTGCGAAATGTTAGTGGCCCTGCCCGCGATCGTGCTTGTTGGGGTGCTGGCGGTGCGGATCCGCGTGCTCGTCGGTGGCTGCGTGCCGGTTGCCCAGGTTGTTGTAGGACCAGGCGATGAACATCAGGACCATCAGGATGGCGAACATTGACACGCCGAAAACCCACGGCTCGGCCAGCAGCGGGGCAGGCTCCTCGTGGGCTGCGTCGCCTGCGGCGGCGATGGACGTGACGATCTGCTGGAGCAGCATTTTCTCCCCTATGTTCAAGGATTTTCGGGCAGCGGAACCTTCCGCCGCTTTCTAAGGTTCTGGTCTATGTTACCGCGTTGCTACCCGCGGACCTGGCCTTCGCCTTGGACAATCCACTTCGTGGTGGTGAGCTCGGTCAGGCCCATCGGGCCGCGGGCGTGCAGCTTCTGGGTGGAGATCCCCACCTCTGCGCCAAGGCCCAGCTCGCCGCCGTCCGTAAACCGCGTTGAGGCGTTGACGATCACCGCCGCGGAATCCACCTCCGCGATGAACCGTTCAGCGTTGGCGAGGTTGTTGGTGAGGATCGCTTCGGTGTGCCCCGTGGACCAGGTGCGGATGTGTTGGACGGCCTCATCGAGGCTGTCCACCATGGCCACCGCAAGGTCCAGGTCCATGTATTCCGTTGCCCAATCCGCGTCGGTGGCCGGCTCCGACTCGATCCCGGCAGGCAGGGCGGCGCTGATCCGCTCGTCAACGTGCAGGCGGACCCCCGCGTTTCGGAGGGCAGCCGCGACGGCGGGCAGCACGGTCGCGCCGGAGTGGACCAGCAGGGTTTCCACGGTGTTGCAGACGCTGGGCCGCTGGGTCTTGGCGTTGAGCAGGATCTCCACTGCCATGGTCTCGTCCGCGGACTCGTCCAGGAAGATATGGACGTTTCCCTCCCCTGTCTCGATGACCGGCACGGCCGAATTGGTAACGACCGTCTGGATGAGGTCGCGGCCGCCGCGCGGAATCAGGACATCCACCCGGCCGCGGGCCTTCATCAGGACGTTGGCGCCGGCGCGGCCGAACTGGTCCACCGTCTGCACGGCGTCGGCCGGCAGGCCAACCGACTCGAGGGCTTCACGCAGTACCCGCACCAGAACCTGGTTGGTGGCTTCGGCTGCGCTGCCGCCGCGCAGGATCACGGCGTTGCCGCTCTTGAGCGCCAGCCCTGCGATGTCCACGGTGACGTTGGGGCGGGCCTCGTAGATGGCTGCCACCACGCCCATGGGTACGTTGACCTGCCGAAGGCGCAGTCCGTTGGGGAGGGTTTGGCCGCGGACAACGTTGCCCACGGGGTCCGGGAGGTTCGCCAGGTTCTCAAGGGCCGCCACCAGGGCCTCAACACGGGTTTCGGTGAGGGTGAGCCGGTCCAGGAGCGCCTTGGACGTGCCGTTGTCCTTGCCGCGCTGAACGTCCATGGCGTTGGCGGCGAGGATGGCCTGTACGTTCTCCCGGAGGGCGGCTCCCACGGCGCGGAGGCCGCGGTCTTTCCATGCCCGGTTGGCGGTGGCCATGCTGCGGGCGGCGTGGCGGGAGCGGTCCGCGATGGCGTGGACTGCCGCTTCGACGTCTGCTGCGGGGACCGGCATCCCGGCTGCTGCCTGTCCTGCCACGGGACCCGGCTGCGCGTGGGCGGCAGTGGTTCCGGTATTAACAGCTGCGTGGATCAGGGCTTCAGTCATGGTCCAAGTTTAGGCGAGCCGGCAGCTTAGACCAGCACCAGGTCATCAACATGAACAACTTCGCGGTCATAGCCGCTGCCCAGTTCCTCGCCCAGTTCCCGGGTGGAGCGTCCCAGCATGTGCGGCAGTTCCTGGGATGAGTAGTTCACCAGTCCCCTGGCAACTACGACGCCGTCCGCGCCGGCCAGTTCAACGGCGTCGCCCGCTTCGAAGTCGCCGTGCACTGCAGAGATGCCCGCAGGCAGCAGGGACGTGTGATGGTGGCGTACGGCCCGCACCGCGCCGTCGTCCAGGATGAGCCGGCCCTGCACGGAAGCGACATGGGCCAGCCACAGGAGGCGTACCGGCTTGCGCGAGCCGTTCACGGAGAACCATGTGCCGACGTCCTCGCCGTTCAGGGCCGCGGCCGCGTTGGGCGTGGACGTTACCAGGGCGTGGATTCCCGAACCTGCCGCCATGCTGGCCGCTTCCACCTTGGTCATCATTCCGCCGGTGCCCACCCCGGCCTTCCCTGCTTTGCCAATGGACACGCCTTCGAGGTCGTGGGCACCGGTGACCAGCGGGATGCGCTTGGCACCGTGCGCGGGCGGACCGTCGTAGAGGGCGTCGACGTCGGACAGCAGCACGAGCGCGTCGGCGCGCACCAGGTGCGCCACCAGGGCGGCGAGCCGGTCATTGTCGCCGAAGCGGATTTCGTGGGTGGCCACGGTGTCGTTCTCGTTGACGACGGGTACCACCCCGAGGTTCAGCAGCCGGTCCATGGCGCGGAGGGCGTTGGTGTGCTGGCTGCGGCGCATGAGGTCCTCGGCCGTGAGCAGGACCTGGCTGACGGTGACGCCATGCGCACCGAAGGCTTGGGTGTACCGGGCCATCAGCAGGCCCTGGCCCACGCTGGCCGCGGCCTGCTGGGTGGCCAGATCCCGGGGGCGCTTTGCAAGCCCCAGCGGGGCCAGCCCGGCGGCGATGGCGCCCGAGGACACCAGGATGATTTCGGCACCGGCGTTGCGTTTGGCGGCCAGGGCGTCGGCCAAAGCCGTGAGCGACTCCTCGGAAATGCCGCCCTTGATACTGGTGAGCGAGGAAGACCCCACTTTCACCACGATGCGGCGGGCCCCTGCCAGCAGGCTTCTGTCCACGGAGCCCGCAACGGGCGCCGTGTCCGGGACCCTAGAGGTCATCGTCCGCTTCCATTCCGCCGTCCTTGACGGGCCGGGCAGCACGGCGCCCGCTGACGGACTCGGTCCAAATGCCGGCCTTGCGTTCAGCCTCGAGTTCGGCGCGCGCGGCAGCCTTGGCGTCCTTGCGCTCCTGCTGTTCCTCGCGCTTCTGGCCGCGCGTGGGGCGGTCGCCGATATCGGCGAAGCGCACGTCCGTGCCACGGGGTGAGGCCAGGAGTTCGGCGCCCGCCATCATGGTGGGCTCCCAGTCGAAGACCACGCCGTCATCCTCACCGATGACCACAGTGTCCCCCGGCTTGGCGCCCTGCTTGAACAGTTCGGTCTCCACGCCGAGCTTGGCCAGCCGGTCTGCCAGGTAGCCGATGGCTTCCTCGTTGGTGAAGTCGGTCTGCTTGACCCAGCGCTCGGGCTTCTCGCCGAGGACGCGGAACAGCGGCTCCAGGTTCTTCTCCTCGCGGCGGATCTTGAACCCGGCTTCATTGACGGCACGGGGCCGCAGCACGACGGGCTTGACCTTGGGCGGCTCGGCGGCAACGGCGTCGCGGGCGGCTTTGACGATCTCGGCCATGGCGAACCCAAGTTGGCGCAGGCCCTCGTGGCTGGTGGCGGAGACCTCAAAGACGCGGTATCCGCGCGATTCCAGTTCCGGGCGCACGAATTCGGCCATGTCCTTGCCGTCAGGCAGGTCCACTTTGTTCAAAGCGACCAGGCGGGGGCGGTGGTTGAGGGGAACCACCTGGCCGTCGGAGCCCGCGTAGCTCATGTCGACCGCGTACTTTTCGAGCTCAGCCTCGATGATGGCGAGGTCCGAGAGCGGATCGCGGTCGGATTCGAGGGCGCCGCAGTCAAGCACGTGGACCAAGGCAGCGCAGCGCTCGACGTGGCGCAGGAAGTTGTGTCCCAGGCCCTTGCCCTCGCTGGCGCCTTCGATCAGGCCGGGGACGTCGGCGATGGTAAACCGGACCTCGCCCGCCTGCACGACGCCAAGGTTGGGAATCAGGGTGGTGAAGGGGTAGTCGGCGATCTTGGGCCGGGCGGCGGACATTGCAGCGATCAAGCTGGACTTTCCGGCAGACGGGAAGCCCACCAGGGCGATGTCTGCGATGGACTTCAGTTCCAGGACCACATCGCGGGAGTCGCCTTCGATTCCCAGCAGCGCGAAACCGGGTGCGCGCCGCTTCTGCGAGGACAAGGCGGCGTTGCCCAGGCCGCCCACGCCGCCGGCTGCGGCGACGTACTCGGTGCCCTCACCCACAAGGTCCGCCAGTACGGTGCCGTCCTTTGACTTGACCACTGTGCCGTCCGGAACGGGAAGGATCAGGGTCTCGCCGTTCTTGCCGCCGCGCCAGTCGCCCATGCCGGGACCGCCGTTGCTGGCGTGCCGGTGCGGTGCGTGGTGGTAATCGAGGAGGGTGGTGGTCTGGTGGTCCACACGGAGGATCACGTCGCCGCCATCGCCACCGTTGCCGCCGTCGGGCCCGCCCAGCGGCTTGAACTTCTCACGGTGGACGGAAACGCATCCGTGGCCGCCGGATCCGCCGGATACGTGAAGTACTACCCGGTCTACAAAGCTGGCCACGTGGATCTCCTCAGAATGCTGTTTACGCGGCGCCCGGGGACGCCACAACGATTGTAGTGCGGTTAAAAGAACAGTGGAGCGGGCCCTCAGGCCCGCTCCACCGCTTCAAAACTGGTTGTTACTCTGCGGCTGCAGCAGCAACGATGTTGACTACGCGACGTCCGCGGCGGGTGCCGAATTCAACGGCGCCCGGGGTCAATGCGAACAAGGTGTCGTCACCGCCGCGGCCAACGCCGGCGCCCGGGTGGAAGTGGGTGCCACGCTGGCGGACGATGATCTCGCCTGCGGAAACGACCTGGCCGCCGAAGCGCTTGACGCCGAGGTACTGAGCGTTGGAATCGCGACCGTTGCGAGTGGAGCTCGCGCCCTTTTTATGTGCCATCTGAAATGCCTGCCTCTAAATTCTGGGGAATCTGTTGAAATGCCTGAACAGTAACCGGTGGTTACTTGATGCCGGTGATCTTGACCTTGGTCAATTCCTGGCGGTGACCCTGGCGCTTCTTGTAGCCGGTCTTGTTCTTGAACTTCTGGATGACAATCTTAGGACCACGCAGGTCCTGGAGGATTTCAGCCGTAACAGTTACCTTGGCCAGGTCTTTGGCTGCGGAGGTGACCTTGTCACCGTCAACCAGGAGCAGCGCGGGCAGCTCAATGGTGCTGCCGGCTCCACCGGCGACGCGGTTCAGGGTAACGAAGTCTCCAACGGAAACCTTCTCTTGGCGGCCGCCTGCGCGGACAATCGCGTACACCACTTGGGAACTCACTTCTCTCGACGTTTATAACAAAATTTGCGTGCGGAACCGACTCACTAAAAGCCTGGTTTCTCGCTGTGCCTCAACGCCGTGGGGTCATAACCCAAGTGTTGGCGTAAGCACCGAAGATCCAGAATACGCTAAATCCGTCTCCAGCCGCAAATGAGGCTGGTTCCGGCGGGCCGGCTGTGATAGTAACCACAACTTGGCATGCAGCGCCGCAACTGTGCGTATCCATCATAGCCGCGTCGCCGCCGTCGGACGTCAGGAGTGCAGGCGCGGCGCGTCGAAGAACTCCACTTCAAGCCGGCAGGACTGCTTGAACGCCGTCACCATGGCAGCCTGTTCCTGGTCAGAGACCTTCCGTCCCGCCGCATCCACGATCGCGATGGCCTGCCGGGTGGCCTCCGCGAAGCCTTCGTCGGCGTACGTGCGGAGCCATGCGGCGTAGGCGTGCCCGTCAGGTTCGCCCGCGGCGAGGAACTGGCCGTGCAATGTCCTGCCCACCTCGGCGTAGAGCCAGAAGCAGGGTAGGACAGCGGCGGCAAGGACGGCATAGCTGCCCGACGCCGACACTGCGGTGAGGTGGTCAACGTAAGCCTTGGTGACGGGTCCAAGACCGGTTAGCCCGGGCCGGGTGCTGAGCCATGAGCGGTGGAGTTCCGATTCCACTTCAAGGCACTGCCGGGCTGAGCCTGCCCAGAACAGCTGCTCCGCTTCGGAGGGGGCCAGGGCGCTGGCCCGGGCCAGGACCCGGGAGTATCCGTTCAGGTACAAGGCGTCCTGGGCGAGATAGTAGGCGAAGTCCTTCTCAGCCAGTTCGCCTGAGGCCAGGCCGTGGATGAACTCCAGGGCGTAGATGTCCGCCAGGTCCTCCCGGGCTTCGGCCCAGAGCCGGGCAGCGAAGCCGCCTTCCTGGAGATGTGGCCGCACATGGTGGAAGTGGTGCACGGGTCCGTTCCCCCGGCCGACCTCGAGCTGGCCCGAATTCTCAAGCGCCCCGGCAAGCCAGGGCTTGACCGTCCGCAGCGACGCCTCCCAGTCGCCCAGGCGGGCCTGGACCGTTGCCATGGCAGAGGACAGCGAACAGCCCGTGCCATGGCTGTTCCGGGTATCGATGCGGGTACCGGGCACTTCCACGACATCATGCGCCAGCACGCCGGCGGTGTTCACCAGCGCGTCCGGGCAGCTTTCGCCTGACAGGTGTCCGCCCTTGACCAGAACGGTGGCGCCGGTGGCATCAGCCAGGCGCCTGCCCTGGTCCAAGGCTGCTTCCCAGTCCCCTGCCGGCTCCTCACCCACCAGCATGGCGAGTTCCGGCAGGTTGGGGGTGATGAGGTGGGCAAGGGGCAGCAATTCCCGGAGGGCGGCTTCGGCGGATTCCTTCAACAGTCGGTCGCCGCTGGTGGCCACCATCACCGGGTCCAGGACCACGACGGCGGGACGCACCTTTTCGAGCCATTGGCGGACCGTGCGGATCACCGCTTCGTCACCGAGCATGCCGATCTTGACGGCGTCGATGGTGATGTCGTCGCTGACGGCATCGAGTTGCTGGGCCAGGAAGGGCGCCGGTGGAACGTGGACGGCCACAACGCCGCGGGTGTTCTGTGCGGTGAGTGCGGTGATGGCAGCCATGCCGTATCCGCCGTGGGCTGCAATGCTCTTGAGGTCCGCCTGGATTCCTGCGCCACCGGATGGATCGGAGCCCGCGATGGAGAGGACACGTGGCACCTCCCGGCCCACCGGACTCCCGGAGGGAGCCGTGGAGGCAGTTGGCAGGGGCATGGAAAGGGTCGAAGACAACAGACATCCCTTCGCCGGTACTAGCCGGACAGGTTCAACGGGTGTGGATCTCAGCCGGCCTTCTGCGCGGCACCCCGTGTCGGTTTCCCAGCCTAGCCGGTAGCCCCGGGCCGCGGTAAAGGTGACGGCCCCCGGATGCGGGAAGTCCCCGCCTGGTGGACTGTTCCCCCCGAAATAACGGGGGGAACGGTCCACGGGACGGGGACTTCATAGGCAACCTTTGACGCGCGGCCTAGAGTTCCGAGGCTGGAACGCCGACGCCGAGGATGATGGGTTCCTCTGACGGCTTGCCCGTATCAGCAGGCTTTGCCGTCTGCTGCTTCGCGGGTTCCGGGGCCTTGGCTGCGTGCGAGTGGCCGGTATTGGCGGCCTGCACGTTCTCATGGTGCTGGACAGCGGTTTCGTTGGCAGCACCCTGGGCCCGGCTGGCTGCCCGGTGGCGGCGCGGCCTGCGTTCGCGGGTCTGCTCCAGCGTGTGGTCGGAGTAGTCCTTCTCAGCCGGCGCTTGCCCGACGCGCGCCTGGGCTTCCCCGCCCTGCGGCAGGTGCTCCGGCGCGGTCTGTTCCGTTGCCGGCTCAGCGGCTCCGGCGTTCCCCGATGCGGCCTCAACGGGCGACGCCGGCTGGCCGAGGTGGGCGAATGCTTCCGCAAGCCGGTCCAGCGTCAGGGCAGGCCTGGGGTGCTGCTCCTCCGCATGCTCCACGAACGGAAGCGGGACTTTCTCGCCGCCAAAGGTCAGGACCGCCGCGGGACGCCCGTGGGCGTCGGCGTCGTGCGTTTCCCCGTCGGCTGCCGGAGCAGGCTGCACCGGCGTTTGCGGGGCGGGAGCCTGCTGTGCCGGCACCTGCCGGGCCGCGGCCAGCTCGTCGTCGTGCACGTGGGCCGCGTGGGCGGCGGCGGCGATGTTCGCCAGGGCAAGCCGGGTGGCCTCCGCCTTGGCGTGCCGCTCGGCGTCGGCGGGATCAGGCTGCACGGTGTGGACGTGCACCGCAGGTGCCGGTACCGACTCGGCCTGCTGGCCGCCGCGTCCGCGCCGGCGTTTGCGCTCGGTCCGGGGACCGGGCTGGCCGGCGTCGATCCGCTGCCCCTCGGGGCGGTGGGCTTCCCCACGGGCGTCGGGACGGTTGTCGGCGCGCTGGACGTGGTGTTCGGCCGCCACGATATTGGCCCGCCGGTGCTCCACGGGATCGTCGTGGGTCACCACGCCGCGTCCGGCGCACGCCTCACACTGCTCGCCGAAGACTTCCAGCAGGCCGGTGCCCATGCGCTTGCGGGTCATCTGGACCAGGCCAAGGGACGTGACCTCGGCGACCTGGTGCTTGGTCCGGTCGCGGCCCAGGCATTCCACCATGCGGCGCAGGACCAGGTCGCGGTTGGATTCGAGCACCATGTCGATGAAGTCGATCACGATGATGCCGCCGATGTCGCGCAGCCGCAGCTGGCGCACCACTTCCTCGGCAGCTTCGAGGTTGTTCTTGGTGACGGTTTCCTCGAGGTTGCCGCCGCTGCCGGTGAACTTGCCGGTGTTGACGTCCACCACGGTCATGGCTTCGGTGCGGTCGATGACCAGGGAACCACCGGAGGGCAGGAATACCTTCCGCTCAAGTGCCTTGTGGATCTGCTCGTCGATGCGCCAGGCGGAGAAGATGTCCTGGTCCTTGGTCCACTTCTCGAGGCGTCCCACCAGGTCCGGGGCCACGTACGTGACGTAGGCCTCGATGGTGTCCCAGGCCTCCTCGCCGGAGACGATGAGCTTGGAAAAGTCCTCGTTGAAGACGTCGCGGACCACCTTGATGGTCAGGTCCGGTTCGCCGTACAGCAGTTCGGGAGCAAGGATCTTGGTGGAGGTGGACTGGCTCTCGATGCCTTCCCATTGCGCGCGGAGGCGGTTGATGTCGTGCGTCAGTTCTTCCTCGGACGCGCCCTCGGCCGCGGTGCGGACAATGACGCCGGCGTGTTCGGGGAGACGGTCCTTGAGGATGCGCTTGAGGCGGTTGCGTTCGACGTCGGGCAGCTTGCGGGAGATGCCGGTCATGGAGCCGCCTGGCACGTACACCAGGTAGCGTCCGGGGAGGGAGATCTGGCTGGTGAGCCGGGCGCCCTTGTGGCCCACCGGGTCCTTGGTCACCTGGACCAGGACGGTGTCGCCGGACTTGAGCGCGTTTTCGATCCGGCGCTGCTTGCCTTCGAGGTTGACGGCTTCCCAGTTGACCTCGCCGGCGTAGAGCACGGCGTTGCGGCCGCGGCCAATGTCAACGAACGCCGCTTCCATGGACGGCAGCACGTTCTGGACCTTGCCCAGGTACACGTTGCCGATCAGCGAGTCCTGCTGGGTCTTGGACACGAAGTGCTCGGCCAGGACGCCGTCTTCGAGGACGGCGATCTGGATTCTGTCGTCACGCTGGCGGACGATCATCTGCCGGTCGACGGACTCGCGGCGGGCCAGGAACTCGGCTTCGGTGATCACCGTGCGGCGGCGGCCGGTGTCGCGGGATTCGCGGCGGCGCTGCTTCTTGGCCTCGAGGCGGGTGGAGCCTTTGACGCTGGTGACGCGGTTATTCACGGGCGCTTCGGTGACCGGGCGCGGCGCGCGGACGCGTGTCACCGTGTTGGGCGGGTCGTCATCCCCGCCGCCGGTCAGCTCAAGGTCCTGGTCACCGCGGCGGCGGCGACGACGACGACGCGAGGTCACGCCGTCTTCCAGCTGCACGTTGGCGTCCTCGTCGCCTTCGTCGTCGGCGTCAGCCTCTGCAGTGGCGCCGTCGGTGTCTTCGTCCGTCTTGTCATCAATGCGGCTGCGGCCGCGGCGGCCACGGCTGCGGCGCCGGCGCCGGCCGGCCGAGTCGTCGGCATCTTCGGCTTCGTCCTCGTCAGTCTCCTCAGCCGCGGGCACCGCGGGGCGTACCACAGTGCTCAGGTCCGGGGCCTGGAAGAGGACCGACGTCGCGGAACCCGGTTCGAGGAACAGGGAACCAAAGGGGCTCGCCGCCGCAGCGGACGCGGCTTCGCTTCCGGCTTCAGGAGCGTCGGTGGCGGCGGCAGGCTCCGGTGACTGCGCAGCGTCCCGGGGGGCCTCCTGCACGGTGCCTGGTCCACCGGCGATTTCCTGGGCCGCGGGAGCCTGCTCGGGGGTTTCTTCCGCTGCCGCTTCTTCCACGGCTTCCGGTGCTGCCGGGGCCTCGGCAGCGACATCCACGGCCGGTGATGCGGCCTCCGGGGCCGGGGACGCGACCTTGCGGGTGGCTACCCGACGACGGCGGACGGGCTTCGTTTCGACGTCCGCTTCGGCATCCGTGGCGGGGATGGCGGCCGGGCCCTCTTCGGCCCGTGCCGCTGCGGAAACCTCAGCCGAATGGGCGGCGGCAGCGGCAAGGGACTCGGCGTCATCCGCGAATGCCGGAAGGGGTTCAGCAGCGTCGGGCTTCTTCCGGGCACGGGTGCGGCGGGCCGGGGCCTTCTTCTCCGCGACGGGTTCTTCCACCGGCGTATCGCCGGCGGTTTCCGGTGCCGTGGCCTCCGCAGGGGTCACGGCGTCTGCCTTGGGCACCGCCTTGCGCCGGGTGCGCGGTGCTTTCTTGGGTGCAGCAGCAGCTTCCGCTGCTTCGTCGTTAACTGCCAGATCTCGATCATTGTCCATATGTGGCAACACTCCTGCCCCTGACGTACCGCCACATCCGGCACCCATTGGGGCACATATTGTCAAAACCCGCAGGCGTTGACAGAAGTCAATTGGATGCTCCCAGGTTCGCACCGGCATTGGGGTGCGGCAGCCCACGGGAGCCGGCGGCTGTTCTGAAAACCCGTTGTTCTGCGTGCCACAACCAGGTGCCGCTCAATGGAGTCGCGGGAGTGCCGGAGAATTCCGAAGCCTGCCCTGCTCATCATTGGCGGTCTTGGGAACAAACCACCGGACCGGAGTCCGAATGTGGATCGGCTTCCAGCCACTGTCATTCTCTCATACCCGGGCAGGATCGCCGCGGAGGCCTGCGTTTCCGTTGCCTTTCCTGAGTGGAAGCATCAGCCACCGGCGCTACAATCAGGCACAGGAGCACCGGATGAAAAGGACGCCACACCCATGCCCAGCATCTCCCCCGTCAGCGCCCACGAAAGCGACCGCGCCGTCCAGCCGCGCACCAGTGCTGCCGAAAGCCTTCCCCCGATGACCCGGAACCGGCCGTTCGGCTGGCTGCTGGTCATCACCGGAATCGTGGGGTGGCTTGCCTCCGGAACGCTGGTCCTGGAGAAGCTCGAAGTACTCAAGGACCCCAACCACACCACCGTGTGCGACGTGAATCCCTGGATCTCGTGCGGCCAGGTCATGCAGACCTGGCAGAGCTCCGTGTTCGGCTTCCCCAACATGTTCATCGGCATCGTGGCGTTCGCCATCATCATCACGGTCGGCATGGCCCTGCTTTCCGGCGCCACCTTCGCCCGCTGGTACTGGGTTGGCCTGCAGGCAGGCGTCACGCTCGGCTTCGCGTTCGTGGTCTGGCTGTGGTCCCAGGCCCTTTACTCCATCCACATCCTCTGCCCGTTCTGCATGATCGTGTGGTCGGCCATGATCCCGCTTTTCGTGTGGACCACCATCCGGAACATCACGGCCGGCGTCATCCCCATGCCCGCCCGCGCAACACGCATCCTCGGTGACTCCGGCTGGATCATCACGGCACTGCTATACGTGGCCGTCATCGCCACCATCTTCTTCGCGTTCATCCAGGTGTTCGCGGGAACATCCGGCTTCTGAACCGCAGACAAAAGAAGCCCTTGGTTCCGAAGAACCAAGGGCTTCTTGCTGTTCCGGGACCTGTCAGGCCTGGAACCAGATCTTGATCTCGCGCTCGGCGGAGTCGGTGGAGTCCGAGCCGTGCACCAGGTTCTGCTGCACCTTCAGGCCCCAGTCACGGCCGAAGTCGCCGCGGATGGTGCCCGGTGCCGCCGTCGTGGGGTCGGTGGTGCCGGCCAATGAACGGAAGCCTTCGATGACGCGGTGACCTTCGAAGATGGCTGCCACGACCGGGCCGCTGAGCATGAACTCCAC
Source organism: Pseudarthrobacter sp. YAF2 (assembly GCF_052113345.1). NCBI lineage: Bacteria > Bacillati > Actinomycetota > Actinomycetes > Micrococcales > Micrococcaceae > Pseudarthrobacter > Pseudarthrobacter sp. YAF2. The sequence continues at coordinate 57,169 of NZ_JBFRDA010000004.1, read as the reverse complement.
CAGCGGCTCGTAGAACGGCTTGCCCACGTGCTCTTCGTAGTGCTGCTCCAGCAGTTCCCGGGTGGCGTCAACCTTCTTCAGCTCAACGAGGCTGTAGCCCTTGGCTTCGATCCGGGCCAGGATGGCACCGGTCAGGTTACGGGCGACGCCGTCGGGCTTGATCAGGACGAGGGTGCGCTCTGTAGTCACAACTGCTCCAATGGTTTGGGTGGGGTTTCGGGTCAAGTCTACGGGGACTAAGGCTGGGCCGGGCCGGCCGCCTGGTCCGGGTGGGAGGCTTCCCATTCAGCTTGCTCGCGTGCGCGCTGCGCCGCTTCACGGTCCAGCCGGATGCCGGTGCGGATCCCGTACCACCAGGCGATGGCGAACAGGGCGCCCACCAGGAACATGGCAGGCTCAAAGATCCCCGTCAGGATCAGGATGACCTGCAGGATCCACCCCAGTGCCACTCCCCAGGGTTTGTTGAGGACCGCGCAGGCCACCACCATGACGGCACTCAGGGCAAGGCCTACGCCCAGGATCAGGGCGGGCGGGAACTCCCCGCGGCGCAGGCCGAACACAGCCAGGGTGGCGAAGAACATGACGAACGCTTCCAGCAGCAGCACCGTGGAGGCGAACATGACCTTGGTGGAGCGGCGCTTCTTCGGCATCCCGGGCCGCCATTCGCGCTGTGCCTTTGTGAGTCTGGCCACGGATTACGCCTCAGTCTTCCCGAGCAGGATCCGGGCTTCGGCCACCAAGGTGATGGAGCCCGTGACCAGTACTGCGCCGGAGAGGTCGTCGTTGGCTTCTGCCCGCTGCACGGCCCATTCCAGGGCGTCATCCAGTTTCTCTGCGATGTGCACGTTGTTCTCGCCGAAGCCCAGGTCAACCGCGAGTTCTGCGAGTTCGGCTGCCGGAACCGCCCGCGGGGAGTTGGACTGGGTGAAGCAGTACTCGTCCGCCAGGCCGCCCAGGGATTCCTTGAGTTCGCGCAGGATCTCCTCGGCGTCCTTCTCCTTGAGCACCCCCACCACCGGAACCAGCTTGGTGAACGTGAATGCTTCCTGCAAGGCCGCGGCGGAGGCCTTGATGCCATCGGGGTTGTGTGCGGCGTCCACGATGATGGTGGGCGCCGTGCGCACCACTTCCAGGCGGCCCGGCGAGGTCGCTGCCGCGAAGCCTTCCTGCAGGACCTCGAAGTCGAGTTCCTTCTCGCCGCCGAAGAACGCCTCCAGGGCTGCTACCGCCACGGCGGCGTTCTGGGCCTGGTGGGACCCGTGCAGCGGCACCAGCAGGTCCGGGTAGCGGCCAGCGATGCCCTGGATGGTGACCATCTGGCCGCCGACTGCCACGGTGCGTGACTCGACACCAAACTCCACGCCCTCGAAGCGGAAAGGCACGCCCACTTCCTTGGCCTTCTCCAGCAGCACCTGGGCCGCGTCGATGGGCTGGGCGGCGCTGATCAGGTACCCGCCGGGCTTGATGATGCCGGCCTTTTCACGGGCGATGTCCTCCGTGGTGTCACCGAGCAGGTCGGTGTGGTCCAGGGAGATCGGGGTAACCACCGAGACCAGGCCGTCCCCGACGTTCGTGGCATCGGTGATGCCGCCCAGGCCCACCTCGATGACGGCCACGTTGACCGGCTGGTCAGCGAAAATGGCGAAGCCCAGGATGGTGAGGCATTCAAAGTACGTCAGCCAAGGCCGGCCCTCGGCTTCCAGTTCCGCGTCAACGATCTGCAGGTAGGGCCGGATCTCGTCCCAGATCCGCACAAAGGTCTCATCAGGCACAGGGTGGCCGTCGATGCTGATCCGCTCGGTGACCTTGGACAGGTGCGGGCTGGTGTAGCGTCCCGTACTCAGGCCGTGGGCGCGGAGTACGGACTCAATCATCCGCGACGTCGAGGTCTTGCCGTTGGTTCCTGTCACGTGGATGATCGGGAACGCCTTGTTCGGTTCACCGAGCACGTCCATGGCCCGGAACAGCGGAGCCAGGCGCGGCTCCATCTTGTTTTCCGGCGCCCGGCCCAGCAGTTCCGCGTAGACGCTCTCTACGGAAAATTCGTCAGTCATGGATCAGGCCTCTACTTTTTCGACGGCGACAACCGGTTCGGCGGCGTCCGATGGTTCTGCCGTGAGGTCCACGGTGAGGGTCTCGCCCTTGACCAGTTCGGCGTTCGCCAGTAGGGCCGCCACGACGTTCTGCGCGGCGGTGACCGTGGTTCGGATCCGGTCACTCACGTTGAGCCCGGCGTCCTTGCGCGCCTGCTGGATGGCCCGGACCATGTCGCGTGCCATCCCCTCGGCCTCAAGCTCGGGCGTGACCTCGGTGTTGAGCACCACGAAGCCGCCTCCAGGCAGGACGGCCACGGCCTTGGAGCCGCCGTCACCGCCGTCGGAATCCGCCACTACGGTCTCCAGGGTGTACTCCTGGGGCTCCAGCCGCAGGCCGCCCGCGGTGACTACACCGTCGTCGTCCACTGACCAGTCGCCGGACTTGGCGCCCTTGATGGCAGCCTGGACGTTCTTGCCCAGCCGCGGGCCCGCGGCGCGGGCGTTGACCACCAGCTTCTGCTGGATGCCGAATTCCTCCGGGGACGCGTTCTCGGCGTCGAGCAGGCGGACAGCACGCAGGTTGAGTTCATCGGCGACGACGGCGGCGAAACCATCCAGCGCGCCGGCACCGGGTGCCACCACGGTGAGCTCCTGCAGGGGCAGGCGGACACGGAGGTTGGCTGCCTTGCGGAGCGAGGACCCGGTGGAGCAGATCTGCTGGACGCGGTCCATGGCCTGCACCAGGGACGGGTTTGCCGGGAATAGGTCGGCGTCCGGCCAGTCGGCCAGGTGCACGGAACGGCCGCCGGTGAGGCCGCGCCAGATCTCCTCGGACACGAGCGGCAGCAGCGACGCCGCGGCGCGGGTGACCGTCTCGAGGGCCGCGTAGAGGGCGTCGAAGGCGTCCTTGTCCTCGTCGAAGAACCGCTGCCGGCTGCGGCGGACGTACCAGTTGGTGAGCATGTCCAGGTAGCTGCGCAGCGAATCGCAGGCACCGGAGATGTCATACGAGTCCAGCTGCGCGGTCATATTCCGGACCAGGTCGCCGGTGTTGGCCAGCAGGTACTGGTCCAGTGTGTCGGCGTAGCCGTCGTAGCGCAGCGTGGCGTCGTAGCCGGCGCCACCGTTCGCGGCATTGGTGTACAGGGTGAAGAAGCTGTAGACGTTCCAGAGCGGCAGGATGACCTGGCGGACGCCGTCGCGGATGCCCTGCTCGGTGACGATCAGGTTGCCGCCGCGGAGGATGGGGCTGGACATCAGGAACCAGCGCATGGCGTCGGAGCCGTCGCGGTCCAGGACCTCGGAGACGTCCGGGTAGTTGCGCAGGCTCTTGGACATCTTCTGTCCGTCGGAGCCGAGCACGATGCCATGGCTGATGACATTGCGGAAGGCCGGCCGGTCGAACAGCGCGGTGGAGAGGATGTGCAGCATGTAGAACCAGCCGCGGGTCTGGCCGATGTATTCCACGATGAAGTCCGCCGGGTTGTGCGTGTTGAACCAGGCTTCGTTCTCGAACGGGTAGTGCACCTGGCCGTAGGGCATCGAGCCGGAGTCGAACCAGACATCCAGGACGTCCTCGACGCGGCGCATCACCGACTGGCCCTCTTCCGGGGTGCGGGGGTCGTCCGGGTTGGGCCGGGTGAGCTCGTCGATGAACGGCCGGTGGAGGTCCACCTGGCCGTCCTTGTTCAGCGGCAGCCGGCCGAAGTCGGCCTCGATTTCGGCGAGGGAGCCGTAGACGTCGGTGCGCGGGTATTCGGGATCCGTGGACTGCCACACCGGGATGGGACTGCCCCAGAAGCGGTTGCGGCTGATGGACCAGTCGCGGGCGTTGTCCAGCCACTTGCCGAACTGGCCGTCCTTGACGTTGCCGGGGATCCAGTTGATCTCCTGGTTCAGTTCGGACATCCGGTCCTTGAACTTGGTGACCTCGACGTACCAGGAGGACACGGCGCGGTAGATCAGCGGGTTGCGGCAGCGCCAGCAGTGCGGGTAGCTGTGCTCGTAGCTCGCTTGCCGGACAAGCCGGCCCTGGGCGCGGAGCACCTGGGTGATGGGCTTGTTGGCCTCGAAGACCTGGAGTCCGGCGATGTCGTGGAGGTCGCCGTGCTTGAACAGGGGCAGGAACTTTGCGCCCTCGTCGACGGAGAGCACCACCGGAATGCCGGCTTCTTCGCAGACCTTCTGGTCATCTTCGCCGTAGGCCGGAGCCTGGTGCACGATGCCGGTACCGTCCGTGGTGGTCACGTAATCGGCCACCAGGAAGCGCCAGGCGTTTTCCATGCCGTACTTTTCGTTGTCGGCGAAGTCATCCCAGAGCCGCCGGTACGCCAGGCCCTCCAGCTCAGCACCGGTGTGCGTGGAAACGACCGCCGCTTCGGCGTCCTCGAAGCTGTCGTAGCCGAGGTCTTTCGCGTAGTTGCCCAGCAGGTCTGCCGCCAGCAGGAAGCTGCCCGTCACCGGGGCGTCGGCCGAGGCGGCCTTGACGCCGTTGGGTCCGGCAGGGAGCACCGCGTAGATGATGGAGGGTCCGACGGCGAGCGCGGCGTTGGTGGGCAGCGTCCAGGGCGTGGTGGTCCAGGCGAGGGCCTGGACGCCATCGAGCTCCTTGGACAGCGCGGATTCGCCGGCGATGATGGGGAACGTGACGGTGACCGTCTGGTCCTGGCGGTTCTTGTAGACGTCGTCGTCCATGCGGAGCTCATGGTTTGACAGCGGCGTCTCATCCTTCCAGCAGTACGGCAGGACCCTATAGCCGTTGTATGTCAGGCCCTTGTCGTGCAGCTGTTTGAAGGCCCAGAGGACCGATTCCATGTACTCGACGTTCAGTGTCTTGTAGTCGTTGTCGAAGTCCACCCAGCGTGCCTGGCGGGTGACGTAGCTGCGCCATTCGTCGGCGTACTTCATGACGGAGGCCCGGCAGGCGTCGTTGAACTTGTCGATGCCCATGGCTTCGATCTGGGTCTTGTCCGTCATGCCCAGCTGCTTCATGGCCTCGAGTTCGGCAGGCAGGCCGTGGGTGTCCCAGCCGAACCGGCGCTCGACCCGCTTGCCGCGCTGGGTCTGGTAGCGGCCCACCAGGTCCTTGGCGTAACCGGTCAGGAGGTGGCCGTAGTGCGGCAGGCCGTTGGCGAACGGTGGGCCGTCGTAGAACACGAATTCGTTGCTGCCCGGCTCGCCGCCGGGGGCGTCGGCACTGCGCTGGTCGATGCTGGCCTGGAAAGTGCCGTCCTGGTCCCAGTACTTCAGGATGCGCTCTTCGATCTCCGGGAACTTCACGGAGGCGGAAACGCCGGCATTGCCGCTGGCTGGGGTGCTGGAAGCTGAGGCCTTGGGGTAAAACGTCATGTTCGACATCCTGGGTTGGGCGCGGTGAACCTCCGGCGCAGGCCGGCTGTTCCGTTCAGGATGCGAGGACGGCGTCCGTGCCGCCCTGGGACTGCACGCTCACCGCGGTACCACCTCACTTACCGGCGCTGCGTGTCCCTCACGGAACGGGCGCCGCACCGGCCTCTCGTTAACTGCTGTGACGGGCTTACCCGTCCGGTTCTACTGACGCGGCCGGCCCTGGACGGGCGGCAGCGGGTTCTTCCGGAAGCTCACCGGTGATTGCCGGGTCATAGCCACTGGCCAGTCTACTATTTCCGCCGTGTCCAGTGCCATTCCGGAGCCTGGGGCGCGGCTGCACCGCGTTTGGGCTCTGCGATAGGGTCGATTTACGGAGATTTCTGACAGGGGGACCAGATATGAACCGAATTGTTCTGGCCACTGCGGCCGTCGTCATGGCTGCCTCGTTGGCGTCGTGTTCCACACCGGAGGCCAAACAGCCGCCAGCTGATGGTGGGACGTTCGACACGATTGACGACCTGAAGGATGCCGTGGAATTAGCCGGGCTGTCGTGCCCCGAGCTGGTGCTCCACAATGACGCCAAGTATTCCGCTTCGTCGGGAAGCTGTGGAGAACTTCTGTCCCTGGCCGTTTACGGCAGCGATGCTTCCTTGGAGACGCAGCTCGATTTTTGGAAGCCCATCGGCCAACGGGCAATTAATGTCGGCAAGAACTGGACGGTTGTCAGCGAAGACTCCAAACTCATTCAACGGAAATTGGGCGGCACAGTCTTCCGGACCGGGCAGTAGGCCCAAGCTCATAATCCATCGCGGGGCTGACCGTGGCGGGCATGTTGCCTAGACTCGCTCCATGACAGCTTCGAAGCGTTCCGCAGGGGCCGCGCGTGCGGCTGCGGCGTGCCGGTGGCTGTTCCTTCCCGTGGCACTTCCGGTGGCGGCGGTTTCGGCCGTCCGCGCCGTACCCGCCGACTGGCCGGTGCTCGGGGTGCAGCTGGTGGCCTTCACGCCGTGGTTCGCCGTCCCCGGAGCGGCCGCAGTTGTCCTGGCCTTCGCCGGGCGACGCCGCTGGCAGCAGGTTGTGGGAGCCGTCCTGCTGGGATGCCAGGCGCTGTGGCTTTTTCCGTTGGACATTCGGGAGCCTGCGGCCGAGGCAGCGGCGCCAGTCCCGCTGGTTGCCATGACCATCAACGCGGAACTGGGCGGTGCGGACGCATCCGGCATCGTGGGGATGGTCCGTGACCGGCACGTGGACCTGCTCGCGGTGGAGGAATACACACCCGCACTGGAACGGAAGCTTACCGAGGCTGGACTGGACCAACTGCTCCCCCACCGGGTTGCCCATGCCAGGGAGGGCGCAGGCGGCGCCGCCGTTTACTCCACGTACAAGCTCAAGGAGGCCGGCGTTCTCCCCGGAACGCAATTCACCATGCCCGTGGCCCGCCTCGAACTGGCCGATGGCAGCGGGACGTCGCTGCGGATAGTAGCCGTCCACACCTTGGCACCCGTAGGCGACGCCCTCCAGCAATGGCGCAGCGACCTCGCTGCCGTGGGGAGAGTGGACAACGGCGCCGGTCCGCTGCTGCTGGCCGGCGACTTCAACGCCACCTATGACCACCACGAATTCCGGTCGCTGCTGGCGGGTACCGGGGGCAGCCGGACCCTCGTGGACGTGGCCGCGTCCCTTGGAAGCAGGCTCGTGCCCACCTGGCCGATGCGCGGCTACCGGCTGCCCGGCATCACGCTGGACCATCTGGTGACCAGCCCGGACATCCGGGGCTCGAACTATTCGGTCCAGCGGGTTCCGGGAACTGACCATGCGGCGGTGGTGGCCACCCTGCACATCAAGGGTTCCTAGCCCTTCCGGATCAGTTTGTGGGTTGCGGCCTGCGCCACCGGCCGGATGACGATCTGGTCCAGGTTGACGTGGTGCGGAGCGGAGACGGCGTACCGGACCACGTCTGCCACATCCGCGGCGGTCAGCGGCTTCTCCACCCCCTGGTAGACCTTCCCGGCGGCCTGCGCATCGCCCAGGCGGTTAAGCGCGAATTCCTCGGTCTGCACCAGGCCCGGCGCCACCTCGATGACGCGCACGTTGTGCTCCGCTTCCTCCAGGCGGAGGGCACTTGTCAAGGCGTGCTGGCCGAACTTGGCCGCGTTGTACCCTCCGCCACCCTCGTAGGCGTCCAGGCCCGCCGTGGAAGTCAGGTTGAGCACTGTTCCCCGGCCGGTGGCGCGGAGCATCGGCAGGAAGGCGCGGGTGAGCTTCATCGTTCCAAGGACGTTGACCCGGAACATCCACTCCCAGTCGGCGGTGCTGGCGGCGCCCACCTTGTCCGCCCCGCGAGCGCCGCCGGCGATGTTGATGAGCGTATCGATCCCGCCCGCCTCGGTGACCCGGGCGAGAAGCCGGGACACGTCGTCGTCCTCTGCGATGTCAGCAGGGATCGCGACGGCGCCCGTCTCCCCTGCCAGTGCGGCGAGGCGGTCGGCGCGGCGTGCGACGGCGAAGACCGTCCAGCCGTCCGCGCGCAGGGCGCGGACCGTCGCTTCCCCGATTCCGCTGCTCGCGCCGGTCACCAGTGCTGCCTTTTTCTGCAAGTCCTCAGTCATGGCACAACCCTAACGGGACCAGCGGGGAACGTCCGGAAACGTAACCACAGCCGGGCCCGGGGTGGTCGGACCGCGCGTCCGGAAGCAGTGCCGGGGAACGGTGCCGCCCGGGCTGCACGAGGTTGGTTGGGTGGGATCGGAGCGGGCATGAAAGAATTGCCCAATGGCTGAAGACATGCAGGGTACAGACACGCCCACCACCGCCCCCATCAACGTTCCGGACAAGCCGGCCCTCGAAGGCCTCGAAGCCGCACTCACCCGGCGCTGGCTGTCCGAAGGAACCTACAAGTTCAACCCCGACACCACCCGGGAGCAGGTCTACTCGATCGACACTCCCCCGCCCACCGCATCGGGCTCCCTGCATGTGGGGCACATGTTCTCCTTCACCCAGACGGACGTGCAGGCGCGCTACATGCGCATGACGGGCAAGAACGTCTTCTACCCCATGGGCTGGGACGACAACGGCCTGCCCACCGAGCGCCGGGTGCAGAACTACTACGGCGTGCGGTGCGACCCCGCCATTCCGTACAACGCCGACTACCGGCCGCCGGCCCAGCCCGCCAAGAACCAGCGGGACTTCGATGTCGTGTCCCGCCAGAACTTCATCGAACTCTGCGAGGAACTCGCCGTGGAGGACGAGAAGGTCTTCGAGAACCTGTTCCAGACGTTGGGGCTGTCCGTTGACTGGGACCTGACCTACCGCACCATCGATGACACCTCCCGTGCCGTGTCCCAGCGCGCCTTCCTGGCCAACCTGGCCGCCGGGGACGCGTACATGGCCGAGGCCCCCACACTGTGGGACGTCACGTTCCGCACGGCCGTGGCCCAGGCGGAACTGGAGGACCGGGAAGTCGCGGGCGCCTACTACCGCTACCCCTTCTTCACCGAAGACGGCGAAAAGATCTTCATCGAGACCACGCGTCCGGAATTGCTGGCCGCATGCGCCGCCCTGGTGGCAAATCCCGACGACGAGCGGTACCAGCCGCTGTTCGGCAAGACCGTGACGTCGCCGCTGTTCGGCGTCGAACTGGAAGTCAAAGCCCACCCGCTGGCTAAGGCGGACAAGGGCTCGGGTATCGCCATGGTTTGCACTTTCGGCGACTTGACCGACGTCACCTGGTGGCGCGAACTGCAGCTGCCCACGCGCGCCATTATGGGCCGTGACGGCCGCATCATCGCCGAGACCCCTGAGTGGATCACCAGCGAGTCCGGCAAGGAAGCGTACGCCGCGATTGCCGGCAAGACCGCCTTCTCCGCGAAGGAGGCCGTGGTGGAACTGCTCAAGGAAGCTGACCTGCTGGACGGCGAACCCAAGAAGATCACCCACCCGGTGAACTTCTTCGAAAAGGGCGACAAGCCGCTGGAAGTGGTGACCTCCCGCCAGTGGTACATCCGCAACGGAGGCCGCGATGAGGACCGCCGCGAACGCCTGATCGGCCGGGGCAAGGAGATCGACTTCCACCCGTCCTTCATGCGCTCCCGCTACGAGAACTGGATCGCCGGCCTGAACGGCGACTGGCTGGTCTCCCGGCAGCGCTTCTTCGGCGTGCCCATTCCCGTCTGGTACCCGCTGGACGGGCAAGGCAACCCGGACTACGACAACCCCGTCCTCCCCTCGGATGACATGCTCCCCGTGGACCCGGCAGCGGACGCCGCCCCGGGATTCGAGGAAGCCCAGCGTGACCAGCCCAACGGCTTCACCGGCGATGCCGATGTCCTGGACACGTGGGCCACGTCATCCCTGACCCCGCAGATCGTGGGCGGCTGGAGCCGGGACGAGGACCTGTTCGCGAAGGTGTACCCGTTCGACCTCCGCCCCCAGGGCCATGACATCATCCGTACCTGGCTGTTCTCCTCTGCGGTGCGCGCCGACGCCCTACAGAAGAGTGCGCCCTGGAAGCACGCCGCCATTTCCGGCTGGATCCTGGACCCGGACCGCAAGAAGATGTCCAAGTCCAAGGGCAACGTGGTGGTCCCCACCGATGTGCTGAATGAGTACGGCTCGGATGCCGTCCGTTACTGGGCTGCCTCGGCGCGGCTCGGGGCCGATACCGCGTACGAGATCGCGCAGATGAAGATCGGCCGGCGCCTGGCCATCAAGCTGCTGAACGCCTCCAAGTTCGTGCTGAACCTGGGTGCCACCGAAAACTCCGTCCTCTCGGACGACCTTTCGGTGCTGACCAACCCCTTGGACCGGGCATTGCTGGCCCAGCTGGCGAATGTCGTCAGCCAGTCCACAAAGGCGTTTGAGAACTACGACTACGCCCGCGCCCTGCAGCTCACGGAATCGTTCTTCTGGCAGTTCACGGACGACTACGTGGAACTGATCAAGGACCGTGCCTACGGAGCGGCAGGCGAATCCGAGCAGGAATCGGTGCTGGCGGCGCTGGCTACCACCCTGGACGCCCTGCTGCGGCTCTTTGGCCCCTTCCTTCCGTTCGCCACGGAGGAAGTGTGGAGCTGGTGGCGCACGGGCTCCGTGCACCGGGCCGCGTGGCCTTCGGCACTGGAGATTCCCGGCGGTGATACCACCATGCTGGCAACAGTGGGGACCGCGCTCAGCGGTGTCCGCAAGGCCAAGTCCGAGGCGAAGGTCAAGCAGCGGACGGAGGTGCTATCCGCCACGATCACCGCTGCGGAGTCACTGACGGCGCAGCTGCAGGCCGGGCTGGCGGATTTGAAGGCGGCGTCGAACGCCCGGGAAATTATCTTGGTGGTGGGTGACGGGGACCTCGCGGTGACCGATGTTGCCCTGGCCGCGAGCGACGAGCCCGCCAAGGCCTGACCGGCCGGCCGCCGGCCCTGCGCGCAGCGGCCCGTTTTGGGCAAAGGGGAAGCCCCATCAGCGTTTTGCCGTTGGTGGGGCTTCGACTTTCGGCCATCTGGTGACGTTTTTCCAATGGTCTGGCAGGATCCGCTGAATTTCCAGGTCTTACTACACCGTCACTGGTAGCTTGCATTCGACTTCGCCGATGGCTGCGTCGAAATTGCATATCACTGAATCTTTGGTTCCTGCGTCCCGCTTCTTGCGAAGTGGGTAAGATCCATTGTTCTCCCGGGCCGGCCCACGTGCAAGGGCCCCGGGAGAACTACTGTGGTGTAGTTCTCCCGGGGCCCTTGGCGCGCGTCCGCTCAGGCGTGCTTAGTCGAATTCGGGGCTTTCCGTGCGGCTGCGCTTGAGCTCGAAGAAGTGCGGGTACCCGGCGATTGCCGTGGTGGCGTCCCACAGTTTGCCCGCTACCTCGCCGCGGGGAATGCGGGTCAGCACGGGTCCGAAGAACGCTGTTCCGTTGAAGGCGACCACCGGGGTTCCGACATCCTGGCCCACCAGGGAAATGCCTTCCTCGTGGCTGGCCCGGAGTAGGGCGTCATAGGCGTCAGTGGTTGCGGCGTCGGCCAGGGACTCCGGGAGGCCGCATTCCGCGAGGGCCTTGGCAATAACTTCCGAGCGGTCCTTCTCGCCACGGTCGTGAATCAGGGTTCCCATGGCATCATAAAGCGGCTTGATGACCTGGGGGCCATGCTCTTCCCGGGCGGCAATGATCACGCGGACCATGCCCCAGGCGTTGTCCATGGATTCCCGGTAGGCCGGCTCAAGGTCGCGGCCCTCGTTCAGCACGGCCAAGCTCATCACGTGCCATTCGGTCTCGATGTCGCGGACGGATTCCACCTCGCCGATCCAGCGGGACGTAATCCAGGCGAACGGGCACAGGGGGTCGAACCAGAAGTCGGCTTTGTTCTTGGCGGGTGAAGTCACGGAGTCCTCTCGGTCAGGCAGACTTGCGGCGCTTGGCCGCGTGCGGAATCAGGGTGGGTTCGGCGCCCCGCAGCACCACGTCTTCGGTGATGACCACGCTGGCCACGTCCTCGCGGCTTGGCAGATCGAACATCACCGGAAGCAGGACTTCCTCCAGGATGGCACGGAGTCCGCGGGCGCCGGTCCCGCGCTCAAGGGCCTGCTCCGCGATGGCATCCAGGGCGGTGTCGTCGAACATCAGCTCAACGCCATCGATCTGGAACATCTTCTGGTACTGCTTCACCAGGGCGTTCTTGGGGGTCGAGAGAATCTGGATCAGGGCGTCACGGTCCAGGTTGGAGACCGTGGTGATGACGGGAAGCCTGCCGATGAATTCGGGGATCAGTCCGAACTTCAGCAGGTCCTCCGGCATGACCTCGCCGTACGAGTCAACCTTCTTGCTGGCCTCGTTGAGGGGGGCCCCGAAGCCGATGCCCTTGCGCCCGGAGCGGGAGCCGATGATCTCTTCCAGCCCGGCGAACGCACCGGCCACAATGAACAGGACGTTCGTGGTGTCGATCTGGATGAATTCCTGGTGCGGATGCTTCCGGCCGCCCTGCGGTGGCACCGACGCCACCGTGCCTTCCAGGATTTTCAGGAGGGCCTGCTGGACGCCCTCGCCGGACACGTCCCGGGTGATGGAAGGGTTTTCGCTCTTGCGCGAGATCTTGTCGATTTCATCTATGTAGATGATGCCCTGCTCGGCCTTCTTGACGTCGTAGTCAGCGGCCTGGATGAGCTTGAGGAGGATGTTCTCCACGTCTTCGCCGACGTAGCCGGCCTCGGTGAGTGCGGTTGCATCTGCCACGGCGAACGGGACGTTCAGGCGCCGGGCAAGTGTCTGCGCAAGGTAGGTCTTGCCACAGCCGGTGGGTCCGATGAGGAGGATGTTTGATTTGGCGATTTCGACGTCGTCGTGGTGCCCGGCGTCGCCAAGGCTCCCGGACTTGGGCGCGTGCCCGGCCTGGATTCGCTTGTAGTGGTTGTAGACCGCGACGGCGAGGGAACGCTTGGCGGGCTCCTGGCCAATGACGTATTCCTGCAGGAAGTCGAAGATCTCCCGCGGTTTGGGAAGTTCGAAGCTGCCGAGGTCCGCGACCTCGGCGAGTTCCTCTTCAATGATTTCGTTGCACAACTCGATGCATTCATCGCAGATGTAGACACCGGGCCCGGCAATGAGCTTGCGGACCTGCTTCTGGCTCTTTCCGCAGAAAGAGCACTTCAGCAGATCAGTGCTCTCGCCAATCCGAGCCATATGTGAACCCCTTAGTATCCTGCTGCCAGGCAGCCCTGCGCCATTGCTGAAAAATCGTTCCCGGCCAGCGGAGGCCGGATTGTGACATCTTCCACTCTAGGTCACATTCGACGCCAAGGGTGGAATGAAAAGGCCGGTGCGGCCAAATGAATCTGGCCTGCACCGGCTTTCCGGATTGTTACCGGGTGATCGCCTGGGGTTTGATCTTGCGGGAATCAAGGACCTGGTCGATGAGCCCGTAGGTCTGGGCTTCAGCGGCAGTGAGGATCTTGTCGCGCTCGATGTCGTTGTTGACCTGCTCGGACGTGCGTCCGGAGTGGTGGGCGAGGGTGTCCTCCAGCCAGGAGCGCATGCGCATGACCTCTGCAGCCTGGATCTCCAGGTCGGAAGCCTGGCCGCCCTGGCCGCCGGACAGTGCCGGCTGGTGGATCAGGACGCGGGCGTTGGGCAGGGCCAGCCGCTTGCCGGGGGTACCGGCCGCCAGAAGCACGGCGGCCGCGCTGGCGGCCTGGCCCAGGCAGACAGTCTGGATCTCGGGGCGGATGTACTGCATGGTGTCATAGATGGCCGTCATGGCAGTGAACGAGCCGCCGGGCGAATTGATGTACAGGGTGATGTCGCGGTCCGGGTCCGTTGACTCCAGGACCAACAGCTGGGCCATGATGTCGTCAGCCGATGCGTCGTCCACCTGGACGCCGAGGAAGATGATGCGGTCCTCGAAGAGCTTGGTGTACGGGTCCTGGCGCTTGAAGCCGTAGGGCGTGCGTTCCTCGAACTGAGGCAGGACGTAGCGGCTGGACGGAAGATTCCCGGCGGACCACCCGAAGTTGTAGTTCATTGTGTTTGCTCCTGATCGAAGGGGTTCTGGATGCCGGTTAGTTCTGGGAGGCTGATTCGCCGGAGGAGGAGTTGGACGTTCCGCCGCCGCCGGAGACCGAGCCGGCATGCGCGGCGATCTTGTCGAAGAATCCGTATTCAAGGGCCTCGGTGGCGGTGAACCACTTGTCGCGGTCGTTGTCCTTGAGGATGGTCTCAACAGTCTGGCCGGTCTGCTCCGCGGTCAGTTCCGCCATGACCTTCTTCATGTGCAGGATGAGCTCGGCCTGGATCTTGATGTCCGAGGCGGTGCCGCCGATGCCGCCGGAGGGCTGGTGCATCAGGACGCGTGCGTTCGGCGTGGCGTAGCGCTTGCCCTTGGTGCCGGAGGACAAGAGGAACTGGCCCATGGAGGCTGCCAGGCCGGTGGCCACGGTGACGACGTCGTTGGGAATGAACTGCATGGTGTCGTAGATGGCCATGCCTGCCGTGACGGAACCGCCGGGCGAGTTGATGTAGAGGTAGATGTCCTTTTCCGGATTCTCGGCGGACAGCAGCAGCAGCTGCGAGCAGATTGCGTTGGCGTTGTCGTCACGCACCTCCGAGCCCAGCCAGATGATCCGCTCCTTGAGGAGGCGGTTGTAAATGTAGTTGTCCTGGGCTGCAGGATCGACGGTCGCCATCCGGGGGGCCTCTGAGTGCTGTGACATGTTTATTTACCTCTCACTGGTGACGGTGACATCACTGAAAATCACTACTTGGACACTAACCGGTTTCCCGGACGATTTGTTCGCGCACTCACTGCTGTTCGCTGACGGCGCACGATCGGAGAACGGCGCACGCCCCGGTTTCCGGACCAACGCGAACGGCCCCCGGATCGGAAGGATCCAGGGGCCGTTGGCTGCGGGCGGGAAGGACTATGCCTTGGCCTCGGCAGTGGTTTCCTCTGCCTCGCCAACGTCAGTTCCGGCCGCTTCGGTGGCGTCGTCAGCAGCTTCCGCAGCGGGAGCTTCCTCGCCGCCGGGACGGACGAAGTCGCTCAGGTCAACAGCTTTGCCCTCGGTGTCGGTCACCGTGGCCTGGCCGAGGACGACGGCCAGTGCCTTGCGGCGGCGGACCTCGGAAACCATCATGGGGACCTGGCCGCTCTGATCGATGATCTGGGCAAACTGGTTGGGGTCCATGCCGTACTGGCTGGCGGTGGTGACGATGTAGTCGATCAGCTCGTTCTGGCTGACGTTGACTTCTTCCTTCTCGGCAATGGCGTCAAGGATGATTTCGTTCTGGAAGGCGCGGGCCGTATTGGCCTTGACCTCGGCGCGGTGCTCTTCGGTGTCGTGCTCACCGTCTCCGTGGCCGTTGCCCTCCTGGAAGTGGGCTTCGAGCTGCTCCTCCACCACCGAGTCGGGAACGGGGACCTCAACCAGCTCGACGAGCTTGTCCAGGACCTTGTCGCGGGCTTCTACACCCTGCTCAACGATCTTGGAGTCGGCAGCCTGCTTGGCCAGGTCCTCGCGGAGCTCGGCGAGGGTGTCGAATTCGGAGGCCAGCTGGGCGAAGTCATCGTTCGCTTCGGGCAGTTCGCGTTCCTTGACGGCCTTCACGACAACCTTGACCTGGGCGGCTTCGCCGGCGTGGTCGCCACCGACCAGGGTGGTGTCGAAGATGGCATCTTCATCCGCGCTGAGCCCGGTGACGGCCTCGTCCATGCCCTCGAGCATGGTGCCTGCGCCCACCTGGTAGGACAGGCCCGCAGCGGAGTCAACCTCTTCGCCGTCGATCGTGGCGGTGATGTCGATGGTCAGGAAGTCGCCGTCGGCAGCGGGACGGTCAACGGACTTGAGGGTGCCGAAGCGGCCGCGCAGCTCGTCAAGGGCCTTGTCGACGTCGGCTTCGGAGGATTCCGCGGCGGCAACCTGGACCTCGATGCCGGCGTAGTCCGGGAGCTCGATTTCGGGGCGGACGTCAACCTCGGCGGCGAACTTGAGGCCACCATCGGTTGCGGAGGGGTCCGGCACCTCGGTGATCTCCACCTCGGGACGGCTCAGGGGGTGGATGCCGGATTCCTGCACGGCAGCCTGATACCAGCCGTTGAGGCCGTCGTTGATGGCGGTCTCCAGGACGTAGCCGCGGCCGACGCGCTGGTCGATGAGCTTGGCGGGAACCTTGCCCTTGCGGAACCCGGGGACCTGGATCTGCGACGCAACGGTCTTGTAGGCCGAGTCGATGCTGGGCTTCAGTTCCTCAAAGGGGACCTCAACATTGAGCTTGACCCGCGTGGGGGTGAGGTTCTCGACAGCGCTCTTCACGGTCTAAGTACTCCTGGGTTGTGGGATGGGTTTCTGCAAACGCAATAGATGTCCAGGCCTGCTGGTCCTGGCCGCAGAGTCGGGGTGACAGGATTTGAACCTGCGACTTCCTGCTCCCAAAGCAGGCGCTCTAGCCAAGCTGAGCTACACCCCGTAAGTGCACAGGCAAGTCTACGGTGATACGCGTCGCGAATGCACATTTGACACGTAGGCCATGGATTAGGTTTAGTTGTATCCGGCTTCAACAGCCAGCCCGGAGTTTCCGCGAAAAGCGGATCTTCCTTCGGGGACGTAGCTTAATGGTAAAGCCTCAGTCTTCCAAACTGATTACGCGGGTTCGATTCCCGTCGTCCCCTCCGCGAACGTAAAAAGGCCCCTCTTTCGAGGGGCCTTTTTGTGTTTATACATCTGCCGGCTAGAACCATCGTGGGGCACTTTGGCGGCGTCTGCGGGAACAACGTACGACGACGGGCGGCGTGTCCGTGTCAAAGTGCCCCGTTTTGCGCGTGGCGGCAGTGGCCCGGCTAATCCCGGGGCTGCTGGCAGGAGGGGCACCAGTAGAGGTTCCGCCCCACGAGGTCGGCGACGAGCACGACGGTCCGGCACACCCTGCAGGGAAGGCCCTGCCGCTTATAGACGAAGTGGACGTCCTCGCCGACGGGGAAGTGCGGGCTCTTGGGCGGCACGGGGCTCCCGGCTGCGGCGGCCTTGGCGGCGGTGGTGCCGTTGAGGGTCCAGTACTTCGGCGGCGTGGTGATGATCCGCCCGTCGGTGACGCCATCGGCCATGACGCTGACGACGTCGCGCCACAGCTTCCGGGCATCGCTGTCCGGGAGGGCGCCGCCGGGAAGCCAGGGATCCAGCCGGCGCCGGAACAGCACTTCGGCGCGGTAGACGTTGCCTACCCCGGCAATGATCTTCTGGTCCATAAGCAGCGCTGCCAGCGGCGTCTTCCGGGCACGAAGGTTCGCAGCGAACCGGCCTGCGTCGCCGCGAAGGTTCCGCAGCGGATCCGGCCCAAGCCGCGCCAGGACGGCGTCGGCCTCGGCGGCGGTGATGGTTTCGCAGGTGGTTGCTCCGCGCAGATCCGCCCAGCCGTGACTCCCGGCCAGCCTGACACGGACGGCCCCTACCGGCGCTGGCGGACCATCGTAAGGTGCGCCGCCGTCGTCGTCCCCGTCAGCGAAGGCTTCCCGCTCCCCCACCCGGCGGGGCGCGCCGATGCTGGAGGCGCCGGCGAAGGTGCTGTCGCCGCCGAAGCTCCAGGCACCGTACAGGCCGAGGTGGACGTGCAGCACCAGTGCGTTGTCAAAGTGCAGGAAGAGGTGCTTGCCATGCGCCTCGGCGGCGACGAGGGTGTGCCCGTCGAGCAGGGCAGCTCCCCCGGCGAACCTGCCTTGGGGACTGGAGACGGCGAGGGTTTCGCCGAGGAAGACGTCGCCGAACTGCCGGGCGAGCCGGCGGACCGAATGTCCCTCAGGCACTACTCGATGACCTCGCCCGTGGCCTCGTAGGCTGCGATCTTGCCGATGCGGCGGACATGGCGCTCATCGTTGCTGAACGGCTCGGCCAGGAAGGCCTCGATCAGTTCGGTGGCTTCTTCCACCGAGTGCTGGCGTCCGCCCACGGCGACGACATTCGCGTCGTTGTGCTCGCGGGCCAGTGTGGCGGTGGAGAGGTTCCACGCCAGGGCGGCACGCACGCCCTTGACCTTGTTCGCGGCAATTTGCTCACCGTTTCCGGAACCGCCCAGCACGATTCCCAGGGCGTGCACGCCGGCCTGCTGGTCAGCAACCACCGCGAGGGCGGCGTTGATGCAGAACGAAGGGTAGTCGTCCTGGGCGTCGTAGACCTTGGGCCCGTGGTCCACCACCTCGTATCCCTTGCCTGTCAGGTGGGACACCAGATGGGCGCTGAGCTCCATGCCGGCGTGGTCGGTGGCGATGTGGACCCGCGGGAAGGCAGGGGAAGTTGTCACGAGCAAGATCCGTTCGGTTCGGGGGGCTGGCAGGCCGGCCGGGTGGGGGCCGGAACAACACCGATAAGGATACTAGGACTGCCGGGGTCAGGACTCCGGCTGCCCCGAGGCCGCCGGCGGGCCGCCGTCGGGCCGGGCCCTGGCCGCCACCCGGGTCAGGACATCGGCCAGCCGCGCCGCCGAAGCCTGGGTGCCGCCGCTCACGGCGAGCCGCTGGCCGTCCGTCTTGCTCACGACGACGGCGGGCCCGCTGCTGACGAGCATGGCCGCGGTGCCCCGGTGGTGCCGGTAGCCCCACCCGCCGTAATCCGCGGCCCTCACCTCGGCTGCGCTGGCGGCCGAAATGGATCCGGCGGGGACATCCATGACAGGTACTACACCGGCAAGCAGGACCTTCAGGCCGCGGCGGTCGGCCTTGACGCGGGCGAAAAGAAACGCCGCGCCGACGGCGGCCAGGAGGACCAGGAGGATCCCCAGCCACGGCACCACGACGGCGAGGAGCGCCGCCGGAAACAGCGAGGCGATCCCGATCATGACGAAGACCGAACTCCGGGCGTGCACCCACAACCGGAACGTGTCCAGGGCGAGATCCGGGTCCGTTTCATTGGCGATGGCTGTCTGCAGGGCACGGTCGTCATCCGGGGACCACTGCCGGTCAGCCTTGTAGACCATGGCCATGGTGACGCCCAGGGAAACGGCGGCACCGCTTCCAAGGGCCAGGACGGTCATGTCCACGCGTGACTGCCGGGCGTCAGCCAGCCCAACCTGGCCGATGAGTCCTGCCGCCAGGGCCGAGGTAATGAAAAGGCTGAGGAAGAACCCGACCCCCATCATGATCCGGCGCATCAGCACGGGCCGGCCCAGGGGTACCGCCTGCAGCAGGACCAGCCAGCCGGCAATGACAATCGCTGCTGCCCCGGCGCCCACGTAGGCGCCGAACGGGGCAAAGGCTGCACCGCCGTCGTCAGTCCAGCGCACCGCGACCGGGTCCGGAAGGTCCGGGCGGAGCAGCCAAGCGCAGAAGGCGAAGGCGGCGGCGAGCGCGACGGGGAACCCGACGGCAAAGCGCAGGGCCTTGGCATCCACCGAATCCAGCAGCTTTCCCATGTAACCAACGCTACCCCTGCCGCCGCCTCCGGAAATCTCCTGGCCGGGGCCGCGGCGCGCTGTGACCCGGGCAACTTGCCAAGGACCGCAAGGATGAAAGAATGCAGCAGAGTGCCGGAACCGGGACCACCGGCCGGCAACCGAAACTTCTCTGGAGGCCCTCCTTTGCCAGGAATGAACCTGACGCGCACCGAAGCCCGTGAGCGCGCAGAACTGATCACCGCCGAGTCCTACGATGTCAGCCTGGACCTGACCCGCGGCGGAGAGGTCTTCGGCAGCTCCACCACCGTGAAATTTGCGGCTTCGCCGGGATCGTCCAGCTTCATTGACGCCGTAACCCGGACCGTGCACAGCGTGACCCTTAACGGCCGTGCCCTCGATCCCGCAACGGTGTCCGACGGCGTGCGGATCCAGCTGCCCGGCCTGGAGGAGCACAACGAGCTGACCGTCGTGGCCGACATGCCCTACATGAACACCGGCGAAGGCCTGCACCGCTTCGTGGATCCGGTGGACAACGAGGTCTACCTGTACACCCAGTTCGAGGTTCCGGATTCGCGCCGGATGTTCGCCGTCTTCGAGCAGCCCGACCTGAAGGCAACCTTCGCGTTTACGGTCACGGCCCCCTCCCACTGGGATGTCATCTCCAACTCCCCCACCCCGGAGCCGGCGCAGGCCCCGGCTGCAGAAGACGGCGGAGCCCGGTCCGTATGGGCATTTGCGCCCACCCCGCGCCTGTCCTCCTACGTCACCGCCCTGATCGCCGGGCCGTACCAGTGCGTCCGCAGCGAAGTGACCAGCTCGGACGGCCGTGTCATCCCGCTCGGGGTGTTCGCGCGGAAGTCCCTGATGCAGTACCTGGACGCGGAGAACATTTTCGAGCTCACGCGGCAAGGGTTCGGGTTCTTCGAAGCACAATTCGGCTGCCCCTACCCGTTCGAAAAGTACGACCAGCTGTTCGTGCCGGAATTCAATGCCGGCGCCATGGAGAACGCCGGCGCGGTGACCATCCTGGAGGGCTACGTCTTCCGCAGCAAGGTCACCGGCGCGCAGATCGAGCGGCGCGCCATCACGGTGCTCCACGAACTGGCGCACATGTGGTTCGGGGACCTGGTGACCATGCGGTGGTGGAACGACCTCTGGCTCAACGAGTCCTTTGCCGAGTACATGTCCCACCTGGCGGCCGTGGAGGCCACGTCCTTCACCAGCGCCTGGACCACGTTCGCTTCGGTGGAGAAGTCGTGGGCGTACCGCCAGGACCAGCTGCCCACCACGCACCCCATCTTCGCGGAGATCAACGACCTGCAGGATGTCGAGGTCAACTTCGACGGCATCACCTACGCCAAGGGCGCCTCGGTGCTCCGGCAGCTGGTTGCCTGGGTGGGCCCCGAGCAGTTCATGGCCGGTGTCCGGGAGTACTTCGCGAAGCACTCGTGGCGCAACACCGAGCTGCGCGACCTGCTGGTGGAGCTGGAGAAGGCCAGCGGACGCGACCTTGACGGCTGGGGCCGGCAGTGGCTGGAGACGGCCGGCGTCAACACCCTCACCCCCGAGCTGGACGTGGACTCCGACGGGACGCTGAAGACCCTCAGTATCGTGCAGTCCGCGGTTCCCGAATGGCCCACCCTCCGGCCACACCGCCTTGCCGTGGGGTTCTACAACCTCAACGACGCCGGGAAGCTGGAGCGGGTGCACCGCGAGGAACTGGATGTCGACGGCGAACGCACCGATGTGCCGGGCGTCGCCGGCCTGGCGCAGCCGGACCTGATCCTCGTCAACGACGACGACCTCGCCTACGCCAAGGTGCGGCTGGACCCGAAGTCCCTGGCCACCGCCACCGCACACCTCAAGGACTTTGAAGCCAGCCTGCCCCGGACCCTCGTCTGGAATTCGGCGTGGGACGCGGCCCGGGACGGACAGGCTCCGGCCCGGAAATACGTGGAGCTGATCCTGGCCAACGTCGCCGCGGAGACGGATTCCTCCGTCATCCTGGTCCAGCTCCGCCAGCTGGCCACCACCTTGAACTTCTACGTGGCGGAAGAACACCGCGAAGCCACCGCGGTCGCGGCCGTGGACCGGTTGTGGGAGCTGGCTTCAGAGGTTCCCGGCGGTTCCGACGCGCAACTGCAGTTTGTAAAGTCCTTTGCCCTCCTGGCCCGCAGCGCGTCCCAGCTGGACCGGGTGGCGGGCCTGCTGGACGGGTCTGCCGCATTGGCCGGGCTGGCCGTTGACCAGGACCTCCGCTGGGAGCTCGTGGCGTCACTGGTGGCCGGAGGCCGGATGGGGCAGGACGGCATCGACGCCGAGCTGGCGCGGGACAACACATCCAGCGGACAGAACGCCGCCGCCCTGGCAAAGGCTGCGCTTCCCACCGCGGAGGCGAAAGCCGCCGCCTGGGAGTCGATCGTGGTCAGGGGCGAGCTTTCCAACGCGCTGCAGGGCTCGGCCGTGGCGGGCTTCATGCGGGTCCGGGACCGGTCGCTGCTGGAGCCGTATGCGGAGAAGTATTTTGCGGCCGTGCCGGGAATCGTGGCAACCCGGACACACGCACTCGCCCAGCAGATCGTCGTCGGGCTCTACCCGGCGCTGCTGACCACGCAGGCCACCATCGACCAAACTGACACCTTCCTGGCGTCGCTGCCGGCGGAAAGCGCCGCGCTGCGGCGGATGATGCTGGAAAACCGCGACGGCGTCGCCCGGGCCCTGCGCGCACGTGCCGCCGACGTGCTCCCGGACGGGAGCGCCGGGTGAGCCTCGACGTACACGAGTACTCGCTGACGGTCCAATGGACCGGCAACCGGGGTGAGGGCACGTCGTCGTACCGAAGCTACTCCCGTGACCATGACGTGCTCATCCCGGGCCTGCCGGTTCTGAAAGGCTCGGCGGACCCGACATTCCACGGGGACCGGGAGCGGTACAACCCGGAACAGCTCCTCCTGGCCGCGCTGGCGCAATGCCACATGCTGTCCTACCTGCATGTGGCAGTGAAACACGGCGTGGTGGTCACTGGCTATCGGGACGAGGCATCCGGGCTGATGCGGCTCAACCGCGACCGCAGCGGCCAGTTCGAACAGGTGACACTGCACCCCAGGGTCACGGTGGCCGACGCCGGCCAGGTTGACCTGGCTGCCGGACTCCACCATGAGGCGAACCAGGTCTGCTTCATTGCCCGCAGCGTGAATTTCCCTGTGGAGCACCAGCCCATCACGGTCGCCGGCTAGGCACCGCCCCGGTGGAGCGTGTTGACGAGCCGCTGCTCCACCGGGGGCGGAAGGCCGGCCTTGCGGGGCCGGTCCAGCCCGCGGGCGCGCTCATCATCCAGGGTGTCCGCCAAGGTTTCCTGCCAGGGCCGCAGCGCCATACCTGCGGCCCTGGCGGCCTTGTTGCTGCGGGCCATGAAGCCCTCATGCCCCGGCGGGAGCCAGAGCGGCAACGACTCCGGGCCTGACCAGTAGTTGACGCCCTGAGCCACCAGCCATTCTCCGGCGGCGGTGGCCGGGGCGCCACGGTGGCCGGCCGTTTCGCGGCAGGCGGCGAGCACATCGCCGAAGGACACCTGCTCCCCACAGGCGTTCAGGGCACCGGTGGTGCCCTGTCCGGCCGCGGCCAGGATCCAGGCAGCCAGGTCCCGGACATCAATGGCCTGGGTGGGGTGGGCTGCAATATCCGGGACCAGCACTGGCCCTTGGTTCCGGGCGAAGCGGGCAGGCCAGTAACCGTAACGGTCGGAGGGGTCGCCGGGACCACTGATCAGGCCGGCGCGGCACAGATGGGCGTTGCCGGCAGTCGCCTCAAGGGTGGCTGCCTCGATGGCCACCTTGGACTCTCCGTAGTTTTCCGGAGCGGACGGGGTGCCCCCGGCCAGCGCCGGAAGGAGGGCAGCATCTTCCGCAGCCCCTGGAACGGAGTGGTCCGCGTAAGCTGAGCAGCTGGAAACGAAAGTCCAGTGCCCAGACCGGGCGGCCAGCGCCTCGAGGGCGTCGCGGGCAGGTTCAGGGTCCCGCGCCACCTCGATCACGGCGTCCCACTCGCGCTTCACCTGGGCATATGCCGCAGCCCCGCTGGAACGGTCGGCCTTCACCCATGCCGCGCCGGGCGGCGGTTCAGCAGTTGCGCCCCGGGCCAGGCATGTCACGCCATGTCCGGCGGATATCGCCTGCCTGGCAATTTCCCGTGAGAGGAAGGCCGTACCGCCGAGGATGAGAATGCGCATTGCTCCACGCTACGGCGCTAGGGTTGAAAGAGAACAGCGCAATCCCCCAAGGAGCTATTTCCACCCATGGTCAGTATGTTGTCGATCATTCCCCCCGCCACAACGCAACCCGATGGCATAAGCATCCCGGGCATCGTGATCAGCCTCGGCATCGGCGTGGCCTTCTGGCTCGTGGCCACGTTCATCATCTCGCGGATCACCAGGCGCATCGCTGCCGGAAGCAATTTCTTCAAGAAGCCCATGTTTAAATGGGTGGCGCCGGCGATCCGTGCCTTGGACCATGAGAGGCGGGTGCAGCGCGCCGAAACCATCGGCTCCCTGCTGAACAGCGTGGTGGGTGTGCTGGTGGTCATCATCACCGGCATGTACGTGCTGCAGAACCTGGATATCAACATCGCTCCCCTGCTGACCAGCGTGGGAATCCTGGGTGTCGCCATCGGCTTCGGCGCCCAGCAGTTGATCCGCGACTTCCTGTCCGGGATCTTCATCACCATTGAAGACCAGTACGGCATCGGCGATGTCATCGAAACCAGCGAAGTGGTGGGCGTGGTGGAGTCCATGGGGCTCCGGATCACCCGCGTCCGCTCTGACGACGGCGCCATCTGGTACCTGCGCAACGGTGAGATCCTGCGCGTGGGGAACCGGTCGCAGGGCCGTTACCTGCCGCTGCATGAGTCCGACGACGGCACCACAGACCAGGCCTCGGCGCATGTGGAGACCAAGAAGACCGACCAGAAAGCCGGTGAATAGCATGACGCTTCCCATCGAGCCGCGCCCTGGTATCCCGGGCCCCCTCCAGCCGCAGCGGCCCCAGCTGATGCAGAATGACCCTTTCAGCCAGCCGGCGTACACCGACAGTTTCTACGATGCAGTGGGTGGGCACGAGACATTCGTGAAGCTCATCGACGTTTTCTACGACGGCGTCGCCACCGATCCGCTGCTGCGGCCGATGTACCCGGAGGAGGACCTGGCCCCGGCAAAGCGCAGATTCCTGATGTTCCTGGAACAGTACTGGGGCGGGCCCACAACCTACGGTGAGGAGCGCGGGCATCCCCGCCTGCGGATGCGGCACATGCCCTTCAAAGTCACACCCGAGGCAAAGGACCGGTGGCTGTTCCACATGCGCGCGGCCGTGGACGCCCTGGACCTGCCCCCGTTGTATGAGGGAACGCTGTGGGAGTACATGGAGCGGGCGGCGCTGTCCATGGTGAACAGTCCCACCGGCGCCTGATGCCGGCCCGTCAGGGGCCTGGGATTACAGGAGGCCGCTGCCGGTTCGTGCCAGGACGTGCCCGCGCGGACCACTGAGCCGGAACCACCGGCCGGCACGGTAGAGCGCCTGGTCCCCATCAGCGAGGAAGCCCAGGGCGAGGGCTGCGAAGGCGGCACCGGCCGGCAGGCCGGAGTGGTCCAGTTCCCGCCCCCACACGGCAGCCCGGGCATTGTTTACGATCAGGGCGCCGGGTTTGTCCGGCACAATGCCGGCCACTTCGCCGATGCCGGCTTCGGCGGCCTCCCGCAGGCGGGCATCGCTGATGGAGCCCAGCGGCTCCCATCCGCCCCGCGGGGCGCCAACCCCGGTCCAGGATTCGGTGACGGTGGTGGGCGGAACCGGCAGCTCGACGTCGGACTCTCCGGCGCGGGCCAGCCGGTCCAGGACAGCCGCCAACGTCACTGTGACGTCCGTTGCGGACGGATCCGCCAGCGCCATGGTGCGCAGGCCCAGGATGGTGGGGGTCGATTCACCAAGCAGCCGGGGCCGCAAAACGCAGACGTAGGCCGCCAGGACGGAACCGGCGGCCTGGAGCCGGATGGCGCCGTCGTCAATGGCTTTGGCACGGGTGGCGAACGTCTTCAGGTCCGCAAGATCCCTGGGGTCGGCGAAACGGAAGGACGAAGTGAGGAGATCAGACACACCAAGAACACTACCGGCTGCGCGCCGGTTGAGTGGTTCCGCGGGCGCCGTCTAGAGTCGGACCATGACTGAAGCCGAAGCCGGACCGCTGGCGCCGCCCAGTGGCGATCCCACCTCATCGCTGATCGAACTGCTGGACCTTGGCGATCTTGAAGGTGCCCGGACGGACGAGGACATCTTCCTTGGCCCCTCCCAGCGGCAGCCGCACCACCGGGTATTCGGCGGCCAGGTGCTGGCGCAGTCGCTCGTCGCCTCGACCAGGACCGTTGATCCGGATCGGTTGGTCCACTCGATGCACGGGTACTTCCTGCGGCCCGGCGATGCCAACAAACCCATCACGTTCGGTGTGGAGCGGCTCCGGGACGGCAGGTCGTTTTCCGCCAGGCGCGTCCACGCATACCAGGACGGGGTGCCCATCCTGTCCATGATTGCTTCCTTCCAGGTCGAAGCCGAGGGGATCGACCACTCTTCCGTGATGCCGGCGGGGATCCCGGATCCGGAGTCGCTTCCCAGCACGGCGGACCTGCTGGGAAAGTTTGACCATCCCGTGGCCCGGCATTGGGCGTACGAGCGGCCCTTCGATATCAGGCACGTTGACCCTGCGCTGTACGTTTCGGCAACCGGACCGCGCGAGGCGCGCAACGCCGTGTGGATGAAGACCCTTGGGCCCGTGCCGGACAACCCCAACCTGCACCGTGCAGCCTTGGCCTACGCCAGCGACTACACCCTCCTCGAGTCAATCCTCCGGAGGCATGGGCTGAGCTGGATCACCCCAGGGATGAACGTTGCCAGCCTGGACCACGCCATGTGGTGGCACCGTCCGGCGCGGGTGGACGACTGGCTGCTTTATGTCCAGGAGTCCCCCAGCGCCCAAGGTGCCCGCGGACTGGCCACCGGCAAGATCTTCAACCGGGAAGGCCAGCACGTCGCCTCCGTGGCCCAGGAGGGCATGGTGCGGGTCCCCGCCGACACGGATGAGTCGCACAAGAATCAGGGGTGACGACATAAGGCCGGCGCCCTGGGGCGCCGGCCTTATGTTCACTCCGTGGTTGTTCCCGCCGCGGAGTCCCGCCAAGCAGTCGCTAGTCGCGGGTCAGGCGGCGGTGGGTCACACGGTGCGGCTTGGCCGCGTCGGGGCCCAGGCGCTCCACCTTGTTCTCCTCATAGGATTCGAAGTTGCCCTCGAACCAGTACCACTTGGAGGGGCTTTCCTCGTCACCTTCGTAGGCGAGGATGTGGGTGGCCACCCGGTCAAGGAACCACCGGTCGTGGGAAACGACCACTGCACAGCCGGGGAACTCCAGCAGGGCATTTTCAAGGCTGCTGAGGGTTTCAACGTCGAGGTCGTTGGTGGGCTCATCGAGGAGCAGCAGGTTACCGCCCTGCTTCAGGGTCAGGGCCAGGTTCAACCGGTTCCGTTCACCACCGGACAGGACGCCGGCCTTCTTCTGCTGGTCCGGGCCCTTGAAGCCGAAGGCAGCAACGTATGCGCGGGACGGCATCTCCACATGGCCAACCTGGATGAAGTCCAGCCCGTCGGAGACAACCTCCCACAGGGTCTTGTTGGGGTCGATGCCGCCGCGGCTCTGGTCCGCGTAGGAGATCTTAACCGATTCACCGATCTTCAGGTCGCCGCCGTCGAGCGGTTCCAGTCCCACGATGGTCTTGAACAGCGTGGTCTTGCCAACACCGTTGGGGCCGATGACGCCCACGATGCCGTTGCGCGGCAGGCTGAAGGACAGCCCGTCGATCAGGGTCCGGTCCTCAAAGCCCTTCTGCAGGTTTTTGGCCTCCAGCACCACGCCACCGAGGCGGGGTCCCGGCGGGATCTGGATCTCTTCGAAGTCGAGCTTGCGGGTGCGGTCGGCTTCCGCGGCCATTTCCTCATACCGGGCCAGGCGTGCCTTCGACTTGGTCTGGCGGCCTTTGGCGTTGGAGCGGACCCAATCAAGTTCTTCCGCAAGGCGCTTGGCCTGCTTGGCGTCCTTCTTGCCCTGGATCTCAAGGCGGGCGCGCTTCTTCTCCAGGTAGGTGGAGTAGTTGCCTTCGTAGGGGTAGAGGTGGCCGCGGTCCACCTCGGCGATCCATTCGGCCACGTGGTCCAGGAAGTAGCGGTCGTGGGTGACGGCGAGGACTGCGCCCGGGTAGCTCGACAGGTGCTGCTCAAGCCACAGCACGCTCTCGGCATCCAGGTGGTTGGTGGGCTCGTCGAGGAGCAGCAGGTCCGGCTTCTGGAGCAGGAGCTTGCAGAGGGCTACACGGCGGCGCTCACCACCGGAAAGGTTGGTGACATCGGCGTCGGCCGGCGGGCAGCGGAGGGCGTCCATGGCCTGCTCGAGCTGGGAATCGAGGTCCCAGGCGTCGGCGGCGTCAATGGCTTCCTGCAGCTTGCCCATCTCTTCGAGGAGGGTGTCGTAATCGGCGTCCGGGTTGGCCATTTCCTCGGAGATCTCATTGAAGCGCTGGATCTTGCCGTAGATCTCGCCGACACCTTCCTGGACGTTGCCCAGGACAGTCTTTTCCTCGTTGAGTGGCGGCTCCTGGAGCAGGATGCCCACGCTGTACCCGGGGCTGAGCCTGGCCTCGCCGTTTGAGGGCGTGTCCAGTCCGGCCATGATCTTGAGGATGGTGGACTTACCGGCACCGTTGGGGCCCACAACACCAATCTTGGCGCCCGGGAAGAAGGACATGCTTACGTCATCAAGGATGAGTTTTTCGCCAACGGCCTTGCGGGCCTTGGTCATTGTGTAGATAAATTCCGCCATAGTCTCAAATCTAGTGGGTCGGCGGGCAGATCTCACATTTGCCGGGGTCCTCCGGCCCGATCAGGACCCGACGAAGCACTTCCCGCTGGCGAGGACGGGCAGGACCGTGACAGTCACCGCTCCTTCACGGACCTGGCCGATGACGCAGTCCTTGCCTTGCAGCACTGCGGCCTCGATGGCGTCGGCTTCCAGCCCGGTGGGCGTGCGGCTTTGCGAGACCTGGAGCACCCCGGGGGCGATGCCTGCCCCCGTCAAAGCATCGCTTACCTGGCCGGTGGCAGGTTTTGGTGCCGCTGCGGCCAACTTGGTCAGGGCGTCTGTGACTGTCCGCTTCACCGTCTCAGTGGCTGCGGCATCCGCGGCAGGCGACGAACTTCCGGAGGTGTCCGCCAGTGCGCCGCTGTTGCCATCACCGCGGGTTGTTGGAGCCGAAGGCCGGGCAGAGGGTGCCTGGGTGGGCGGGCCGGCAGTTGACGGCGCCGGGCCGGCGACCTGGTCCATGGTTGGTTCGTTGGATGCCGGACCGGCAACGCACCCTGTCAAGAGTGTTGCCAGGACGGCGCACGCCAGCGCCGCACCGGCCCGGGTGTTCTGCCGGTGGAAGGGAGTGTGCCGCATGGTGCCATTCTGCCATGGCCCTGTTGGCGGACGGGCGGTGGGCGGCCGGGGGGTGCCGCCGTTCCGCCCGTCCGGGACTGGAGGGGAAGCGCTGAAGAGTGATTCGTAGTTCCTAGACTCCTGCGAGTTCCCCCGTTTCGAGGTCGAGTGAGGCCAGGGCACCGTCGTTGTCCTGGATCAGGAGCGCGGCACGGTCCTCATCGTCCGGATGGTCGTCCTCCCTGTCCTCCGGTTCATCCTGGAGTTGATCGATGCCGGATTGGAGCCCCTGATCGGATGCCGGCGGTTGCTCCACAAGCGAGAGCGCCGGCCGTGACGATGTCCGGATGAAATTGGCCGAGCCCAGGGACAGGTCATGCCCCACAGTGTCCGCGTCGATGACGGTGGAGTGGTAGACGCGCCCGTCTTTCTCCCAGGTACGGATCTTCAGCTTGCCAACCACGATGACCGGCTGGCCCTTCCTGATGCTGCATCCAAGGGTTCCTGCGAGTTGGCGGTACCCCTGGACCGTGAACCAGTTGGTGTGCCCGTCCTGCCAGGTTTTGGATTCCCGGTCAAAACGGCGGCTGGTGGAACCGACGCGGAAAGAGGCCGTGGCCACTCCCCCCGGCGTGGTGGAACTCGTTATCTCGGTGGCCACGAAGCCCCGGATGGTGATCGTTTCGCTCATCTCTTCGTCCTGTCTCAATGGTGGCGCCCTTTGCAGGCATGACCAGCATTGCGCCGGATAGCGGCAGGAAGGAGGGACGGGCCGGCGTATGTGGACAAAACGGGTCCAGGCGCCGCTGTGGAGGGGCAGTGGGTGCTCGATGACAGCGCCGGCACCTCCGGCAAGGTAAACTTTTTCAGGCGCCGGCATACAGGCCGGAACCCGATGCCTCAGTAGCTCAGGGGATAGAGCAGCGGCCTTCTAATCCGCCGGTCGGGGGTTCGATTCCCTCCTGGGGCACCCTGCCAACGCCCCGGTCTTCGGACCGGGGCGTTTCTGCTTAAACCCGGGCTAGGCCTGCAGCCGGTGCGGCGCTTCGACGAGCGACCGGATGACACTGCCGGCGGCGCCCAGCAGGGCCCCCGACTCCCCCACGGCCGAGACCGACACCTGGCCGGCCGCGTACTTGCCCGGCGCGTACTTCTCCAGGCTGTCCAGCAGCGGACCGCGCAGCCACGGTTCCAGGACAGCGAAGTGGCCTCCGAGTACGACAGAGGAAATATTGACCACCCGTGCCGTCGAGGCGAGCGCTATGCCCAGGCAGCGCGCCGCGCGTTCGACGGCGGCCAGCGCCCCCGGCCGCCCGGCGTCAAGTGCCTGCAGGAGAGCGGACATGGAGGCCGAGCGTGAACTGCCGGATCCGATCCCGGCAGCATCGAAGATGGCATCCTGGCCTGCCACGGTTTCCAGGCACCCGGTCCCGCCACACGAGCATCGGCCGCCGCCGGGCTCCACCACGATATGCCCCACTTCGCCGGCATGGCCCCCAGGGCCGGTGAAGAGTTCGGACCCGATCACCAGGCCGCCACCTACCCCCACCTCGCCGGAGACAAAGAGGAAATCCGAGGCTCCTTCCGGCCGGTGCCGCAGCTCGGCCAGGGCGGCGGCATTGGCTTCGTTGAAGAGTGCAACTCCGAGCGGCGCTTCGGGCAGCACGGCACCAAGGTCCAGTTCTACGTTGGCCCATCCCAGGTTGGGCGCCGTGAGCACCCGCGCCGCGGCAGGATCCACCAGCCCGGGCACGGCCAGTCCGCCACCGAGGACTTCAACCCCCTGCTCCCCCGCCGCGCTCCGGACCCTGGCGGCCAGGACGGCGAGCGCAGCCATGACCGGCCCGTCCATGCTGTTGCGGTTGTCCCGCTCCTGCACCTCCCGGACCAGCACGGCGCCGGCCAGGTCAACAACTGCGGCGGAAATGTAGTCCACGTTGATCTCCATCCCCATGACCGCCCGTCCCGGGTTGAGTTCCAGCCCGACACCCGGCCGGCCCCGCCCCTGCGGGTTCAAGCCGATTTCGCGGACGATGCCGGCGTCCAGGAGATCCAGCACCAGGCTGGAGACAGATGCCTTCGTCAGGCCGGTCACGGCGGCCAGTTGGGCACGGCTGGGATGGACCCCAAACGGGAACTCGGCGATGGCCCCAAGGACCAGGGCAAGGTTGCTGCGCCGGACGTCCCCCACGCTTCCGGGAGTCGTCCCCCCAGGTCCCGCCACCACAGGCGCCGGCATCACCATTACAACGCTCCTCAGTCAGCCCACAAGTCCGGGCCCACCGCCATGAGGCTCGCCGGACCCTTGACCCCACCCTACGTCCCCTCATATAGTTCAGGCAATGAACTAAAGCTTCGCAATCCCGCGGAGCACACGACCGCAAGGACGCATCATGACTCTTTCCCCCACCCCCGCTGACAAATTCACTTTCGGCCTGTGGACCGTGGGCTGGACCGGCGCCGACCCGTTCGGCGTGGCCACCCGTGCCGCCCTCGATCCGGTGGAAGCAGTCCACCGGCTCAGCGAACTGGGCGCCTACGGCATCACCTTCCACGACAACGACCTCATTCCCTTCGATGCCACGGCTTCCGAGCGGGAGCTGATCCTGAAGAACTTCCGCGCAGCCCTGGCTGAAACCGGACTGAAGGTTCCGATGGTCACCACCAACCTGTTCAGCCACCCGGTCTTCAAGGACGGCGGCTTCACCTCCAACGACCGCTCCATCCGCCGCTTCGCCCTGTCAAAGGTCCTGCGCAACATCGACCTCGCCGCGGAGTTCGGCGCCGAGACCTTCGTCATGTGGGGCGGCCGGGAAGGCAGCGAATACGACGGGTCCAAGGACCTCGCCGCTGCCCTGGACCGGATGAAGGAAGGCGTGGATACGGCAGCGGGCTACATCAAGGACAAGGGCTACAACCTGCGCATCGCCCTGGAGCCCAAGCCCAACGAACCCCGCGGCGACATCTTCCTGCCCACCGTGGGCCACGGCCTGGCCTTCATCGCCCAGCTGGAACACGGCGACATTGTGGGCCTGAACCCGGAGACCGGCCACGAGCAGATGGCCGGGCTGAACTTCACCCACGGCATCGCCCAGGCGCTCTGGGCCGGAAAGCTCTTCCACATCGACCTCAACGGACAGCGCGGCATCAAGTACGACCAGGACCTCGTCTTCGGCCACGGCGACCTCACCAGCGCCTTCTTCACCGTGGACCTGCTCGAAAACGGCTTCCCGGGCGGCGGCCCGAAGTACAACGGCCCGCGCCACTTCGACTACAAGCCCTCCCGCACCGACGGCTACGACGGCGTCTGGGAATCCGCGAAGGCCAACATGTCCATGTACCTGCTGCTCAAGGAACGCGCCCTGGCCTTCCGCGCCAACGCGGACGTCCAGGAAGCCCTCAAGGCCTCCGGCGTCTTCGAACTCGGCGAACCCACGCTCAAGGCCGGCGAAAGCACCGCGGACCTGCTCGCTGACACCGCCTCCTTCGAGGACTTCGACGCCGAAAAGGCCGCCGAGCGCTCCTTCGCGTTCGTCCGCCTCAACCAGCTTGCCATCGAACACCTCCTGGGCGCCCGGTAGGCCATGGCACTCGTCGCAGGGATCGACAGTTCCACCCAGTCCTGCAAAGTAGTGGTCCGCGACGCGGAGACCGGCGAGCTGGTCCGTCAAGGCCGCGCCGGCCATCCCGACGGCACCGAGGTCCATCCGGACCACTGGTGGACGGCGCTGCAGAAGGCGGTTGCCGAAGCCGGCGGCCTGGATGACGTGGCCGCCATCTCCGTTGGCGGCCAGCAGCACGGCATGGTGTGCCTCGACGCAGACGGCGCGGTTGTCCGCCCTGCACTGCTGTGGAACGACACCCGCAGCGCCGGGGCGGCTGCTGAGCTCATCAAAGGCGCCGGCGGCGGGGACCCCGTGGCCGGCGCCCGGTACTGGGCCGGCGCCACGGGCACCGTCCCGGTGGCCTCGCTGACCATAACCAAGCTGCGCTGGCTGGCGGAGAACGAACCGGACAACGCCGCAAAGGTGGCTGCCGTGTGCCTCCCGCACGACTGGCTGACCTGGCGGCTCGCCGGTTTTGGCCCGGGCAGCGGCGGGGAAGGCCTGGCGGCGCTGGCAACGGACCGCTCGGATGCCTCCGGCACCGGGTACTACTCGACGGCGGAGGGCAGGTACCTGCCGGACGTCCTGGCAGCGGCGCTGGGACATGTCCCGGCCCTCCCCAAGGTCCTCGGCCCCCTGGAGCCGGCGGGCCGGACCCCCGCAGGCAGCATGCTCGCCGCAGGTGCCGGGGACAACGCGGCGGCTGCGCTCGGCGCCGGAGCGGAACTGGGCGACGTCGTTATGTCCTTAGGCACCTCCGGCACCGTCTTTGCCATTTCGGACACGCCTGCGGCAGATGCATCGGGGCTGGTGGCGGGCTTCGCCGACGCTGCCGGGCACTACCTTCCGCTGGTGTGCACATTGAACGCCGCGCGGGTTTTCGATGCCACGGCCGCCCTGCTGGGGGTGGACCTGGCAGAGTTCAACAGGCTGGCACTGTCCGCTGAACCGGGCGCCGGAGGGCTGACCTTGGTCCCCTACTTCGACGGGGAGCGGACACCCAACCTGCCGGACGCCACCGGCTCCCTGCATGGCATCACGCGGGCCAACTACACCCCCGCCAACCTGGCGCGCGCCGCCGTCGAAGGCGTGGTCTGTTCCTTGGCCGACGGCTTGGCAGCGCTGCAGGACCAGGGCGTGGCCGCCCGGCGGATCCTCCTTGTGGGCGGCGGCGCCCAGTCCCACGCGGTCCAGGACGTCGCAGCGCGCCTGCTCGGAACCCGCGTCACGGTTCCCCGGCCGGGCGAGTATGTCGCGGATGGAGCGGCCCGCCAGGCCGCCGCGGCACTCACCGGACATTTCCCCGCGTGGGCGTCGGACGCCGTCGACCTCCCCGGGGCAACGGACGACGCCGGTGTGCTGGCCCGGTACCGCCGGCTCGCGTCGGCTTACGCCTAAGACGGTCCGCAACACCAGGAAGGACCCGGACCGCTCTGCAGCGGTCCGGGTCCTTCCATGTGGGGCGCGCGTCCTTCCATGTGGGGCGCGCTCCTGCCTGCGGAAAACGTCGGCAGGAGCCCGAGGTTTGTATCAGGTCAGGCGAACGGGAGGACGAGCTCCGCGTACCGCTCCTTGACCGTGGCCAGGACGGTGTTGCCGTCCGTATCCCAGATCTCCTGGTTGAAAATCTCCACCTCGATGTCTCCGGTATAGCCGGCGTCCCGCACCCAGGTGCCGATCGTTGCGAAGTCCACCACGCCGTCGCCCATGTACCCGCGGGACAGCAGCGGGTCCGCGGCGATGGGCATGTTGAAGTCACACACTTGGTAGGAGGCGATCCGGTTTTCCCGGCCCGCGCGCGCAATCTGAGCCTTCAGTTCCGGGTCCCACCAGACATGGAACGTGTCCACGGCGACGCCCACCGTTGAGGCGTCGAACGGCGCTGCGAGGTCCAGCGCCTGCCCCAGGGTGGAGATCAGGGCACGGTCCGCCGCATACATCGGGTGCAGCGGCTCCAGGACCAGGCGGACGCCGTGTTCTGCAGCGAACGGGACCAGGTCCGCGAGCCTGTCGGCAACGCGCTGCCGCGCTGCCACGACGTCCTTCTCCCCCGGGGCAAGGCCACCGACCACCAGGAACAGTTCCCGGGTATCCAGGGCCACGGCTTCAAGGATCGCTGCCCGGTTGTCCGCGAGTGTGGCCGCCTGGCCTTCGGCGTCAGCCGCGGTGAGGAACCCGCCGCGGCACAGTGAGGACACGCGCAGGCCGGCGTCCTTGATCAGGCGGGCTGCCTTGTCCAGGCCTGCTTCCGCCACGCGGTCCCGCCAGGGGCCGATCGAGGGAATGCCGGCGTTGACGCACCCTTCCACGACCTGGGCGAGCGTCCACTTCTTGGTGGTGGCGCTGTTGATGGAAAGGCGCGCGAAGTTGCTCATACTCCCACCCCGTTGATGCGCAGGTAGTCGGACATCCGGAAGGCGGCCAGTGCGGGGTCCTTCAGCAGTCCGGCCTGGTCCGCCAGTTCAAAGGTCCTGGCCAGGTGGCAGACCGAGCGGCCGGAGTGCAGGCCGCCCACCATCTGGAAGCCCGGCTGCTTGCCGTTGAGCCAGGACATGAAGGCGATGCCCGTCTTGTAGTAGAACGTGGGGGCGCTGAAGATGTGCTTGCCCAGTTCGCGGGTGGAGTCGAGGATTTCGCGGGCTTTGGCGGCGTTGCCGGCGTCGTAGTTCTGCAGGGCCACCGAGGCGGCGGGGTAGATTGCCGCGAAGATGCCCAGCAGGGCGTCGGAGTGGTGGCTGCCGTCGCCGTCGATGAGTTCCGGGTAGTTGAAGTCGTCGCCGGTGTAGAGCCGGACGCCTTCGGGCAGGGCTGCGCGCAAGGCCACCTCGTGGCTCGCGTCGAGCAGCGAGACCTTGACGCCGTCAACCTTGGCCGCGTTGTCCTTGATGAGGCCGAGGAACGTTTCGGTGGCCGTGGCAACGTCATCCGATCCCCAGTAGCCGGCGAGGGCGGGATCGAACATGGTGCCCAGCCAGTGCAGGATGACCGGCTGGTCCACTTCCTGCAGGAGGGTGGAGTACACGTTCAGGTAGTCTTCCGGGCCGCGGGCCACCTTCGCCAGGGCGCGGGATGCCATGAGGATGACCTTGGGTCCGGCCTCGGTGACGACGGCGATTTGCTCGCGGTAGGCCTCCAGGACGGCCTTGATGCCGGCCTCGCCGGAGGGCAGGGCGTCGATGTCGAGCTGGTCGGTGCCTGCACCGCAGGAAACCAGGTCGCGAACGGACTTGCCCGCGGTTGCCGCATTGCCGGCCGAAACCACGGAGGCGGCTTCGACGCCCGTGCGTTTAATGAGCTGCTGGGTGGCGGCCCAGTCCAGGCCCATGCCACGCTGGGCGGTGTCCATGGCGTCGGCCACGCCGAGGCCATAGGACCAGAGCTCGTGGCGGTAGGCCATGGTGGCGTCCCAGTCCAGCCGTGCCGGGGCACCCGGGGTATTGTCGGCGAGCACTTCAGGGATGACGTGGGCAGCCGCGTACGCCCGGCGCGCGGTCAGGGGTGCCGTGGGGCGGCCCCAGGCGGCGCCGCCCTGCAGCCGGTATTCCCTGGTGCCGCCGTCTTCGGAGGGAAGGATGAGGGAAGTCATTAGAGGGTGATCTCCGGGATGTCGATGGTGCGGCGTTCGTCGTTGGACTGCAGGCCCAGCTCGGCGAGCTGGACGCCGCGGGCGGCGGAGAGCAGGCCGAAGCGGTGTTCGCGGCCGGCGACGACGTCGCGGAGGAATTCCTCCCACTGCAGCTTGAAGCCGTTGTCCAACTCGGCGTTGGCGGGTACTTCCTGCCACTGGTCGCGGAACGATTCGGTGACCGGAAGGTCCGGGTTCCAGACCGGCTTGGGAGTGTGGGCGCGCTGCTGGGCGACGCACTTGTTCAGGCCGGCAACAGCCGAACCATGGGTGCCGTCCACCTGGAATTCCACCAGTTCGTCGCGGTATACCCGGACGGCCCAGGAGGAGTTGATCTGGCCGATAACCTCGTCCCCGGCCGGTGTCTCGAGTTCGAAGATGCCGTAGGAGGCGTCATCGGCAGTGGCCTTGTACTCCTTGCCGGCCTCGTCCCAGCGTGCCGGGATGTGGGTGGCGGTCTTGGCGTTGACGCTCTTGACCTTGCCGATGATGCCTTCCAGCACGTAGTTCCAGTGGCAGAACATGTCGGTGGTCATGCCGCCGCCGTCTTCCTTGCGGTAGTTCCAGGACGGACGCTGGGCCGCCTGGACGTCGCCCTCGAAGACCCAGTAGCCAAATTCGCCGCGGATGGACAGGATGCGGCCGAAGAAGCCTTCGTCCACCAGCCGGCGGAGCTTGACCAGGCCGGGGAGGTACAGCTTGTCGTGGACAACACCGGCGGTGACGCCGGCTTCCTTGCCGATGCGCGCCAGTTCGATGGCCTCCTCCAGGGTTTCGGCCGTCGGCTTCTCCGTGAAGATGTGCTTGCCGGCCAGCATGGCCTTCTTGAGGGTGGCGGCGCGCAGGCTGGTCATGGAAGCGTCGAAGACGACGTCCACAGTGGGGTCGTTGATCACGGCGTCCAGGTCCGTGGTCCACTCGGACACCTTGTGCTTTTCCGCCAGCTCGCGGATTTTGGCCTCATTGCGGCCCACCAGGATGGGCTCAACCTGGACGCGCGTGCCGTCTTCCAGGGTGAAGCCGCCGGCGTCGCGGATGGGCAGGATGGACCGCAGCAGGTGCTGGCGGTAGCCCATGCGGCCGGTGATGCCGTTCATGGCAATACGGATCGTTTTAGTTTCGAAGCCCATGTGTCCTCCACGGTGAGTGAGCAAGGTGTACTCAAGACGAATCGGGAAAGCGCATTCCCTCTGTTTCCATGATGCACCGCGCCGTTCCGCTTGGCAAGCGCTTTCCGGAAGTAGTTTGAACTGTCATAATGTCCTTACCCTTTGAGCCCGCCCCGACCACCAGGAGATGCTGTGGCTGCTAGTACCCTTACCGAGGTTGCCCGCCTCGCCGGCGTCTCGCCTGCCACGGCCTCACGCGTGTTGAACGGCTCAGCCCGGACCCCCGGCAAGGACATTGCCGAGCGCGTCCGCCAGGCGGCAGATTCACTGGGCTATATCCCCAACGCGCAGGCCCAGGGCCTCGCGAAATCCAGCTCCGGACTCATCGGCCTGATTGTCCACGACATCGCCGACCCGTATTTCGCCGCCATTGCCCGCGGCGTGCAGGATGCCGCACGGGAACAGCGGAAAATGGTGCTCCTCGCCACCACCGGGGGCGGACCTGCGGAGGAAAAGGAAGCCGTGGCGGCTTTCGCTGCCCGCCGTGCAGATTCGATCGTGATCGCCGGCTCCCGGTCCTGCCGGACAGAGGACCGGGAAGGCAACGCGCAGCTGGCCGCAGAACTCGACCGGTACTGCCGCAATGGCGGCAGGGTGGCAGTGGTGGGGCATGCAGTGGTGGGTGCCATCGCATTGGAGGGTTACCACGTCGTCGAAGTCCCCAACCAGGAGCTTGCGGGCCGGTTGGCCACGGAACTGGCCGCCGGCTGGGACGGCGATTTTGTGATTATCGGCGGTCCCGAAGGCCTGTACACCTCTGATGACCGGATCCGCGGCTTCCAGGACGGCCTGGCCCGGGCCGGGCGCCGGCCGGCAGAGGTGCTCAGGAGCGCCTTCAACCGCGCCGGCGGCTACGAGGCCGGCCTGCAACTGGCCGCACGTATCAAGGCAGCCTCGGCGGCGGATTCAGCCGCTCCGAAGATGTGCATTTTCGCGGTGAACGACGTGATGGCGATCGGCGCCGCAGCAGCCCTTCGGTCCGAGGGTCTGCGGATCCCCCGCGACGCCTCAATCGCCGGTTTTGATGACATCGAAACGCTCCGGGACTTCAGGCCTGCCCTCTCCACCGTCCGCCTGCCGCTGGAAGATATTGGCCGGCTGGCCACCAGGGCCACCCGCCCCCGGCCTGCGGGCGAGGACCAGGAAGCCGGCCCCGCCGAAGCCGTTACCGGAGAGGTCACGCTGCGGCGCAGCACCGAGGCCGCCGCCGTATGATTTCGCGCAGGATCACCGCGCTTCCGGCGCGGGCTGAAGCCGCCGGCCCCCGCCCCGCCATCCTGGTCCTGCCGGGCGGCGGTTACGCGCGGCAGGCGGACCACGAAGCGGAGCCGGTCGCGGAATGGCTCGCAACGCTGGGTATCCACGCTTTCGTCCTGCGCTACCGCGTGGCCCCGGACCGCCACCCCGCTCCCCTTGAGGACGCCAAGGCGGCCATGCTCTTCATCCGGAGCGGATCGCACGGCCTCGCCGTGGACCACAAGCGCGTGGGAGTCCTGGGATTCTCGGCCGGCGGCCATTTGGCGGCCACGCTGTCCACGGCGGCAGCCACCGGGAACCGGGGCCTCGACGTCGACGCCGCCGTCCCGGACCTCTCAGTGCTTTGCTACCCGGTGGTGTCACTGGTTCGCGACATGCATCAGGGGTCGGTGGACAACCTCCTCGGCGAGCTGCCGCCGTCGGACCTCCTGGCGGCCCTGTCCGCGGAGCTGAACGTGACGGCCCGGACCCCGCCGGCTTTCCTTTGGCACACCGCGGACGACGACGCAGTCCCGGTGGGCAACAGCCTGGATTACGCCAAGGCGCTGATCGCCGCCGGCGTGCCCGCCGAACTGCATGTCTTCCCGGAGGGGCGGCACGGCCTGGGACTCGCAGCCGGCGAGCCGGGACCCGGACAGTGGACGTCCTTGTGCGCGTCATGGCTGGAACGTGCCGGCTGGGCGGAGCCCACCGCCGAAACAGCCCGGGCCGCAGCAGCTGGCGTTATCTAGTCCCGTCGGCCCACGGCGCGGATGGTCCAGGCCGCCGAGTGGGAGCCGCCCGGCTCAAGGTGGATCAGGTCTGTTCCGGAATTGAAGGCGTCCGGCGGGCAGGTCATGGGCTCAACCGCCAGGCCCAGCCGGTCCGGACCAACAGGCTTGTCCCCCGTGTGTACCTGGACCCAGGGCCACTCAGGCCCCCATTCCAGTTCCACGCCCGTTCCCGACGGATCCAGTACGCGGACGCGCGCCAGCCCGGCTCCGTCGCGGGAGATGCCGGTAAAAGCGTGGTCGATCTTGACCGGCCCCAGCCTGCGCGGGAGGCGGAAGTCGAACGCGTCCTGCTCCACCTGCCGCATGGCCACCGGGAGCAGCCGGTCCGGGGTGACCTCGAGGTAGGTGCCGGCCGGAAGTTCCAGGGACCATTCGTCCAGCGGAGCAGTGCCGGCCACAAGGTAGGGATGGGGGCAAACCCCGTAGGGCGCGGCCCGGATACCGGCGTTGACAGCGGTGACCGTACCTCGGAGGCCGTCACCGGACAGGGAATAGGCGACCGTGAGTTCCAGGTCGCCCGGGTAATCCGGTCCGGCCGGAACGCGGCAGCCGAGCACCGCCCGGTCCGCCGACGCCTCCAGGACGTTCCAGGCCTGATGGATGGCCAGCCCGTGCAGGGCCGACCCGCGCTCCGGCTCGTTGATGGTGGCGGCATAGGACTGGCCGGCGTAGGCGTAGGTGCCGTCGGCCAGCCGGTTGGGCCACGGCGCGCAGATCACGCCCCGGTAGTCCGGAACGCCGCCCTCCGGCCCAAAGCCCACCACCAGGTCCCGATCTTCGTAGCGCAACTCCCGGAGGGAACCGCCGCGGGTGGTCACGACGGCGGTGTAGGGTCCATGGGCGATGCGGACTTCGGTTCCGGTCATGGCGTCCTTCAACGATGAATTTGTTAGCGCTAAACAGCATACGTCATCCTGCCGGGGCCCGGCTCGCTAGAGTTGCTCCATGGAAGCGGCACCCGACCAGTACCTTATCGCCGCCGTCCGGAGCGCGCTGTGGGAGCCGTCCGATCCCGCGCGTGCCGCCGGCGCGCAGGCATACATGAAGTCTTCCTTGCCCTCCCTGGGCGTCAGGGTCCCGGATGTCCGGCGGCTCGCGGCGCAGGTCACGGCAGAGTTTCCGCCGGCATCGGCCGGCGGCTTGCGCGCCACGGTGCTGGAACTGTGGCGCACGTCCGTATTCCGGGAAGAACGCTATGCAGCCATTGACCTGACCGGCAACCCCCTGGTTGCCAAGGACCTGGAGATGCTGCCGGTATACGAGGAAATCATCCGCACCGGGGCGTGGTGGGATTTTGTGGACGGCGTGTCCGGCCGGATCTGCGCCCTGCTGCTGGCGCACCCGGTTGAGATGTCCGCCGTCTTGAGGACGTGGAGCCGCGATCCGGACTTCTGGATTCGACGCGCCAGCATCACGTCCCAGCTTCGGGCGAAGCAGGCCACCGATACGGTGCTGCTTGCCGATGTCATTGTGCCGAACCTGGCGGACCGGGAATTCTTCATCCGCAAAGCGATTGGCTGGGCGCTGCGTGAATTTGCCAAAACGGCACCTGAATGGGTGGAGGAGTTCGTCGCCGGGCATCGGCAGGAGCTGAGTCCGTTGTCCCGCAGGGAGGCCCTGCGCAGGATCGGTGCCGGCGCCGGCCGGCCTTAGCGTCGCCGCCGCTAGATCACGGGACGTTCGACGACGGGCTCGTGCGTCTTGCGGAACAGCCGGCGGGTGCCGGGGTCCCAAAAGATCAGGTACAGCCCAAAGAGCAGGGCCGTCAGCGCCGCCGCAATCCGGGCCAGCAGGAGCGCGAAGCCCAGGTCCTGGGTCTGCAGGTAGGGAAAGACGTCCAGCTGGTCCGAAATTGCGTAGATCATGAAGAACGACACCACGAAGTACAGGGCCTTGACCTGCCAGTCGTTCCGGATGCCCGTCACGGCAAAAAGCGGGATCAGCCACACCACGTACCAGGACTGGATGATGGGGGCCAGCAGGACCACTGCGGCCAGGCCGAGCGTGAGGCGGCGCATCAGGCGGTCATGGTCGCCCTTGAAAATCTGCCAGGCGAGGATGCCCACAGCAAGCAGCTTGCCTGCGTCGAACACCCAGCCGGCCGGGACTGAGCCGTCCAGCCCGAACGCGTTGGCAAGGGACCCCACCACCATGCCAAGCAGGCCCACCGGGGCGTACCAGATGGAGAGGCTGCCGGGGGCGGAAAGCCCGTTGATCCAGCCGAAGCCGAAGCCGTTGACCAGGCTCATCAGGGCCAACACCGCCAGGCTCAGGCCGGCCGTGAGCGCCCAGAACGAAACCTTCCGCAGCCACCCCGCATTCCTGCCCGCCCAGAGGAGGCCGATGAACGGCAGGAAGACGATGGTGATGGGCTTGACGGCGATGGACAGCGTCACCAGCACAATGCCCCGCACTTCCCGCCGGGTCGCAGAGTAATAGAGACCGGCCAGCGCCAGCCCGATCATGAGGGAGTCGTTGTGCACGCTGGCGATGAAGTTGGTCAGGAAAAGCGGGTTGGCCACGGTCAGCCACAGGGCCCTGTGTGGATTGACGCCGTGCAACTCTGCGAGGCGGGGCACGTAGACCACGCAGAGGCCCACGCCGGCCACGGCAACCAGCCGGAACAGCATGATGCAGGCTTCCGGCTGGACGCTGGTAACCCACACGACGAACTGCTCGATCCAGAGGAACAGCTGGCCATAGGGAACCGGAGCTTCGGTCCACTGTTTGTCTGCGCCCAGCTGAAAATAGTTGGACAGGGCGGAGATACCGTTTTCGTAGGGGTTGAACCCTTCCACCATCAGCCGTCCCTGGCCGATGTAGGCATAGACGTCGCGGCTGAACAACGGAACGCTGAACATCATGGGCAACCCCCACGCCACCACAGCCGCCAGGGTGGCGCGCCGGGCTTGATCGCCCCACACCCTGACTTTTTGGCCCAGCCGCAGCCAGGCGCGCACCAGCAGCATTCCCCCTGCCGCGACCAGCACGATGGACAGGGCCACCCCAGGCGCTTCGGTGCGCATCCAGATGAACAGCGGCATGCGGCGGAGTTCGGAAACCGGCGCGAGCCAGCCCACGCCGGCGGAACCGAACATCATGAACACCGACCCCAGGAACCCGGCAAGCAGGGGCGAGCGCGGATTGTCCACCTCGGCACCGCGCGCCGCGGCAGTACCGGCCGCCGCCAACTCCCCCGCTGCGGGCACAGGCGCCGTCATCTCAGGAATGTCCAATCTTCTTGCGTTTCCGCTGTTGCCCTGCGGACCACCAAAGCCGGCCGGGACGTGCTCGAAGGCGGCGGGGCGACCCGCCGCGTACCCGAAATCCTAGCATCGGCCGGGCGTCCGGGAGTGTAACGGTAGGCTGGTCCGGTGCCTATATCTAACGAACGAATCGTCTGGATCGACTGCGAAATGACCGGCCTGGACATCAAGAACGACGCCCTCATCGAGGTGGCAGCCCTGGTCACCGATTCGGAACTGAACATCCTTGGGGACGGTGTCGACGTGGTGATCAAGCCCGAGGACGCCGCCGTCGCGCAGATGTCCGACTTCGTCCGGGACATGCACACCAAGTCCGGTCTCCTGGCGGAACTCCCCCACGGCAAGACCATGGCCGAGGCTGAGGCCGCAGTCATGGAGTACATCTCAGCCTGGGTTCCGGACCCGCGGAAGGCACCGCTCGGCGGCAACTCTGTAGGCACGGACCGGGTATTCCTTTCCCGCGACATGCCCGCCGTCGTGGAGCACCTGCATTACCGGGTGATCGACGTCAGCACCATCAAGGAGCTGTCCCGGCGCTGGTTCGCCCGGGCGTACTTCCAGTCGCCGGCAAAAAAGGGCGGCCACCGCGCACTGGGTGACATCAAGGACTCCATTGACGAACTCCGCTACTACCGCGAGGCGGTGTTCGTGCCTGCCCCCGGCCCCGACAGCGCCACGGCCCAGAAGATCGCCCGGCGCATCACCAGCGACGATGCCGCCGGCGAGTAATCTGCGCCACGTTTGGATGAAATTTTGCCGAAATCGCTGAAAGTGGACAAAGCACCCCTTCCGAGCAGGTAAGCTATTTGAGTTGCGTTTCCAGGGAGCCGGTAACACGGAAAGCCCTTGAAGCTCATGGTGGGCGTAGCTCAGTTGGCAGAGCGCCTGGTTGTGGTCCAGGAGGTCGCGGGTTCAACCCCCGTCGCTCACCCTCACGGGGCGGCACTTGCAGCCGTCAACAAAGGAGGCCGCACCGGATATCCGGTGCGGCCTCCTTTGTCGTGTCCCACCAAGATACGTGCAGGGATGCCGGCGGCGCCGGCCCCGAAGCCGAAGGACTAACGAAATGACCGTTCTGCCGATCACCATCTGGGGCGAGCCCGTACTGCACCGCCGGGCGGCGGAAGTCGAAGTTTTCGACGACGAACTGCGCACCCTCATCGCCGACATGTTCGAAACCAACGCCGCCGCCAACGGCGTGGGCCTTGCTGCACCGCAAGTCGGCGTCGGCAAGCGGATCTTCGTCTACAAGTACGCCAACGACGACGGCGCTCCCCCCACCGGGGTACTGGTGAATCCTGTCCTGACCCTGTCCAAGGTCTCCGGCGCCGCCCCGGACCCGGACGAGGAAGAAGAGGGCTGCCTGTCCTTCCCGGGTGAGCAGTATCCGCTCAAGCGGGCCGAGTGGGCCCGCGTGGAAGGCTTCGACGGTTATGGCGAACCGGTGAAGTTCGAGGCTACGGGCTGGTTTGCCAGGGTCATCCAGCATGAGTTCGACCACTTGGACGGCAAGCTGTACGTCAACCGGTTGATGGACCGCTACTCCCGCAAGGCCCTCAAGCAGGCCAAGAAGAACGGGTGGGGTGTTCCGGGGCTGACCTGGATGCCCGGCGTCGATCCCGATCCGTTCGGTCACTAGGCGGTTCCCGTACCGCCGCTTAGCGGGCGGTCATCGTCTGCTGCCCGGGGCAGGACGCCAGTACCTGTTTCATGGCGTCCTTCTCAGCCGCGGTTACCCACAGACCGTAAGCGGCCTTGACAGAGATCTGCCGGGCCACGTAGTGGCAGCGGATCGCGGTATTTTTCGGCAGCCACGTTGCGGCGTCCCCTGCGCTCTTTTGCTGGTTGGCCTGCCCGTCAGCAGCTATGAGGTTCAGAGGATCGTTGGCCAGGCTCTGGCGTTCCTTGGGCGTCAGCCCCTGCGCACCCTTTTGCCAGGCGTCGCCCAATGCCACCACATGGTCAATTTGCACCGCACTGCTGGTCTCGGCGCCACGGCGGAATTCCACAACCTGTCCGGTATACGGTTCCTGGAAATGGCCGCCCGTTACCTTGCACGTTGAGCCTTCGGTGAACACCACATCGGCAAGGTCGCGCCGCAGGATGTCGTTCCTGGTATCGCAGCCGTTGCGGTCCACATCCAGCCATGCCTGGCCGAAAGCCTCGCGGCTGTAGCCGGTATTCGGTGCCCTGCCCTTCACGGCCAAA
Source organism: Pseudarthrobacter sp. YAF2 (assembly GCF_052113345.1). Lineage (NCBI taxonomy): Bacteria > Bacillati > Actinomycetota > Actinomycetes > Micrococcales > Micrococcaceae > Pseudarthrobacter > Pseudarthrobacter sp. YAF2. Next base: position 12,525 of record NZ_JBFRDA010000004.1, on the reverse strand, counting down.
CCGTCAAGGGCAGAGAGGGCAGTCCCCGGGGGCACGGGGTTGGGCTCCGCCACCGGTTTCATCCAGGCGGCATCGAAAACCGGTGCCGCCGTTGGGCCGCTGGCCGCAGGTCCGGCTGCCGCGAACTGTCCGGCCGTGAAGAACCAGAACAGCGCCGCAATAACGGAAATGGCAACAGCAACCAGCAGCCCCCACGCCTGGCGGGAACGTCGGCGCGCACGGCGGTAGGCGGACCAGCTGACAGTCACGGCTCTGATGCCGGGTGGCTAAAGTGGGGCACCCCAAGAGCCTAGGACAGGGAGCGCGGCCGGCCGCCGATATCCACACTGTTGAGGACGAGTGATGGATCACACGGCCACAGCGCTACTGTTCGCGCGTGACCCGTCGGAGGTCTTCCTCCGCGGTGGCCAGGAGTTCCTCGAGCTGGCGCACGCGCTTCTCGCTGGCGTCCCCTGCCTGGTGCGCGGCGCGGGCGCCTTCAAGGAGCCTGACAGCTTCCTTGTGGTTGGCCTTGGCCACGTCGAGTGCGTGTTCGAGGGTGGTTTCGTGCTGAAGCGTCGATTCGTTGTCCATGCCACCAGTCTGGTCCGGTTTCCCGGCTGATTCCAGTGAACCAGCCGGGAATTGGCAGGACGTGTCGCTTTTTGGTCAGACGGCGATCGCGGCGAGGGCGGCCGCGCTTTCCTTGGCAGGGAACGACGGCGGGTTCACGCCGGCCATTTCCTCCATGACCCGGACCACCTGGCAGCTGTAGCCGAATTCGTTGTCGTACCAGACGTAGAGGACCAGGTTCTTGTCGGTGGACACCGTGGCCAGGCCGTCAACAATGCCGGCGCGGCGGGAGCCCACGAAGTCGGTGGAGACAACTTCAGGCGAGTCGATGTAGTCGATCTGCTTGCGCAGGTCCGAGTGCAGCGACATCTCGCGCAGGTAATTGTTCACCTCATCCTTGGTGGTGCCGTTCTCCAGGCTGAGATTCAGGATGGCCAGCGAGACGTCCGGGGTGGGGACGCGGATGGAGCTGCCGGTCAGTTTGCCCAGGAGCTCGGGCAGGGCCTTGGCCACCGCCTTGGCGGCACCGGTTTCGGTGATGACCATGTTCAGCGCGGCGGAACGGCCACGGCGGTCGCCCTTGTGGAAGTTGTCGATCAGGTTCTGGTCGTTGGTGAAGGAGTGCACGGTTTCCACGTGCCCGTGGACCACGCCGAACTTGTCGTTGATGGCCTTCAGGACCGGAGTGATGGCGTTGGTGGTGCAGGAGGCCGCGGAGACGATCCGGTCCGAATCGTTGATGTCCCGGTGGTTGATGCCGTGGACGATGTTCTTCAGTTCGCCCTTGCCCGGAGCCGTCAGCAGGACGCGGGCAACGCCCTTGCTCTGGAGGTGCTGGGACAGCCCCTCGGCATCGCGCCAGCGGCCCGTGTTGTCCACCACCAGCGCGTTGTTGATGCCGTAGGCCGTGTAGTCGATGGTGGCGGGGTCGTTCGAGTAGATCACCTGGATACGGACACCGTTGGCCGTGATGGTGTTGGCTTCTTCGTCGACCCGGATGGTGCCCTCGAAGGAACCGTGGACGGAGTCCCGCCGGAGCAGGCTGGCCCGCTTGGAAAGGTCGTTGTCGGAACCGCGGCGAACCACGATGGCACGCAGGCGCAGGCCGTGGCCGCCGCCGGCCTTTTCGATCAGGAGGCGTGCCAGGAGCCGTCCGATGCGGCCGAATCCGTAGAGCACCACATCCGTGCTGGTGCGCTCGTCACCGCCACGCTTGCCAACGATCTCGGCGAGTTCGGCGCGGAGGAACTCTTCAAGGGTGGCTCCGTTGCCCTCTTCCTTGAACTTCTGATTAAGGCGGGCGATGTCAATCGCGGCAGCGCCCAGTTCCAGCCCGGCCAGGGTGTTCAGCAGCGGCGCCGTGTCCTCCAGGAGCAGTTCGTCCTTGCTCATCCGGCGCGCGAAGCGGTGTGCCTTGAGGATGTTCATGGTGGACTTATTGATCAGGCTCCGGCCGTGGATGCTGGTCACCACGTTGTTTTCGCGGTACAGCCTGCCGATCACCGGGATCATGGCCTCGGCGAGGGCCTCCCGGCCCATCCACGTATCAAGACAAGAATCAGACGTCTGGCTCACAGAAATACCTTCCTCGGTTCAGCCGTGTACGTCCTCGTACACAGATGTAGGCCACCTGATGATGTCCAGGGGCACCGGCACCTGCAGGGGTCGACCCCCAGGCACCTGGATCGCGTGCAAAGAAAAACCGCCGGTTGCGAACGCAACTTTCGGCGGTAGAACTCCTGCGTCCGGTATCCATTCTAATTTGGCGCAGCTCCCCGATCACGCCTGCGCTGCGTGAAATCACTCACACGGGCCGGCGCAGCTCTCAGTTATGGACGGCGGAGTACAGGTTCAGGCTGGCGGAAAAGACCACCCAGGCGAAGTACGGCAACATCAGGAGCCCGGCGGTGGCGTCGATCGGACCGAACCGGACGATCAGGAACGCCAGGGTCGCGGCCAGGGAACAGATGACCAGAAGCGCCGCCCACAGGGCAGCGGTACCTGCCATGGGGTACATCGCGAAGAACGTCACCGGCCACGCGGCGTTAAGCAGAAGCTGGACGGCGTAACCGGCCAGGGCCGGCCCTTTCAATCGGCCCTTGCGCCAAACCAGCCAGGCCGCGGCCGCAACTCCGATGTACAGCACCATCCAGGTGATCCGGAACATCAGCGGCGGCGGCATCCACGGCGCTTTGAGCGAGCCGGCATACCAGCCGCTGGAATTGAGGATGATGGGGATCGAGGCCAGCACCCAGGCCGCAGCCGACAGTCCAAGGAACCCGGCAAGGGCGAGAATCCGGGAACGCAGGCCGGGCAGCCTTCCGGCCGTCCCGGCGGCCGGCCGGACATCAGTAATAACGGGCACGGTCCAGCATCCCCAACACAGCGCCCAAGGTCAAACCCGGTTTTGCGGATGGGACAGCCGGTACGCCGGGTTCTGTTCTCCCCTGCCGTTGCCGGCAAGGGAGCGACGGCCATCCATCTACGAGTACCGTTGCCGGCACCCTCCAGCGGCTTACCCGGACACTCGGGCGGGCAGCCCTCGAACGTGTCCTGTCTAGCCTTGCTCCGGGTGGGGTTTACCTAGCCTTCCCGGTCACCCGGGAAGCTGGTGGTCTCTTACACCACCGTTTCACCCTTACCTGCGCTTTCCGGCGAAGGCCGGAAAGGCAGGCGGTCTGTTTTCTGTGGCACTGGCCTGCGGGTTACCCCGAGTGGGCGTTACCCACCACCCTGCCCTGCGGAGCCCGGACGTTCCTCGAGCCACTTGCGTGGCGCGCGGCCGTCTGGCTGTCCCATCCGGGTCCAGTCTACCGGCGCCCCCGACCGCTTTTGTCGCCGGTAGGATCGGACGGTGCTGATTCTGCTTCCCCCTTCCGAAGGAAAGACACCCGCGCGCCGCGGGTCCGCCGTCGACTGGCCCTCGCTGAGTTTCCCGGAGCTCAATCCGTCCCGCGCCAAGGTCCTGGAGGCGCTGGGAACGGTCAGCGCGCACCAGGACGCCCTCGCCTTGCTGGGCGTGGGTCCCTCGCTGCGGGACGACGTCGAACGCAACACGCGGCTCCACGCCGAGCCTGCCGCCCCGGCCCACAGCATCTATTCAGGAGTCCTGTACGACGCCTTGGGATACCGGAGCCTGACGCCCGCGCAGCGGCGCAAGGCGGACGCCTCAGTGCTGGTGGTTTCCGCGCTGTGGGGGGCCCTTCGCTTTGGCGACAGCGTCCCCGCCTACCGGCTTTCGATGGGGACGGCATTGCCCGACGTCGGCCGGCTGGCTCCGTTCTGGAGGGCACAGTTGGATGACACGCTGGGCCGTGCCGCCGAGGACCACCTGGTGGTTGACTGCCGTTCCAGCACCTATGCGGCCGCGTGGGCGGCGCCGCCGGAGCAGACCGTCACGGTCAATGTGTTCACGGAGGCTGCCGGCGTGCGGAAAGTGGTGAGCCATTTCGCCAAGCACACTCGGGGCGAACTGGCGCGGCACCTGCTGGTACGCCGCGGAAAAGCCCCGGCCGCGGCCTCGGACCTGTTGAAGGTGACGCGCGAAAAATGGGACGCAGAGCTGGTGCCGGGCACGGCACGCAAGCCCCATGCCCTGAACATTATCCTGCCCGGCTGACCCGGCGGCGGTTCAGGACCATTCGTCCGAACGGACCAGGATGGCGCCGGAGTCCGGGCAGAACACGATCTCATCCGCCGCGGCCGCCTTGATCGCAGCGAGGTCGCCGGGGCTTAGCTTCATGCCCGATGCCTCCGATGTCCCGTGGAACAGCCGCGCGGCGCCCACGCCCCGCTTGGCGAGGGTCTTTTCGTAAACGGCCAGCATGCCCGTATCCAGGCCTGCGGCGAATTCGGCGCGCCGGGCCACGAGCCCTGAAGCCTCGGCGGCAACCTCGGCGAGGGCAGCATCCAACTCGGCCCGGATAGTGCCAAACGAGCCCTGGATGTCATCGACGATCTGCTGCTGGGCTGCCTGCCGTTCCCGCAACGTATCCAGCCGCTCCAGGATTTCCAGTTCCACGTCCTCGAGGTCGGAGCGCCGCTTGTTGAGCGAGACAATGTCCTTCTGCAGGGCCACCAGGTCCTTCGAAAGCCCGGTGCCGCTGTTGAGCCGGGCTTCGTCGCGTTCGATGCGCGACGCGACCTGTTCGACGTCGGCTTCCGCCCGCTTGAGCGCGGCTTCGGCATCGTGCACCGCCACCTTGGCAGCACCCAGTTCTCCGTTGGCCACGGACAGTGCCGCTTCGAGGTCCTTGATGCGGGGATCATTTTCAAGGGTGCGCCGGCGGTTGGTGAGGCCGGTCAGCCTGGCGTCCAGTCCTTGCAGTTCGAGCAACTTCAACTGTTCCGCCGGTGCTGCCTTCGCCACTGTTACCTCCGCTTGGTCCTTTCCGGCCCTGGGCCGGGCACCTTACCGGCGCTTCCTAGACTCTATCGCCTGGGCTGCACCGCTGCCTCGCTGCCGGCCTCAGCCCGGAGTGAGGATGAAGTCCCACGGATCGCTGTTGGTGGTGCTGACCCGGATCTCCAGCTCGTGCCCCTGGTCCGCCAGGACGTTGCCCAGGGCTGCCGCGGCGGCCGGCAACCACAGCCATTCACTGGCAAAGTGCGAGACGTCCACCAGGTACGGCCGGCCGTTGAGGGCCGCCTCGCGGGCCTCTGATGCGGGGTGGTGGCGAAGGTCGGCAGTCACATACACGTCCGCGTTGCTGGCCCTGACCTCGTTGAACAGGGAGTCCCCGGCGCCGCCGCACACGGCAATCCGCCGCACCAGCCCGTCCTTGTCACCGGAAACGCGCACACCCCCCGCAACTGACGGAAGAATGCCGAACACCCGTGCCGCGAAATCCCCCAGGCTCATCGCGTCCGCCAGGTCGCCCACACGCCCAATGCCTTCCTCCGGCAGCCCGTTGGCCGCCATGGTGAGCGGCGCAACGTCCTGGAGTCCCAGCGCATCCGCCAGCACGTCGGAGACGCCTCCGACGGCGGAGTCCCCGTTGGTGTGCACGGTCAGCAGTGCCGTCCCCGACTCGATGAGCCGGTGGACCGCCCGGCCCTTGGCCGTGGTGGCAGCCACCGACGTGACACCCTTCAGGAGCAGCGGGTGGTGGGTAATGAGGAGCCCGGCACCCCATTCAATGGCTTCTTCAATGACTTCCAGGGTGGGGTCCACCGCGAACATCACCTTGGTGACCGGGGCGGAAGGGTGGCCCGCCACAAGCCCTACCTCGTCCCAGTTCTCCGCCAGCGATTCCGGCCACAGCTCCTCCACGGCAAGAAGCAGTTCGGCCAGGGTGGGAGCCTCGGCCGCACCGCCCCGGGCCGGCGTGTCGGAGGAGGTTTCGGCGTCGTGATCCGCCTGGCCGGTAGCGTCGGTGTCCACAGGTTCCATAGTCTTAGTTTTACCCCATCGCCTTCCCGCCGCCGCATGTTGCGGCGCAGGGTGAAGCCGGCGGGAATCATCCGGCGCCGTCAACCATTGAAGAGGTCATGAAAACTTTTGTTCTTGGCGGGGGCTGCTTCTGGTGCCTCGACGCTGTTTACCAGAAGACCAAGGGCGTCAGCTCGGTGGTGTCAGGCTATACCGGCGGGCACGACCCCCAGCCCGACTACTACTCGGTCTGCAGCGGGACCACAGGCCATGCGGAGGTGGTGGCCGTCACGTTCGACGAGGAGGTCATTCCGGCCGAAGTCATCCTGGACATGTTCTTCGCCCTCCACGATCCCACCACCCTGAACCGCCAGGGATACGACGTCGGCACCCAGTACCGTTCCTCCATGTTCTACGAGACCACGGAAGAGAAGATCCTGTTCGAGGAAGCGATCGAACGCAACCAGGCGCTGTGGAAGCATCCCATCGTCACCGAGGTCAGCCGCCTGCCCCGCTTCCACGTGGCGGAGGAATTCCACCAGGACTACTACGCCAAGCACCCCGAACAGGGGTACTGCCAGGTGATCATCAATCCCAAGCTGGCCAAGGCCAGGAAATATTACTCTGCATGGCTTAACGCTTAGGCACCGTTACGCGGCCTCGTTAGGCTGACCTCAGTATTCACCCCTTAGAGATAGGCGTATGTACATGGCACGGATCTATGACGATGTAACGCAACTGGTCGGCGGGACCCCGCTGGTCCGGTTGAACCGGCTCAGCGAGGGACTGGACGCCACCGTTGCGGTCAAGCTGGAGTTCTACAACCCGGCCAACAGCGTCAAGGACCGTATCGGCGTCGCCATCATCGACGCCGCGGAAAAGTCGGGCGCCCTCAAGCCCGGCGGCACCATCGTCGAGGGTACGTCCGGCAACACGGGGATCGCCCTTGCCATGGTGGGCGCCGCACGCGGCTACAAGGTCATCCTGACCATGCCGGAAACCATGTCCACCGAACGCCGCGTCATGCTCCGTGCCTTTGGCGCCGAGATCGTGCTCACCCCGGGGTCCGAGGGCATGCGCGGCGCCGTGGAAAAGGCCCAGGAGATCGTGGCCAACACCGAGAACTCCATCTGGGCGCAGCAGTTCGCCAACGAAGCCAACCCGGAGATCCACCGCAAGACCACCGCCGAGGAAGTCTGGGAAGACACCGATGGCGCCGTTGACATCTTCGTGGCAGGCATCGGCACCGGCGGAACCATCACCGGCGTCGGACAGGTGCTGAAGGAACGCAAGCCCGGTGTGCAGATCGTGGCCGTGGAGCCCAAGGATTCCGCCATCCTGAACGGCGGCGCCCCCGGCCCGCACAAGATCCAGGGACTGGGCGCCAACTTCATCCCGGAACTGCTGGACACCACCGTCTACGACGAGGTCATCGACGCCACCCTTGAGGACTCGGTCCGCGTCGCCCGCGAGCTCGGCATCAAGGAAGGTATCCTGGGCGGCATCTCCTCGGGAGCGATCGTCTGGGCCGCACTGGAACTGGCCAAGCGCCCGGAAAATGCCGGCAAGCTGATCGTTGCGGTCGTGTGCGACTTCGGTGAGCGTTACATCTCCACCGTGCTCTATGACGACATCCGCGGCTGATCAGTCCGCCATCCGCCCGTTTCCTGTAGAAAGAACTTTGTGGGCTTTTTCGCAAGACTGAAGGAAGACCTCGAGGCCGCCCGGTCCCACGACCCGGCGGCTCGAGGTTCTTTTGAGAACTTTTTCGCCTATTCCGGCCTGCACGCCATCTGGATCCACCGGTTGACGCACCGGCTGTGGCAGAACCCTGCCCTGCGTTTCCCGGCTCGGTTGTTGTCCCAGCTGGGAAGGTCCTGGACCGGTATCGAGATCCATCCCGGTGCCACCATCGGCCGGCGGTTCTTCATCGACCACGGCATGGGGGTGGTGATCGGTGAGACCGCCGAGATCGGCGAGGACGTGATGATCTACCACGGTGTCACGCTGGGCGGGCGGTCCCTGGCACGGATTAAGCGCCACCCCACCATCGGTGACCGCGTGACCATCGGGGCGGGTGCCAAGGTCCTGGGGCCCATCACCATTGGCCGGGACAGCGCCGTGGGCGCCAACGCCGTGGTGGTCAAGGACGCGCCGCCGGAATCGATCGTTACCGGCGTCCCTGCGAAGTGGCGCCACCGGGATGCGCAGCGGGAAACCAAGCCCGCAGTGGATCCGGCCGAGTACGACATCGAATACCATCTCTAACCGTGCTGATCAGGCCTGAGGCCGGTCAGCAAGCGCATGACAACACAAGGCGGGCAGTTTCCGGATCACCGGAAACTGCCCGCCTTGTGCATACCTGCAGCGGAACCTAGTGGGTATCTACTGCTCCGATTTCGGACTTGTCTTCGCCCCAGAGGGTGTGGAACGTACCCTCTGTGTCCACGCGGCCATAGGTGTGGGCGCCGAAGAGGTCGCGCTGGCCCTGGATCAGGGCGGCGGCAACGCGCTTGCGGCGCAGGCCGTCGTAGTACGCCAGCGAGGAGGAGAACACCGGCACCGGGATGCCGAGCTGCACCGCGGTGGCAACTACACGCCGCCATGCCGGGAGGGCGTCGCCAATGGCCTTGGTGAACGCCGGCGCGAACAGCAGGTTTGCCGGCTTCTCATCGGCAGCGTAGGCCTTGGTGATGTCCTTGAGGAGTTCGGCACGGATGATGCAACCCGCGCGCCAGAGGGAGGCGATTTCGTCCAGCTTCAGGTCCCAGCCGTATTCCTTGGCCGCGGAGGTCAGCATGTCCAGGCCCTGTGCGTAGGAAACCAGCTTGGAGGCGTACAGTGCCTGGCGGACATCCTCAACGAACGTCTCCGGGATCTCAACGGTCGCCTCGTTGCCGGCCAGCAGCTCCTGGCCAAGCTTGCGCTGCTCCGCCTGGGAAGAGAGCGCACGGGCGAACACGGACTCTGCGATGCCGGACACGGGGGAACCGAGTTCCAGTGCCGAGATCACGGTCCAGCGTCCGGTGCCCTTCTGGCCCGCGGCGTCGACGACAACGTCCACGAAAGGCTTGCCGGTCTTGGCATCGACGTGGCCCAGGACCTCGGCGGAGATTTCGATCAGGAACGAGGAGAGTTCGCCCTGGTTCCACTCGGAGAAAATCTTTGCCTGCTCGGCCGGTTCGATGCCGGCGCCCGAGCGCAGCAGGTCAAAGGCCTCACCGATGACCTGCATGTCGGCGTATTCGATGCCGTTGTGGACCATCTTGACGAAGTGGCCGGCGCCGTCGGTGCCAATCCACGCGCAGCAGGGCTCGCCGTCGACCTTTGCCGAAATCTTTTCCAGCAGCGGGCCGAGGGCCTTGTATGACTCCTTGGACCCGCCGGGCATGATGGACGGCCCGTTCAGCGCACCCTCTTCGCCGCCGGACACCCCGACGCCCACGAAGTGCAGGTCCTTCTTGGCCAGCGCGGCTTCCCGGCGGCGGGTGTCCTCGTAGTGCGAGTTGCCGGCGTCGATAATGATGTCGCCCGGTTCCAGCAGCGGCTCCAACTGCTCGATCACCGAATCCACCGGCTTTCCGGCCTTGACCATGATCAACACCCGGCGCGGCTTCTCCAGGGAATCGACCAGTTCCTGCAGGGATTCGGTCCGGATGAAATCGCCTTCCGAGCCGTGCTTCTCCAGCAGCGCGTCGGTCTTCTCCACCGACCGGTTGTGCAGGGCAACCGTGAACCCGTTGCGGGCGAGGTTGCGGGCCAGGTTGGCGCCCATCACTGCGAGGCCGGTGACACCGATGTGTGCAGACATCAATAACTCCAATTCATTGTTTGCCCCGGATCCAGGGTTCCGCTGCGGGTTGGGACCCCGGGGCATATCAGGGGGTCGGAATAAAGCATATATATTCTGGCGGTGACGCGAAAGTAACGTCCGCGTCATGAAACCGATTGTGTCGGTGCCAGTCTAGGACCGCCGCCCTCCCCTGTCCCGGCCGTCCCGGGTTGCCGGCAATCCCGCATCCGCCAGCAACTAGGCTTAGCAGCATGACCAGCAGCCTCCACCACCGTGCCATCGAGAACCTGGGCACCCGGATCATCTCAGGGGATCTCCCCGCGGGACACGTCATGCTCGCCGAGCAATTGGAGGATGAACTGAAGGTTTCCCGCTCCGTAATCCGCGAAGCGGTACGCGTCCTGCAGTCCCTGGGCCTGGTGGAAACCACCAAGCGGGTTGGCATCCGGGTGCTGCCCTCAAGCCGCTGGAATCCCTTTGATCCGCAGGTGATCCGGTGGCGGCTGGCCAGCGACGCGCGCGGCGCCCAGCTGCGCTCCCTCGCCGAACTCCGCGCCGCCGTGGAACCTGCAGCTGCCGAACTGGCAGCAGCGAACGCGCCGGCACCGCTGCGCCTGGAACTCGTTGACGTTGCCCGCGCCATGCGGGAAGCCGGCAACAAGGGCGAAGTTGCCCGGTTCCTGGAACTGGACATCCGCTTCCATTCGCTGCTGCTCTCCGGCTCCGGCAACGAAATGTTCGCCAACCTCATGGGGCAGGTGGCCGAAACACTGACGGGCCGGACCGTGCACGGCCTGATGCCGGACCATCCCCACCAGGCCGCCCTGCAGTGGCACGAAGATGTCGCAGAGGCAATCGCCAAGGGCGACGCTCCCGCCGCCCGCGAGGCATCGGACCGGATCATGCGGCGGACCATGTCCCAGATGGCCGACACATGGACGGAGCAACCACGGGTGTTCATCCCCGTCCGGCAGTGACGCTCAGCGGCCTTCCCCGCCGAAGCTCAGAAGCACCTTGCCCGAGCTGGTGGAGTCCTTGGCCACCTCGAATGCGTGCAGGGCATCGGTGAGCGGGAACTGGTGGGTGATGACGGGGTCGATGTGCAGGGTGCCGTCCGCGAGGGCGGTGATCACGTCGTCGATTTCGTCGTTGAAGCGGAAGGAGCCTTTGAGGTCGAGTTCGCGGGTGATGGCCAGGGAGATGGGCACCGGCTGCATGCCGGTGGGCAGCAGCCCGACCATGACCACGGTCCCGCCGCGGACCGCGCCGGTGATGGCTGAGGCCAGGCCGTGGTGGTTGCCGGAGGATTCGATCACGACGTCGGCCTCCACGGGCGCGATCGCTGCGGTGTCCGCGGCGTTGATCACCTCATCGGCCCCGACCGCGCGGGCGATCTGAAGAGGCTTGGGATGGAGGTCCACGGCGGTGATCCGGGCCGCGCCGGCCTGTTTCAGGACTGCGACGGCGAGGGCGCCGATCGGGCCGGAACCGATGACCAGCGCGGTTTTTCCGCGGACGTCTCCGGCCCGGGATACGGCGTGCCAGGCCACGGACGCCGGTTCAATCAATGCTGCGGTCCGCAGGTCCAGTCCCGCCGGTAGCGGGCGGAGCATCCGCACCGGGAGGTTCACGTACCGGCTGAACGCGCCATCCGTATGCGGGTAGCGGGCGGCGCTGCCCAGGTACGTGCACCCCGGGGACAGGTTGGGCCGGTCCGCCGGATAGCGCGCGGCGCCTGGGCCGGGAGTGGCGGGGTGGACGGCGACGGCGGTCCCGGCCACCGGGCCTGCCCCGTTGGCCGCGGCCCGCACCACCGTCCCGGAAATTTCGTGGCCCAGGACCAGCGGCGCCTTCAGGATCGACTCCCCCGCCGCACCGTGCAGCCAGTAATGCAGGTCCGAACCACAAATCCCGCCGAACGCCACCTCCACCACYGCTTCGTCTGCTGCCGGCCGGGGCAGCGGGACCTCATCGATCCGCAGGTCACCGGCGGCATGGGCCACCAGCGCCGGACCCGTGGCCGGCAATTCAAGGTCAAGGGGCGTTGCCATCARACCACCACCGTCATTCCACCATCGATGAAGATGGTCTGCCCGTTCACGAAGTTCGACCCGTCCGAGGCCAGCCACACCACCGGCCCGGCCAGGTCCTCAACSGTGCCCCAGCGGTGGGCGGGCGTCCGGCCCAGGATCCAGGCATTGAACTGCTCATCRTCCACCAGGTTCTGCGTCATCTCCGTATGGATATACCCCGGGGCGATCCCATTGATCTGCARCCCGGACCCGGCCCACTCMGCCGTCATCGCCCGCGTCAGGTTCCGCAACCCGCCCTTCGCCGCCACATACGGGGCGATCGTGGGCCGGGCMAGGTCMGTCTGCACCGAGCAGATGTTGATGATCTTGCCCCGCCCCCGGCCAATCATCCGCCGCGCCGCTTCCCTGCCCACCAGGAACGCGCTGGTCAGGTCCGTGGAAATCACCCGWTCCCAGTCCKYSACGTCCAAATCCAGCATCGGCACCCGGTGCTGGATCCCGGCGTTATTCACCAGGATCTCCAACGGACCCACATTCTCCTCCACCCACGCAAYCCCGCGCGCCGCCTCCGCGTCACCCGTGACGTCGAAGGCGACGCTGTGGATACGGCCGGGCGCATAATCGGAAGCCATCGCGGCCGCGGCATCCTTGAGCCGCTCCCCGTTCACACCGTTCAACACCACTGTTGCGCCGGCATCGGCCAGCGCCCGGGCCAACGCGCTGCCAATCCCCCGACTCGAACCCGTCACCAACGCAACCCGGCCCGACAAATCAAA